>NZ_JAABQC010000155.1 GCF_011391645.1 Rhodoferax sp. | reverse complement strand
AACCCACCACCGCGCTCGACGTGACCATTCAGGCGCAGATTCTCGACCTGTTGCGCACCCTGCAGAAAGACCTCAACATGGCGCTGGTGCTGATCACGCACAACATGGGCGTGGTGTCGGAGATGGCGCAGCGCGTGGCGGTGATGTACGCCGGGCAGATCATGGAAACCCGCAGCGCGCTTGACCTTTTTGAGTCGCCGCAGCACCCCTACACCGAGGCGCTGCTGGCCGCCATGCCCGAGCGCAGTGACGGCGCCAGCCGCTTGGCAACCATCCCCGGCATGGTGCCCGGACTGTACGACCGCCCCACCGGATGCCTGTTTGCGCCGCGCTGCCTCTACGCCAACAACCACTGTCGCGCCGAGCGGCCCGCGCTGCGCGAGTGGCAAAGCGGCTGGGTGCGCTGCCATTACCCATTGCAAGAGGTGGTCACATGAACCAGTCCACCTTGGCTACTGGAACAGACTCGGCACCCGTGGTGGTGGCGCGCGACCTGAAGCAGGTTTACAAGATCAGCCGTGGTTTCATGCATCCGGCCGACCATCTGCAAGCGGTCAGCGGCGTGTCGTTCACCGTGCAGCCCGGCAAGACGCTGGCGGTGGTGGGTGAATCCGGTTGTGGCAAATCCACCCTGGCACGCATGGTGTCACTGATCGAAACCCCCACCGCGGGCGAACTTTCATTGGGTGGTGTCGACGTGATGAAAGCCAGCGCCGCCGAGCGCCACGCCTTGCGGCGCACGGTGCAACTGGTGTTTCAAAACCCGTTCGGCTCGCTCAATCCGCGCAAGAAAATTGGCGCCATTCTTGAATCGCCACTGGAGATCAATACCAACCTGGACGCCAAAACGCGTGCCGAGCAGGCCCGCGCCATGCTGGCGCTGGTGGGGTTGCGCCCAGAGCACTACGACCGCTACCCACACATGTTTTCGGGCGGCCAGCGCCAGCGCATCGCCATTGCCCGCGCGCTGATGCTCAAGCCGGCCCTGATCGTGGCCGACGAGCCGGTGTCGGCGCTGGATGTGTCGATCCAAGCCCAGGTGCTCAACCTGCTGGCTGATCTGCAGCAGGAACTCAGGCTGGCCTACCTGTTCATATCGCACGACCTCGGCGTGGTGCGCCATATTGCCCACGACGTGCTGGTCATGTACCTCGGCCATGCTGTGGAGCAGGGTGAGAAGAAAACCATATTTGCGCAGCCTTTGCACCCCTACACACAGGCGCTGCTGGCTTCAACCCCTGGCATCGTCGGCACTGGCGCCGCCAAGAAGCGCATCGTGCTCACGGGTGAACTGCCTTCGCCACTGAATCCGCCGAGCGGCTGCGTTTTTTCAACCCGCTGCCCACACGTGACGGCACAGTGCCACAATGAGCGCCCGGCGTTGCGCGAACTGGCAGGCAGGCAAGTGGCTTGTCACTTGGCAGAACAATTTATCCAACCCGCTTAATCAACCCGCTGCCCGGCAGCATTTACCTGTAGGAGTCCACAAGATGACGGCTATCAAATCAAACCACAAGTTCGCGCTCAAGCGCACCGCGCTGTGCGCGCTGGCGCTGCCTGCTCTGCTGGCCGTGGGGCAGGTCGGCGCCAAGACCCTGGTGTATTGCTCTGAAGGCAGTCCTGAAAATTTTGCGCCCAGCGTCAACACCACCGGCACCTCGTTCGACGCCACCGAGCAAATTTATGACAACCTGGTTGATTTCGAACGTGGCGGCACCAAGGTGGTGCCTGGCTTGGCTGAAAGCTGGACCGTGTCCAAGGATGGCCTTGAATACGTGTTCAAGCTGCGCAAAGGCGTGAAATGGCAGTCCAACAAGAACTTCAAACCATCGCGCGACATGAACGCCGACGATATCTTGTTCATGTTCGAACGCCAGTGGAAAGAGAATGACCCTTATTTCAAGGTCACCAGTTCCAACCATGCCTACTTTGGCGACATGGGCATGCCCAAGCTGCTGAAATCCGTGGACAAAGTCGATGACTACACGGTCAAGATCGTGCTCAACGCGCCCGAAGCGCCTTTCCTGTCGAACCTCGCCATGCAATACGCCGGTGTTCAGTCCAAGGAATATGCGATTGCCATGTTGAAGGCTGGCACGCCCGAGAAAATCGACCAGGAACCGGTTGGAACCGGCCCTTTCATGCTGGTGCAGTACCAAAAGGACGCCCTCATCCGCTACAAGGCCAATCCCCAATACTGGGCTGGCAAGGCCAAGATCGATGACCTGATCTTCTCCATCACGCCCGATGCTTCGGTGCGCTGGGCCAAGCTGCAAAAGGGTGAATGCCATGTCATGCCCTACCCCAACCCGGCCGACCTGCCCGCCATCCGCAAAGACCCCAATGTGGTGGTGATGGAGCAACCAGGCTTGAATGTTGGCTATCTGGCTTACAACACCACCAAGAAACCGTTTGACGACGTGCGCGTGCGCAAAGCGGTCAATATGGCCATCAACAAACAAGCCATTGTGGATGCGGTCTACCTGGGCACCGGTGTGCCCGCCATCAACCCGATTCCGCCCACCCAGTGGTCCTACAACAAGTCCATCAAGGACGATGCTTTCAACCCCGAAGAAGCCAAAAAACTTCTGGCTGCAGCGGGCCTGAAGGACGGTTTCACCACCGACCTGTGGGCCATGCCGGTGCAACGGCCGTACAACCCAAATGCCAAGCGGATTGCTGAACTGATGCAGGCCGATCTGGCCAAGGTTGGCATCAAGGCCGAGATCAAGAGTTTTGAATGGGGCGAGTACCGCAAGCGCATGCAGGCCGGTGAACACCAGATGGGCATGTTGGGCTGGACCGGTGACAACGGTGACCCGGACAACTTCCTCAACACACTGCTGGGATGCAGTTCGGCCAAGCAGAACGGTTCCAACGTTGCCAAATTCTGCTACCAGCCTTTTGAAGACCTGATCCTTAAAGCCAAGGTGGTTTCCAATCCGGCTGAGCGCGCCAAGCTCTACGAGCAAGCCCAGGTCATCTTCAAGCAACAGGCGCCCTGGTTCACCATTGCCCACGCCGTGCAGATCAAACCCGTGCGCAAGGAAGTCATCGGTTTCAAACTGAGCCCGTTCGGCCGCCACAGCTTCTATGGTGTAGACATGGCCAAGTAACTCGACCTGGTCATCCAGAAAAAGCCAGCGCAAGCTGGCTTTTTTTTGAATTCGAAACACTTGGACCGATTGAATTCTGCTTCACCGGCGAGGCTTTCAGCCGTCTGAAAACGGCCTTCACTGGATACCGAACTGCCAGAATCTCCAGCCAGCAGAGACATCAGGGGTTTTCCCCTAATCCTTTGATCTTTGTCAAAGAACATTGCCGTGAACCTCATCAAAATACACATCACTACATTCGCATA
>NZ_JAABQC010000154.1 GCF_011391645.1 Rhodoferax sp. | reverse complement strand
GATTGACCAGAGCTTTGTGCGCGACATGCTCAACGACCCGGATGATCTGACGATTTTGCAAGGCGTGATCGGCCTGGCGGCGGCTTTCAATCGCGAGGTGATTGCCGAAGGTGTGGAAACGGTGGCGCATGGCACTGCGCTGCTGCAACTTGGCTGCGAGCTGGCGCAAGGCTACGGCATTGCCCGGCCCATGCCCGCCGGGAACATGTCCGCCTGGGCAGCCACATGGCGGCCCGACGCGGCGTGGCGCGCAATGCCGAACCCGAATCCGGGTTCGGGTGCTCTGGAATCAAGCTAAGCGAACTCAAGCGGACCGCGCCGCCTTCACCTTCAGCCGCCAGCCGTGCAGCAGCGGCTCGGTGTAGCCGCTGGGCTGTGCCAGACCTTTGAACACCAGGTCGCAAGCCGCCTGATACGCCATGGAGGTGTCGAAGTGGCCAGCCATCGGCTGGTACAGCGGGTCACCGGCGTTCTGGCCATCGACCACGGCGGCCATGCGCTCAAAGGTCTCCTTGACCTGCGCCTCTGTGACGACGCCGTGGTGCAGCCAGTTGGCCATGTGCTGGCTGGAAATACGCAGCGTGGCGCGGTCTTCCATGAGGGCGACGTTGTGGATGTCGGGCACCTTGGAGCAACCCACGCCCTGGTCAACCCAGCGCACCACATAGCCCAGAATGCCCTGCGCGTTGTTGTCGAGCTCTTGCTGTTTCTCGGCCTCGCTCCAGTTTGGCGTGGCGGTGACCGGAATGGTCAGCAGGCCGGTCAGCAGGGCATCGCGCTCTTTGTCGGCGCTGATTTTTTCCAGCTCTTTTTGCACGTCGCTCACCAGCAGTTGGTGGTAGTGCAGCGCGTGCAGTGTGGCGCCGGTGGGGCTCGGGACCCAGGCGGTGTTGGCGCCCGCTTTCGGATGGGCAATTTTTTGCTCCAGCATCGCCTTCATGAGGTCGGGCATGGCCCACATGCCCTTGCCGATTTGCGCCTTGCCGCGCAAGCCGCATTTCAAGCCCACCAGCACGTTGTTGCGTTCGTAGGCGGCAATCCAGGCGCTGCTCTTCATGTCGCCCTTGCGGATCATCGGGCCAGCCTGCATGGCGGTGTGCATCTCGTCGCCGGTGCGGTCCAAAAAGCCGGTGTTGATGAAGGCCACGCGGCTGGCAGCGGCGGCAATACAGGCTTTCAGGTTGACGCTGGTGCGGCGCTCTTCGTCCATGATGCCGAGCTTGACGGTGCTGTCCGGCAGGCCCAGCATGGCCTCGACACGGCCAAACAGTTCGCCGGCAAAGGCCACTTCAAAGGGGCCGTGCATCTTGGGCTTAACGATGTAGACCGAGCCCTTGCGCGAGTTGCGGATGGCGTCTTTTTTGGTCTTGGCGAGGTCGTGCATGGCTATTGCTGTGGTCACCACGGCGTCCAGAATGCCCTCGGGGATTTCGCGCACGGTGCCTTTCTTGTCGGTGTACAAAATGGCCGGGTTGGTCATCAGGTGGCCGACGTTGCGCACGAACATCAGCGAGCGGCCATGCAGGCGCACCGGCTTCTTGCCGTCGGGTGCGGTGTACAGGCGGTCGGCGTTGAGGCCGCGGGTAAAGGTTTTGCTGCCCTTGGCGACTTCTTCGGTCAGCGTGCCTTTCAGGATGCCGAGCCAGTTGCTGTAGGCCAGCACCTTGTCGTCGGCGTCCACGGCGGCCACCGAGTCTTCGAGGTCGAGGATGGTGCTCAGGGCGGCTTCCAGCACCAGGTCGGAGACACCCGCCGGGTCGCTGGCGCCAATGGTGGTGGCGCGGTTGATGATCAGGTCCAGGTGCAGGCCGTTGTGCTCAAACAGCACGCTGGAGGGCGCCTTGGCCTCGCCCTGGTAACCCACCAACTGGCTGGCATCCGCCAGGCTGGTGTTGCTGCCATCGGCCAGTTTGATGGCCAGCTTGCCACCCTTGACGCTGTAGGCCACCGAGTCTGCATGCGAGCCCTTTCGCAGCGGGGCGCAGCGGTCAAGCACATGGCGCGCATAGGCAATCACCTTGGCGCCGCGCTTGGGGTTGTAGCCGCCCTTTTTACCCACCTTTTCACAACCCTTGGCCTCGTCGATCACATCGGTGCCATACAGCGCGTCGTACAAAGAGCCCCAGCGCGAGTTGGCGGCGTTGAGCGCATAACGCGCGTTCAAAATGGGCACCACCAGTTGCGGGCCGGCCTGTTTGGCCAGTTCTGCATCGACGTTGGCGGTGGTGATGCGGGCCTTTTTGGGGGCCTCGACCAGGTAGCCGATGCTTTCCAGAAACGCACGGTAAGCGGGCATGTCAGTGATGGGGCCGGGGTTGGCCTGGTGCCATGTGTCAAGCTCGGTTTGCAGGCGGTCGCGCTCGGCCAGCAGGGCGATGTTTTTGGGAGCCAGGTCGGCCACGATGGCGCCAAAGCCTTTCCAGAATTTAGCCGGCGCCACGCCGGTGCCGGGCAGCACCTGGGTCTCAATGAATTGGCACAGGTTGGTGGCAACTTGCAGGCCGTTTTTGGTGATGCGATCAGTCATGATGGTAGTTCTCAGAGTTAAAAGTAAAAAAGAGGATCAAAAGAAAAATTCAGGAACGGCGCGCAGGTCGCCACTGGTTCGGGCGGGCTGGGCGCCAAGCTCTTCAAAAGGCAGATGGTAACGGTTCACCCACAACGTGGTGTAGCCATACCAGGTGGCGCCCAGCGCGTCCCAGGCGTTGCAGCTGACAAACAGGATGTCGCGCGCCGCAAGGCCGGTGGCCTGCTCACCCAGCGCATAGGCCTCGGGGTGGGTCTTGAATTTACGGATCGGGTCGACGCTGATGACGTGATCGAGCAAGCCGTCAAAACCGGCCGAATGCACGGCAGCGTGCAGCATGGCGGCATCACCATTGCTCAAAATGCCGGCTGGAATGCCCTGGGCCTTGATCTGTTGCAGCACAGCCAGGTTTTCCGGAAAGGCGTCCAGATGCTGGTACTGTGCCAGCAGCATCTCGATGGCGGGCTCGTGCTCCAGCAAAAAAGCGTCTTGCGTCAGTGTTTCACCAGTGCCGACCACCAGTTTTTTGATGGCATACACCAGCGCGGCACGGGTGAGCACGCTGAACGGTTGGTAGTGCGCGCCATGGTTGCTGGTGGTGACCAGACGGGTGTATTCAATCTGCTTGTCGCGCCACAACACACTCAGAGCCTGTCCCTGGCCGGGGAACAGTTCCTCGGCCAGTTGCGCCACACTGTACACATCGAACAGCGTGCCGTAGGCGTCAAACAGCACGGCGCGCGGCGGGTTGCGGCTGCTTTCCATGGTTTGCGTGAGCAGGGATGGGGGCGAACTTGGCATCCTCAGATTTTAAGGAGGGATGCTGACGCCGGCCTTTGCCTGACCCTGCAAGAACTTTGATCAAAATGCGGGCAATGCTGGCTTGATCCAAGCCGGGAAATAATCAGGACGTTTCATTCACCTGTTTGTGCCGAGCTTTTTGATGTCAACCACCCAAACTGTCAGCCCTCATGCCCTGCCC
>NZ_JAABQC010000153.1 GCF_011391645.1 Rhodoferax sp. | reverse complement strand
AAATCACGCGGCTGATGCCCACGGTTTTCCAGAACCTGACGGCAGCAGAATTGACCGTGTTGGCCTGCACCGACAGATGGATTTCCATCTCGGGCCAAGTTTCGCGCACCATCATGATCAGGCCGGGGTCGGACATGATCATGGCATCGGGCTGGAGCGCAATCACCGGCGCCATGTTGTCGATGTAGCTCCTGATCTTGTTGCCGTGCGGAAAGATGTTGGACACCAGAAAGAACTTGGCGCCCTTGGCGTGCACCGTGTCGATGCCTTTTTTAAGCACCTCGATGTCGCCAAAATCGTTGTTGCGCACGCGCAGTGAGTAACGCGGCTGGCCGGCATAAATGGCCGTGGCGCCAAAGGCCAGCGCCGTTTCCAGCATGGCCAAAGAGCCAGCCGGCGCCAGCAATTCAGGGGTTTTCATGGCGTGATGGCTTCAGGCCTGCGCGGCAATGGGCGCCAGCGCCGGCTGCACATCACCACACTGGGCGCGCTGGCGCAGCGCGTGCTCCATCACCACCAGCGCCAGCATGGCCTCCAGAATGGGCGTGGCGCGAATCCCCACGCAGGGGTCGTGGCGGCCCTTGGTGACGACTTCAGTGGGCTGGCCTGCCGTGTCGATCGAGGCGCGCGGCGTCAGGATCGAACTGGTCGGCTTGATGGCCACCGACACCTCCAGGTCTTGCCCGCTGGTGATGCCACCCAGCGTGCCACCGGCGTTGTTACCCATGAAGCCTTGCGGCGTGAGCGAGTCGCCATGCGTGCTGCCGCGTTGTGCCACGCTAGCAAAACCAGCGCCAATTTCAACGCCCTTGACAGCGTTGACGCCCATCATGGCATAGGCAATGTCGGCATCCATCTTGTCAAACAGCGGCTCACCCAGGCCCACCGGCACGTTCGATGCCGACACGCGCAGGCGCGCACCGCACGAGTCGCCGCCCTTGCGCAACTCGCCCATATAGGCTTCCAGTGCAGACACATCGGCCACCGGCGCAAAAAACGGGTTGTGCGGCACATGCTCCCACGACTCAAAGGCAATCGGCAACTCACCCACTTGCGTCATGCAGCCGCGAAACAGCGTGCCGTATTTCTCAAACAGCCATTTCTTGGCCACCGCGCCGGCCGCCACCATGGGCGCGGTGAGGCGCGCGCTGCTGCGGCCACCGCCGCGCGGGTCACGGATGCCGTATTTCTGAAAATAGGCGTAGTCGGCATGGCCGGGGCGAAAGGTTTGAACGATATTGCCGTAGTCCTTGCTGCGCTGGTCGGTGTTGTTGATCAGCAGGCAAATGGGTGTGCCGGTGGTTTTGCCTTCATAGACACCCGACAAAATCTGCACCGCATCGGGTTCGTTGCGCTGTGTGACAAATTTGCTGGTGCCGGGCCGGCGCCGGTCCAGGTCGGGCTGAATGTCAGCCTCCGACAGCGCCATGCCTGGCGGGCAGCCGTCAATCACGCAGCCAATGGCCGGGCCGTGGGATTCACCAAAGTTGGTGACTGCGAAAAGATTTCCAAAGGTATTGCCGCTCATGGGGCGAGATTATCCCAGAGCGGACCTTGGCGCGGGCGAACCCCTGAAACTACAGCTTGGGCGCGTCAGCGGGCTCCTGGCCTTCGGGCCAGTCGTGAATGTAGGCCTTGAGCATCTTGTTCTCAAAGTTCTGGCTGTCCACCACGGCGCGGGCCACGTCGTGAAAGCTGATCACGCCCATCAACATTTTCTTGTTCATGACCGGCATGTAACGCGCATGGCGGTCCAGCATCATGCGCCGCACTTCATCCATGTCGGTTTCGCTGGTGCAGGTCAGCGGCGAATCGTCCATGGCAGTGCGCACAATTATCTTGTCAACCACACCGTTGGTCTTCACCAGCACCTGGGTGAGTTCGCGCACCGTGAGCATGCCCACCAGTTCGCCGTGTTCCATGACCACCAGTGAGCCAATATCGCGGTCGACCATCAACTTGAGCGCGCTGATCAGTGACTCATCGGGTGAGACTGTAAAAAGCGTGCCGCCTTTGATGCGCAAAATATCACTGACTTTCATGGTGCTCCTTGTAATAACTGGTTGACCGTCGACCGGTAGGGATGAACCAAATATAGCCCACAATCCGCCCGACGCCATTAGTAATTTCCATCAGCTTGAGGCGAATTGTTTAAAAATCTTGACCTCAAACCCCCTGCCACCCTGAAAGGCACCCATGTCTGGTTACCAAGACCCCGGTTTTGACACCCTTGCCCTGCACGCAGGCGCGGCACCCGACCCCGCCACTGGCGCCCGCGCCGTGCCCATCTACCTCACCACTTCGTTCGTCTTTGAGAGTAGCGACCACGCCCAGTCGCTGTTCAACCTGGAGCGCGCCGGCCATGTCTACAGCCGCATCAGCAACCCGACCAACGCGGTGCTGGAGCAGCGCATCAGCGCGCTGGAAGGCGGCATTGGCGCCATTGCGGTGGCCAGTGGCCAGGCGGCGCTGCACCTGAGCATTGCCACGCTGATGGGCGCCGGCAGCCACATCGTGGCCAGCACCGCGCTTTATGGCGGCAGCCAGAACCTGCTGCACTACACGCTGCGCCGCTTTGGCATCGACACCACCTTCGTCAAGCCCGGCGACATCGACGGCTGGCGCGCTGCGGTGCGACCCAACACCAAACTCTTTTTTGGCGAAACCGTGGGCAACCCGGGGCTTGACGTGCTCGACATTCCCACGGTTTCAGCCATCGCCCATGAGACCGGCGTGCCGTTGCTGGTCGATTCGACCCTGACCACGCCCTGGCTCATGAAACCGTTTGAACACGGCGCCGACCTGGTCTACCACTCGGCCACCAAGTTCCTCAGCGGCCACGGCACGGTGATCGGCGGGCTGGTGGTGGATGGCGGCAGTTTTGACTGGGATGCCTCAGGGCGCTTCCCGGAGCTGTGCCAGCCCTATGACGGTTTTCACAACATGGTGTTTTCGGAAGAATCCACTGTGGGTGCGTTTTTGCTGCGGGCGCGGCGAGAAGGCCTGCGCGACTTTGGCGCCTGCCTTAGCCCGCACTCAGCCTGGCTCATTTTGCAGGGCATGGAAACGCTGCCGCTGCGCATGGCACGGCACATGAGCAACACCCAGCGTGTGGTCGAATTTTTGGCCAGCCAAGCGTTTGTGGCGCGGGTCGGCCACCCCATGCTTGAGAGCCACCCCAGCCATGCGCTTGCCGCAAAGCTGCTGCCACGCGGTGCGGGTTCAGTCTTCAGCTTCGACCTCAAAGGCAGCCGCGCCCAAGGCAAGGCCTTTGTGGAAAGCCTGAAGCTGTTCAGCCACCTGGCCAATGTGGGCGATTGCCGCAGCCTGGTCATTCACCCGGCCAGCACCACGCACTTCCGCATGGATGATGCTGCCCTGGCCGCAGGCGGCATCACCCAGGGCACGATCCGCCTGAGCATCGGCCTGGAAGACCCGGATGATCTGATCGACGACCTGAAACGCGCCCTGAAAGCGGCGGAGAAAGCAGCATGAAGATCACCGTCAACGGCCACACCACCTACTGCTACACCGGCAGCAAAGCCTTCGATGCGGCCAAGCCTACCGCGATCTTCATTCACGGCGTGCTCCACGACCACAGCATCTGGATTTTGCAAACGCGCTACTTGGCACACCACGGCTGGAACGTGCTGGCACTTGATTTGCCAGGCCAAAGCCGAAGCGGCGGCGAGCCACCCACCAGCCCTGAAGACG
>NZ_JAABQC010000152.1 GCF_011391645.1 Rhodoferax sp. | reverse complement strand
CGGTAAGGGCTCGGGCTTTGCAGGGTGGCTTGGCAGCTTGTTTACTTGCGCGCAGGCGGCAAGTCCGTGCAACTACCGTGCGCTACCTCGGCCGCCATGCCAATGGATTCGCCAAGCGTGGGATGTGGGTGAATGGTTTTTCCGATGTCGATGGCGTCGGCGCCCATTTCGATCGCCAGCGCCACTTCACCAATCATGTCACCGGCGTGGGTGCCAACCATGCCGCCACCCAGGATCTTGCCGTGGCCGTGGGCCTCAGGGCTGTCGTCAAACAGCAGCTTGGTGACACCTTCGTCACGGCCATTGGCAATGGCGCGACCCGAGGCGTTCCAGGGGAACAGACCCTTTTTGACCTTGATGCCCTGCGCCTTGGCCTGGTCCTCGGTGAGGCCCACCCAGGCCACTTCGGGGTCGGTGTAGGCCACGCTCGGGATGACGCGGGCGTTGAACGCGGCCGCCGCCAGCTCCTTGTTGCCTTGTATTTCACCGGCAATCACTTCAGCTGCCACATGCGCCTCGTGCACCGCCTTGTGCGCCAGCATGGGCTGGCCAACGATGTCGCCAATGGCAAAAATGTGCGGCACATTGGTGCGCATCTGGATGTCGACGTTGATGAAACCACGGTCTGTGACAGCCACACCGGCTTTCTCGGCGGCAATCTTTTTGCCGTTGGGCGTGCGGCCCACAGCTTGCAGCACCAGGTCATACACCTGCGGCGCGGGGGCGGTGCCGCCCTCCTCGGCCGAGGCAAATGTCACTTCGATACCCTCAGGCATTGCTTTGGCACCGACCGTTTTGGTCTTGAGCATGATGTTGTCAAAGCGTGGCGCGTTCATCTTTTGCCAGATCTTGACCAGGTCGCGGTCAGCGCCCTGCATCAGGCCATCCAGCATTTCGACCACGTCCAGGCGCGCGCCGAGCGTGCTGTAGACCGTGCCCATTTCCAGGCCGATGATGCCGCCACCCAGAATCAGCATGCGCTTGGGCACTTCTTTCAGAGCCAGGGCACCGGTGCTGTCGACCACGCGCGGGTCGTCGGGCATGAAGGGCAAGCGCACGGCCTGACTGCCGGCGGCAATGATGCACTTCTTGAACGCAATGGTTTGCGTCTTGCCGGTTTTCTCTTGCGACGTGCCGCTGGTTTCTTCGACTGCCACATGGTTGGCGCCGACAAAAACCCCGTATCCGCGCACCACGGTGACCTTGCGCATCTTGGCCATGGCGGCAAGGCCGCCGGTGAGTTTGGTGATAACTTTGTCCTTGTGACCCCGCAACATGTCGATATTGACCTTGGGTGGACCAAATTCAATACCAAGTGCGCCAAGGTGACTCACTTCGTCCATCACCGCAGCCACATGCAGCAGTGCCTTGCTGGGGATGCAGCCCACGTTCAGGCAGACACCGCCAAGCTGGGCATAGCGCTCGACCAGGATCACCTTGAGACCCAGGTCGGCGGCGCGGAACGCGGCCGAGTAACCCCCCGGGCCGGCACCAAGCACCAGCAGGTCGCAGTCGAGGTCGGCCGCACCCGCAAAGGTGGCCGCCGCTGGCGCGATGACGGGTGCCACGGCAGTCGCCGCGGCTTGTGGTGCGGCAGACGCAGCGGCTGCAGGTGCAGGTGCAGGCTGGCTTGCCGGGGCCGCAGCTGCGTCGGCAGATTCCAGCATCAGCAACAAGGAGCCCTCGCTCACCTTGTCGCCCAGGGCTATCTTGATTTCCTTGACCACGCCAGCGTGGCTGCAGGGGATTTCCATGGAGGCCTTGTCAGACTCCACGGTGATCAGGCTTTGCTCGGCCCGGACGGTGTCACCGGGCTTGACCAGAAGTTCGATGACGGTGACTTCAGCGAAATCGCCAATGTCGGGTACCTTGATGTCGATGAGTGCCATGTTGGTTTCCAATAAATGAGGTTGAAGGTTCGCCAGGAAGAGGCTTTCTCGTGACTTTGTAGGAGCGGCGCCCCGCCGCGAATGAATTCAAAACAGCCTTCGTCGCGGGGGCGCGACTCCTACAGGTGAGTCAGCCTCTTAGAGCAGCACCCTTCGGAAATCGCCGAGGATCTGACCCAGATAGACGTTGAAGCGGGCTGCGGCAGCGCCGTCGATCACGCGGTGATCCCAAGTGAGCGACAAAGGCAGCATCAGGCGCGGCTGGAACGCCTTGCCATCCCAGACCGGCTCCATGGTCGACTTGCAAACCCCAAGAATCGCCACCTCGGGCGCATTGATGATGGGCGTGAAATAACGCCCGCCAATCCCGCCCAGACTGCTGATGGTGAAGCTGGCACCCGACATTTCAGCCGGGCTCAGCTTGCCGTCGCGCGCCTTCTTGGCCAGTTCGCTCATCTCGGTGCTGATCTGGAAAATGCCTTTTTTGTCAGCATCCTTGATCACCGGCACCATCAGGCCGTTGGGTGTGTCAGCGGCAAAACCCATGTGGAAATACTGCTTGTAGATCAGCGCGTCACCGTCCAGGCTGCTGTTGAACTCGGGATATTTCTTGAGTGCAGCCACGCAGGCCTTGATCAGGAAGGCCAGCATGGTGACCTTGACACCGCTCTTCTCGTTTTCCTTGTTGGTCGAGACCCGGAAGGCCTCCAGGTCGGTGATGTCGCAGTCGTCATGGTTGGTCACTGCCGGAATCATGATGGCGTTGCGCAGCAGGTTGGCACCGCTGATCTTCTTGATGCGCGACATCTCCTTGCGCTCGATCGGGCCGAACTTGGCAAAGTCCACCTTGGGCCAGGGGATCAGGCCGAGTTCGGAGCCACCACCGCCGCCAGCGGGTTTGGCCGCTTGTTGGGCCGAAATGGCCAGGGTTTGCACCGCGCCGCTCATGACCGAGCGCGTGAATGACTGCACGTCGGCATCGGTGATGCGCCCTTTCAAGCCGCTGCCTTTGACCTCTGCCAGCGGCACGCCCAGCTCGCGGGCGAACTTGCGCACCGAGGGCGAGGCGTGGGGCAGACCCAGCGCCGGGGTCGCGGTCGGGGTGTGGGCCGGTGTGGCCAACGCTGTGGCGGGCGCCGTTGCAACTGGCGCTGAAGCTGCCGGGGCAGGCACAGACGCGGGTGTTGGCGCTGCTGCTGCAGGTGCGACCGCAGTTGTGGCGGCGCCTTCCAGCATCGCCAGCAGGTCGCCTATATTGACCTTGTCGCCGAGTTTGACCTTGAGCTCCTTGATCACACCAGCGGCGCTCGACGGAATTTCCATCGAGGCCTTGTCGGATTCGACGGTGATCAGGCTTTGTTCCAGCTTGACGGTGTCACCGACCTTGACCATCACCTCGATCACGGTCACGTCCTTGAAGTCGCCAATGTCGGGCACGCGCACCTCAACCGGGCCACTCGCTGCGACAGCGGGTGCCGCTGCTGGAGTTTCGGCGGCAGGTGCCGCAACGGGTGCCGCAGTAGCCGCCACTGGAGCCGGTGCTGGCGCAGCGGCCTCGCCGGCAACTTCGAGCATCAGCACCAGTGAGCCTTTTTTCACTTTGTCGCCCAAAGCTGTCTTGATTTCCTTGACCACGCCCGCGTGGCTCGACGGGATTTCCATCGAGGCCTTGTCAGATTCGACCGTGATCAGGCTTTGTTCGGCCCGGACAGTGTCACCGGGTTTGACCATCAATTCAATAACGGTTACTTCATCAAAGTCCCCAATATCCGGGACTGTCACTTCTATGATTGCCATGTTGTTCATCCTTAGTCAGTTGGGGTCAGAGCACA
>NZ_JAABQC010000151.1 GCF_011391645.1 Rhodoferax sp. | reverse complement strand
GATTGCCATGACTTCACCGGTGCGCGCCTCAGATGCCCCATTTGCAACAAAAGTGGAGCAAGGCAAAGACTATTATTGGTGCGCCTGCGGGTTGAGCAAGAGCCAGCCATTCTGCGATGGATCGCACAAAGGCGGCGAGTTCACTCCGGTTAAATATAGTGCAACAGAAAGCAAAGACGTTTATTTTTGCGGTTGCAAAGCATCGGCCAATAAACCTCTCTGTGACGGAAGCCACAAGAAATAAACATCAAATTGCAGACGGCGCTAACTGAGAGCAGTCTGTTGCCCGCCCACGCAATCGCTGCTCAGAAGCCAACCAGCTAGCTGCTTCATATAACGGCAATGAGAATCGCATGCTGCTCACAGCATATCGCGCAGCCGGTGGTACAGCGTGCCCAGCACCAGGCTGGGCATGCGCAACAGCGGCCCGCCCGGAAAACGGCGGTGCTGCAATTTGGCAAACAGGTCAAACTTCTCAGCCTGACCCGCCACCGCTTGTGCCACCAGTTGCCCGGCCAGGCCGGTGAGCGCCACGCCGTGGCCGCTGAAACCCTGCAGGTAGTACAAGTTGTCGCCCAGGCGGCCAAAGTCGGGCGCGCGGTTCATGCTGATGTCGACAAAGCCGCCCCATAAAAATTCCACCGAAGCAGCGTGCAGCGCCGGGAACACCTTGGCCATGCGCGCAGCCATGAGCGCTTGCAGGTTGGCAGGCGTGCGGGTGGTGTAGCTGACGCGGCCACCAAACAGCATGCGGTGGTCGGCACTGAAGCGAAAATAATCCAGCACAAAATTGTTGTCACACGCCGCCGCATTGCTCGGGATCAGGCGCCGGCACAGTGCCGGGTCAAGCGGTGCGGTGCCGATCATGTAAGTGCCGACCGGCATGATGCGTGGCGCAATGTCTGGAGCCACCTTGGGGCCGTATTCGGCCAGCATGCAGTTGCCGGCCAGCACACCAAAAGGCGCGGCGACCGAACCCTGGGCGGTGCTGGCAGTGAGTTGTTTACCACGCTGCAAACTGGTGACGGCTGAATACTCGTAAATCTGCACGCCCTGGCTGCGGGCGGCGCGCGCCAGCCCCAGGCCGTATTTGAGCGGATGCAGGTGGCCCGACTTGCGCTCATAAGCGCAGGCCTGGTAGAGCGGGCTGGCAATGTGGCGTTGCACGTCGGCACCCGTGGCAAAGTCGGTCACCAGGCCGTAGTGCGCCATGGCCTGCATCTCGGCGGCCAGGGCACTCGCCTTGTGCGCCGAGTCGGCCACATGGAGGTAGCCGTGCTGACGGTCGCAGTCAATCTGAAAGTCTTTGATGCGCTGGTCAATCAGGTCCAGCGATTGCATCGACATATCCCACGCCAGCTGTGCCTGCGCTTTGCCCAGCTGCTGCTCAAACGGCGCCTGGCCGCTGGCAAACCCTGCCAGGGCCTGGCCGCCGTTGCGCCCGGAAGCGCCGGCACAAATCCGGTCGGCCTCCAGCACTACAACCTTGAAGCCGCGCTGCGCCAGCTCAATGGCGGCCGACAAACCGGCATACCCGGCGCCCACCATCAGCACATCAGCAGTGATGTGGCCTTGCAAAGGCGGTGCCACGGCGTCCCGCGTGACGCTGGCTTCGTAATAGCTGTGCTGGTTGAGCTGGGTGTCGGAGTCGAGCAGCATGCAGTTGGGCTTTCAGACAAGTTTGGCAATCTGGCCGCACAGGTAGGTCCAGACAAAGGCGGCGGCGGCATTGCTGGTGAGTTCGGCGTGGTCGTAGGCGGGCGCCACCTCCACGCAGTCCATGCCGACCAGGTTGAGCGGTGCCAATTCTTCCAGCAGGGTCAACACCTGGGAACTGCTCATGCCACCGGGCTCGGGCGTGCCGGTGCCGGGCGCAAAAGCGGGGTCGAGGCAGTCAATGTCAAGCGTCAGGTAACACGGGCGCTCACCCAGGCGCGCCAAAATTTGGGCAACCACGGGTTGCAGCGCCGCGCCGTCGAGCCCGCGCAGCTGGCGGCCGGTAAAAATCAAACCGCCTTGGTCTTGCACATACTCACGCGCGGCGCGCTTGCCGCTGGAGCGCAAACCAATTTGCACGCAGTGCTGCGGGCTGACCAGGCCCTCCTGAATGGCTTCATAGGTCCAGGTGCCATGACCCGAGGGCTCGCCAAAGTGGTCAACCCAGGTGTCGCAGTGGGCGTCAAAGTGGACCATCGCCAAGGCGCCATATTTTTGATGCGCGGCACGTAACAGCGGCAGAGTGACGGAATGGTCGCCACCCAGAAAGACGCAGTGGTGACGCGCCATGAGTGCACTGGCTTGGGCCTGAATGCGTTCGCGCACCTCGGCCAGCGGCGAAGCGTTGGGCAGGCGCATGTCATGGCCGTCGCCCAGGTGCCCCAGTGGCGTGACCTCGAAATGCGGGTGCAGGCCGTCACACAGCATCAAACTGGCGCTGCGAATGGCCTGCGGGCCAAAACGCGCGCCGGGCCGGTTGGTCACCGCGCCGTCAAAAGGCACACCGACCACGGCAAAGGGCTGCTGTGCCAACTCGGGCGCCGCCAGAAAACGATTGCTGTTGTTGGCGTAGGCAAATTCACCGATTGACATGAAATGATCCTTGAAAATGAGGCGCTTGGGTGACTGAGCGGAGCAAGCCAAGTTTCACCAATCGGGCGCCTGTTGACGGTACCAATTCCGTCGGCAAAGATCAATCCACTGGCGTGCAAATAATTCTGACACCACCAAAATCGGGCATGATTCAGACCTCAAAGAAAGGGCGCGCATGAAAAATGTCAAGTTTGATTTCAGCGACTTCACCGTTTTGGTGACCGGCGGCGCCAGCGGCATGGGCGCCCAGGTGGCCGGCCTGTTTGCCCGCGCCGGGGCCGACGTGCTGATCGTCGATGCCAACGCCGCACTGGCCGAGCAAACTGCGCTGGCCATTGGCGCCACAGCGCTGGCGGGTGATGTGAGCCAGCCCGACTTTTGCAACCAGGCAGTGACCGCCGCAATGCAGCGCACGGGGCGCCTGAATGCGGTGGTCAACGCCGCCGGCATCATTGCGCGCAAAACGGGTGTGGACACCACCGACGAGGAATGGCAGCGTGCCATGGCCGTCAACGCCGGTGGCGTGTTTTACATGACGCGCGCGGCGGCGCGCCACATGCGCGGCCAAGGCGGCGGCGCCATCGTCAACTTTGGCAGCATCTGGGGCGAGTTGGGCGGGCCCGGCGCACTGGCCTATGCCAGCAGCAAGGGGGCGGTGCACCAGATCACGCGCACCTTTGCGCTGGAACTGGCGCGCGAGGGGGTTCGGTTGAACTGTGTTTGCCCGGGCGAGGTCGACACACCGATGTTGC
This sequence comes from Rhodoferax sp., assembly GCF_011391645.1. GTDB lineage: Bacteria > Pseudomonadota > Gammaproteobacteria > Burkholderiales > Burkholderiaceae_C > Rhodoferax. Next base: position 396 of record NZ_JAABQC010000151.1, on the reverse strand, counting down.
GCTCTGCCGGGCGCGCCACGCCGCTCACCGACCTGCAGGCCCACGAGATGGGGCAACGCGTGGTTCCGATGGGGCGCCTGGCCCAGCCTGAGGAGATCGCCCGGGTGGCGCTGTTTTTGTGCAGCGACGCCGCCAGCTACATGACCGGCGCAATGGTCTATGTCGACGGGGGCTACAGCAGCCAATAGCACCATGCAATACCGCGCCTTTGGCCGCACCGGCCTCAAAATTTCATCGCTCGTTCTGGGCACCGACAACCTGGTCAACCCGACGCCCGAGGCTGAGAGCCTGGCGATTCTGGATGCCGCGCTGGACGCCGGGGTCAACCTGGTCGACACCAGCAACAGCTACGCCGCCGGCCAGGCCGAAACCTTGATCGGCAAATGGCTCGGCACG
>NZ_JAABQC010000150.1 GCF_011391645.1 Rhodoferax sp. | reverse complement strand
ACCAGCGCTGATGCGGGTGCCAGCTGGACCAAGCAGCTTGACGGGCGCGCTGCCGGCAAGCTGATGCAGAGTTATTACACAGACAACACCCCAGAGGGCATGAGCCCGGAAATGCTGACGCAGTTACAGGGCGATGCCGCGCGCTTCGCCGAGGAAGGCCCAGACAAGCCTTTTCTCGATGTGTGGTTTGAGAACGAGGCAACGGGTTATATCGTTGGCCTGTTCAACATGATCTTCAAGACCGCTGACGGCGGCAAAACCTGGACGCCCTGGTTCGACCGCTCCGACAACCCCAAGCTGCTTCACATTTACGCCATTCGCGCCATTGGCGATGAACTCTATCTGGCCGGCGAGCAGGGCTTGGTGTTGAAGCTCGACAAGACGGCACAGCGTTTCAAGCAAACACCCGTGGACTACCAGGGTACTTTTTTTGGCATCACCGGCAAACCCGGCTCGGTGATTGTTTACGGCCTGCGCGGTAACGCCTTTCGCAGCGCCGATGGTGGCGCCAGCTGGCAAAAAATCGACACCGGCATTTCGGTGGGTCTGACGGGCGCCACGGTCACGACAGACGGGCGGATTTTGCTGGTGAGCCAAGCCGGTCAGGTGCTGGCGTCTTCTGATGACGGGCGCACGTTTACCCGGTTGGCACTTGAGCGCCCGGTTCCTGCGGCTGCCCTGCTGGAAGCCCCCGGCAATGCGCTGGTGATGGGTGGCATGCGCGGGCTGCACAGCCTGGCCATCAAGTAATTTACAAAAAATAAATAGATAAAGAGAGAGACAACATGTCTATAGGAACGACTGACCTCGACGCAATGCCGGTGGTGCGCAATTTGCAGGACTTTGACACCAAGTCTGGCAACGCGCTGGAGCGCCTGATTTTCAACAACCGTTTGTGGATGGTGGTCATCTGCACCTTGATGACGTTCATCCTTGGTTACTTTGCGGTGACCAAGCTGACGCTGAACGCCAGCTTCGAGAAGATGATTCCGCAGAGCCAGCCGTACATCAAGAACTACCTCGACAACAAAAAAGAGCTCAGAGGGCTGGGCAATGCCATTCGGGTGGTGGTTGAAAACACCGAAGGCGATATTTTTGACCCCAAATACCTTGAGGTGCTCAAGCAGATCAACGACGAGCTGTTCTTGATGCCCGGCGTGGACCGCGCCTGGATGAAATCGCTGTGGACACCCGCCGTGCGCTGGACCGAGGTGACCGAGGAGGGTTTTCAGGGCGGCCCGGTCATGCCCGACAACTACGACGGCTCGGCCAATAGCGTTCAGCAAATGCGTGACAACCTGGCCCGCTCAGGTGCCGCCCGCGACTTGCTGTCGAAAGACATGAAATCGAGCATGATTTTTGTGCCGCTGCTCGACAAGGACCCAACCACCGGCGAGCGCCTGGACTACCGCGCGTTTTCTGACCGGCTGGAGAAAAGTGTTCGCGACAAGTACGAGATTGCCAAGCAACTTGAAAAGAACGTCGAGGCCAAAGAGTCGGGCCCGATCAAGATCCGTGTCATTGGTTTTGCCAAGTTGATTGGTGAATTGATCGATGGCCTGGTGCAGGTCATGGCGTATTTTGCGGCGGCAGCGGTGATTGCCAGCATCATCCTGTTCCTCTACACCCGCTGCATTCGCAGCACATTTTTGCTGATTGCCTGCTCGATTGTGGCGGTGGTGTGGCAGCTGGGCATTGTGGCTCTGCTCGGTTTCGAGATCGACCCTTATTCCATCCTGGTGCCTTTCCTGGTGTTCGCGATTGGCGTCTCGCACGGTGCGCAGAAGATGAACGGCATCATGCAGGACGTGGGCCGCGGCACGCACCAGCTGGTGGCGGCGCGCTACACCTTCAGGCGCCTGTTTTTGGCCGGCATGACTGCCCTGCTGGCGGATGCCGTGGGGTTTGCGGTGCTGATGGTGATCGACATCCCGGTCATCCAGGACCTGGCCCTCACAGCCAGCTTTGGGGTGGCGGTTCTGGTGTTTACCAACCTCATCCTGCTGCCCGTGCTGCTGTCTTACATTGGCGTCAGCCCGGTGGCGGCCCAGCGCAGCCTGAAGGAAGAGCGCGAGGAATCCAGCGGCAAGGGGACCGGCATGGTCTGGGTTGCGCTTGACAAATTCACCGAGCGGCCTTGGGCGATCGGCATTATTGCGTTCTCGGCGCTGATTGCAGTCGCCGGTTTCATGGTGAGCCTGAACCTGAAAATCGGTGACCTCGACCCGGGCGCACCCGAGCTTCGCCCCGACTCGCGCTACAACCAGGACAACGCCTACATTACCTCGAACTATGAGCTCTCCAGCGATCAATTTGCCGTGATCGTCAAGACGCCGCTGGAAGGCTGCCTGAAGTATGAAACCCTGGTCAAGGCCGACAACCTGGCCTGGACGCTGCAGCAATTGCCGGGCGTGCAGACCACGGTGTCGCTGCCCAATGCCGTGCGCCAGATCACCGCAGGTGCTTACGAGGGCAACCCCAAGTGGCTGACGATTTCAAGCAACCAGGACACGCTGAACTATGCGGCGCAGCAGGCATCGGTCAACAACCCGGATCTGTTCAACACCGACTGTTCGGTGATGCCGGTGATTGCTTACCTCAAAGACCACAAGGCCGAGACGCTGACCCAGGTGGTGCAGGCGGCCGAAGAATTTGCCCAGGCTAACAGCGACGAGAACACCCAGTTTTTGCTGGCGGCCGGCAACTCGGGCATTGAGGCCGCCACCAACATCGTGGTCAGGCAGGCCTGGCGCGAGATGCTGCTCTATGTGTATCTGGCGGTGATCGTGCTGTGTTTCGTGACCTTTCGCAGTTGGCGCGCCGTGGTGGTTGCCGTGGTGCCGTTGGCCATCACGTCGATCCTGGCCGAGGCGCTCATGGTGTGGCTCGGCATGGGTGTCAAAGTGGCCACCCTGCCCGTGATTGCCCTCGGCGTGGGCATTGGCGTGGACTACTCGCTGTACTTGCTCAGTGTGCAACTGGCCGAGCAAAGGCGCGGGCTTAGCCTAGCTGCGGCGCACAAGAAATCCCTGCAATTCACCGGCAAGGTGGTGGGGCTGGTGGGTATCACGCTGGCTGCTGGCGTGGTCACCTGGGCCTGGTCGCCGATCAAGTTCCAGGCCGACATGGGTATTCTGCTGACCTTCATGTTCATCTGGAACATGGTGGGCGCGCTGGTTTTGATACCTGCCCTGTCACACTTTTTGATGAACGACCGCCATTTTGCGGTGGCAAAAAAAACAAGTTAAATCATTTCTTCAGGAAACAAACTCATGAAAGTCCTGGTCGCAGTCAAGCGTGTGGTGGACTACAACGTGAAGGTCCGGGTCAAGACGGACAACACGGGTGTGGACACAGCCAACGTCAAAATGAGCATGAACCCGTTTGATGAAATCGCCATCGAAGAGGCGGTGCGCCTGAAAGAAAAAGGCATCGCCACCGAGATCATCGCGGTCTCGTGCGGCGTGGCCCAGTGCCAGGAAACCCTGCGCACCGCCATGGCCATCGGCGCCGACCGTGCTGTTCTGGTGGAAACCGCAGAAGAACTGCAACCGCTGGCGGTGGCCAAACTCCTCAAGGCGCTGGTCGACAAGGAACAACCCGGCCTGATCATCCTGGGCAAACAAGCCATCGACGACGACTGCAACCAAACCGGCCAGATGCTCGCAGCACTTGCCGACCTGCCCCAGGTCACCTTTGCCAGCAAAGTCGAGATTGCAGACGGCAAAGCCACCGTCTCG
>NZ_JAABQC010000015.1 GCF_011391645.1 Rhodoferax sp. | reverse complement strand
CGCAGCTACAGCTGGATCAAGACCGTGCTGCAGGGAGCCGGTGTGATCAAGGCCAGCAAACGCCGGGGCAAACACCGCATCAAGCGCGAGCGCATGCCCCTGGCAGGCATGATGATCCACCAGGATGCCAGCACCCACCGCTGGGTGCCCAACGCCGTATGGGACCTGGTGGTCACCATGGATGATGCAACCAGCGAACACACCAGCATGTTCTTTTGCGATCAGGAGGGGACGGCATCGAGCTTTCACGGCATCGGCCAGACCATTGCGCGTTACGGCTTGTTTGCCAGTCTGTACACCGACCGGGGCAGTCATTACTTCACCACCCCTGAGGCAGGCGGCAAGGTAGACAAGGTCAATCTGACCGAGGTCGGGCGGGCGCTCAAGCAGTTGGGTATCTCTCACGTGGCAGCGTACTCGCCCGAGGCCCGTGGACGCAGTGAACGGGCGTTTCAGACGCACCAGGGGCGACTACCGCAGGAACTCGCCCGTGCCGGGATCACGGACATGAACAGTGCCAATCTGTATTTGGAGCAGGTCTACCGGGCAGCCCACAACCGGGAGTTTGCTGTTGCCAGCACCTTGGAGGGATCGGCCTATGTGCCTTTTATCCATGGCTACTTGCCCGACATCCTGTGTGAGCAACATGATCGCAAGGTCGATAACGACAACTGTGTGCACTTTGAAGGCCTGACTCTGCAGATTCCCGCTGACGAGTATCGCTACCACTATGTGCGCACCTCTGTGCGAGTTCATCGCTATGTGGACGCCACACTGGCGCTGTTTCATGGACCACGCAAGTTGGCGGCGTACGACGCCAAGGGCTTACCCGTCAAGCCCAAGGAGGTGCAGCGGCTTCTCGCTTGAGGCCCTCAGTATGAACCGCGCGATGGCTGCAAAGCCGCTTCGGGCTACGCCCTTCACTGCTTTGCAGCCATCGCATTTAATCAATAGAAAGCGGACAATCTATTTGCTATCAAACCGGACAGTTCTATTTACTGCTGACATGGACAAGGCTCTGACTTGCTGTTTACCGGCAAGCGGTATATGATGATAACTTATGATTCAGTCTTTCAAATGCCCTGACACGCAATTGCTTTTTGAAACAGGCAAGTCCAGGCGTTTTGCCAATATCCGGGATGTCGCTGAGCGCAAGTTGACACAGCTGGCGGCTGCCATGACCTTGGAGTTTCTAAGGTCGCCACCCGGTAACCATCTTGAAAGGCTAACGCATGATCGAGAGGGGCAGTACAGCATCCGCATCAACCAGCAGTGGCGCGTTTGCTTCGTTTGGACTGCAGAGGGGCCTTGTGATGTTGAAATTGTTGATTACCACTGACTTTTTTGTGCCACGGAGGGCAAGATGATTAAAAACGGCATGCGTGCGATTCACCCAGGTGAGTTCCTGCGTGAAGACTATTTGAAGCCATTGGGTATGAGTGCCAATGCGCTATCAAAGGCGTTGCATGTGCCCGCCGGACGGATCAATGACATTGTGCTGGAGCGGCGCGGCGTGACGCCTGACACCGCGTTGCGGCTGGCGCGATATTTTGGTGGCGATGCGCAGTCGTGGCTGAATCTGCAACAAATGTATGACCTCAAACTTGCTGAGCGCGACAAGGCCCAACAGATCGAGGCCGAAATTGAACCTTTGGCGCTGGCTGCCTGAGCGACCTTGATTAATTGGGGTCAGATTCCAATTAATTTTTCAAGAAGGCCCGCGACTGACGTTTCCGATCGATACAAGTATCTCAATCGCCAGCCAAACGCCGCAGCATGTTGTTCGTCGCTGCCGCTGCAGGCGTTTGGTAGGCTGGCTTTAAACGCCCCCGCTGCTGCCTGAATCCGGCAGTCTGGGCGCCTCATGGTCCCGGTCGGGCCGTTTGTAGGGGTCCACATGCGTCATCATGTTGATCACCCGGTGCCGTTGCAGCACCCGGTTGCGGGCGGCCACGGCAATGTCGTGGCCCTGCTCCACGCTCAGGTCGGCGTCCACCTCCAGGTGCGCGTCAACCACAATCATGTCGCCCATTTTGCGGGTGCGCACGTCGTGCACATTGCTGATGCCCGGGGTGTCGATGAGGGTCTGGCGAATGGCCTGCACCTCAACGTCATCAACGGCGCGGTCCATCAGGTCGTGCAGTGCGTCCCAGCCAAAATTCCAGCCCATGCGGGTCACCATGAAGCCCACAATGGCGGCGGCAATCGGGTCAAGAATGGGGTAGCCCATCAGGTTGCCGATGACCCACCACCAGCGACGACGCGGCGTCCGAGCGGGCGTGCCAGGCGTTGGCCACCAGCATGCTGCTCTTGACCTTTTTGGCAACGTTCAGCATGTAGCGAAACAGCAGTTCCTTGCCCACCAGCGCAGCCCCGGCCACCCACAGGGCCGAGATGTGCACGGTGGCGATCGAGCCGGGGTCTTGCAGCTTGCCAGCGGCTGACCACAGCATGCCCAGCCCCACCACCAGCAGCAGCACGCCCAGCACCAAAGAGGCTGCGGTCTCAAAGCGCTGATGGCCGTAGGGGTGGTCTGCGTCGGCATCTTTCTGGCTGTGGTGGTTGGCAAACAGCACCACAAAGTCGGCCACCAGGTCAGACAGGGTGTGGATGCCGTCGGCAATCAGGGCTTGTGATTTGGCCACGATGCCAACCGCAATCTGGGCAATGCTCAGCACCAGGTTCACGGCCACGCTGACCCAGGTGGAGCGCGCCGCAGCGCTTGCGCGCTCGGCGGGCGTGAACGGGCTGTCTTCGTCGTTGTCGGGGAATTCGTTGGAGCGCATGGGGCAATTCAGCAGGTGTGAGGCCTGCAGTTTAGGACACTGAACGGCTGGCCGTGGCTGGCGGCCGCGCTTCATACAATCGCGCCATGAATTTTCTAGACATGTTGCGCAATGCCGAGCGCCAAAACGGCTCCCTGCTGTGTGTCGGGCTGGACCCCGAGCCGGCCAAATTCCCTGCCGCCATGCGGGGTGATGCCAGCAAGATTTTTGATTTTTGTGCCGCCATTGTGGACGCCACAGCCGACCTGGTGAGCGCCTTCAAGCCGCAGATTGCCTACTTTGCGGCAAACCGGGCCGAGGCCCAGTTGGAGCAACTGATGGCGCACATGCGCCGCGCCGCGCCGGCAGTGCCCATCATTCTGGACGCCAAGCGCGGTGACATTGGCAGCACCGCCGAGCAATACGCCAAAGAGGCTTTTGAGCGCTACGGGGCCGACGCGGTCACGCTGTCGCCTTTCATGGGTTTTGACAGCATTGAGCCTTACCTGAAGTACCACGGCAAGGGGGCTTTTTTGCTGTGCCGCACGTCCAACCCGGGTGGCGATGATTTTCAGAACCAGCGCCTGGCCAGCCTGGCGGGCCAGCCCCTGCTGTACGAGCATATTGCGCAACTGGCGCAGGGGCCGTGGAACCTGAACGGCCAGCTGGGGCTGGTGGTGGGCGCCACTTACCCGGCCGAGATCGAGCGGGTGCGCGCGCTGGCGCCCACGCTGCCCTTGTTGATTCCGGGCGTGGGCGCCCAGGGGGGCGATGCCCTGGCCACCGTCAAGGCGGGCTGGCGTGCTGACGCGCCGATCATTGTGAATTCTTCGCGCGCCATTTTGTATGCCTCCAGCGGCGCCGACTTTGCGCAGGTGGCGCGCCAGGAGGCCCTGAAAACGCGTGCCCTGTTGCAGGCGGCGCGTTCAGATTCAGATATTGCTTAAATCCAGGGTCTGGTCTGGTGAGCCGCTGGCGGCGGCCCGGGCTTTCAGAAAACCGCCGGTGCCGTAACGCGTGACCCGGCTGTAAAAGCGGCGTTTGAGCTGCTGCACCATCAGGGTGTAGGCATCAATCAGCGCCGGTGCGATGGTAAAACTGTCGTAGTTTGCCACCACCGCCACACGTTCTTTCAGCGGTTCAAGCAGCGCGGTCACCTGGGCTTTGATGGCGTTGATGTCGTCCATGTTGTCCACCGCCAGCCCCTCGAAGTTGATGAACAGCAGCCGGTGCGCGGTGTCGAGCTCCAGCCGCTCGGCCAGCGGCGTGGCCAGCAGGCGCACGCGCAGGCCCATGGGTTTGTCGGCGAACAGGGCGGCGTCCATCATTTTGAGCTGCGGGCTGATGAGCGGGCAAAAGTCCATCTGCGCCAGCACATCGCGCTCCAGGTCCACGCCGGGCGCCAACTCGATCAGTTCCATCACCGGGGCGTCTGGCGTGCCGGCCAGCTGGAACACACAGCGCTCGGTGACATACAGCACATGCTGGCCGCGCCGGCGCGATTCGCGCGCGCTGAAGGTGCGGTGCGTCACTTGCCGGACAAACTTGTGCTGGGTGCCCTCGCTGTGAATGTGCAGGCGCCCGTTGGCAATGCCCAGTTGCAGGTCGCCCGCGGTGAAGGTGCCGACAAACACCACGGTTTTGGCGTTCTGGCTGATGTTGATAAAACCGCCCGCGCCGGCCAGTTTGGGGCCGAATTTGCTGACGTTCAAGTTGCCCTCGGCGTCGGCCTGGGCCAGCCCGAGCACCGCCACGTCAAGCCCGCCGCCGTCATAAAAGTCGAACTGGCTGGGCTGGTCAATCACCGCCTGCGCGTTGATGGCGGCGCCAAAGCTCAGGCCACCCGCCGGAATGCCGCCAATCACGCCGGGCTCGGCGGTCAGGGTCAGCAAGTCAAACACTTTTTCTTCGGCGGCCACGGTGGCCACCCCCTCGGGCATGCCAATGCCCAGGTTGACGACGCTGTTGGCCTTGAGCGCCAGTGCGGCGCGCCGGGCAATCACCTTGCGCTCGCTCAAGGCCATGGGCTCGATCAAATCCACGGGCACACGAATCTCGCCGGAGTAGGCCGGGTTGTAGGCCTCGCTGAAGGTTTGCATGTGGTGCGCCGGGTTGGTGGCCACCACCACCGCGTCCACCAGCACACCGGGCACCTTGACGCTGCGCGGGTGCAGGGTGTTGCGCTCGGCCAGCCGCTCCACCTGCGCAATCACGATGCCGCCGCTGTTGCGCGCCGCCATGGCAATGGCCAGTGCCTCAAGCGTGAGGGCCTCGCGCTCCATGCTCAGGTTGCCGTCGGGGTCGGCGGTGGTGGCGCGAATGATGCCCACATGGATCGGGAACGCCTTGTAAAAGAGGTAGTCCCTGCCGTCGATGTTCATCCGGCGCACCAGGTCCTCCTGGGTGCAGGCGTTGATCTTGCCGCCGCCATGGATCGGGTCGACAAAGGTGTCGAGCCCGACATGCGTGAGCGTGCCCGGCTTGCCCGCGGCTATGTCGCGAAACAGGTGGGTGATCACGCCCTGGGGCAGGTTGTAGGCCTCAATCTTGTTGTCAACGGCCAATTGCTGCAGCGCGGGCACCAACCCCCAGTGGCCGCCGATGACACGGCGCACCAGACCATCATGGCCAAAGTGGTTCAGGCCCCGGCTCTGGCCGTCGCCCTGGCCGGCGGCATAGACCAGCGTGAGGTTTTGCGGCGCACCCTGGCCGGTTTCCTCAAAGGTTTGCAAAAAGCGGGCTTCCAGCGCCACGGCAATTTCCTCGGCAAAACCAATGCCGACAAAACCGCCGGTGGCCACGGTGTCGCCATCGTGGATCAGGCGCACGGCATCAAACGCGCTGACCACCTTGTTGCGGCGCGCGCCGGTGGCCTGCAGGTCATCGAACTGGGTGTGCATTTTTTTTGTCTCCTGAAATACCGGGTTGCTGCGCGCAACAGTCTATTCCCAATTGAGTTCATTTGGCTGTCATGCCAGACATTCTGGAGGCCGCTCCTACAGGATGCAACCGGACTACAACAGCCGCGCCAGATAGCGCCCGGTGTGGCTGGCCGGGTTGGCCGCCAGTTGCTCGGGTGTGCCCACGCCCACCACGGTGCCGCCGCCGCTGCCGCCTTCGGGACCCATGTCGATCAGCCAGTCAGCCGTCTTGATCACGTCCAGGTTGTGCTCGATCACCACAATGGTGTTGCCGGCGTCGCGCAACTGGTGCAACACCTTCAGCAGCAGGTCGATGTCGGCAAAGTGCAGCCCCGTGGTGGGCTCGTCCAGAATGTAGAGCGTGCGCCCGGTGTCGCGTTTGCTGAGTTCCAGCGCCAGCTTGACGCGCTGGGCCTCGCCGCCCGACAAGGTGGTGGCGGCCTGGCCCAGGCGGATGTAACTCAGGCCGACATCCAGCAGGGTGTGCAGCTTGCGCTCGATGGTCGGCACGGCCTTGAAGAATTCATGCGCCACATCGACCGTGAGGTCCAAAATCTGCGCGATGTTCTTGCCCTTGTAGAGCACTTCCAGTGTTTCGCGGTTGTAGCGCTTGCCCGCGCACACGTCGCAGGGCACGTATACATCGGGCAAAAAATGCATCTCCACCTTCACCATGCCGTCGCCCTCGCAGGCTTCGCAGCGGCCACCGGCCACGTTGAAGCTGAAGCGCCCCGGGCCGTAACCGCGCTCGCGCGCTGTCGGCACCTCGGCCATCAATTCGCGAATGGGTGTGAACAGGCCGGTGTAGGTGGCGGGGTTGCTGCGCGGCGTGCGGCCAATGGGCGACTGGTCGACGTTGATGACCTTGTCGAAATACTCGATGCCCTCAATGGCCGAGTGTTCAGCCGCTTCGTCATGGGCGCGGTAAATGGTGCGCGCCACCGCCTTGTACAGCGTGTCGTTGACCAGCGTCGATTTGCCCGAGCCTGACACGCCGGTGACGCAGGTCAGCAGGCCCACCGGAAAAGCGACATCCACATTCTTGAGGTTGTGGCCGCTGGCGCCCATCACCTTGAGCGCCTGCAACTCGCCCAGCGTGGCGTTGTGCTGCGCCTCGCGCTCGGCCCGTTTGAGCGCTGCCGGGCTGGGCGCGAAGCGGCTGGTCTTGCCTTTGTTGAATGGTTTGGGCGCCTGTGTGGGCAGCCAGGCGGTGCGGTGTTTGGGCACGGCGATGCTGCGCGCGCCGCTCAGGTACTGGCCGGTGAGTGAGCCGGGCGTGGCCTTGACCTGGTCAAAGTTGCCCTGCGCCATCACGCGCCCGCCGTGCAGGCCGGCACCCGGACCCATGTCGATGATGTGGTCGGCGGCGCGCATCATGTCTTCATCGTGCTCCACCACCAGCACGCTGTTGCCAATGTCGCGCAGGTGCTTCAGGGTGTCGATCAGGCGGTCGTTGTCGCGCTGGTGCAGGCCGATGCTGGGTTCATCCAGCACATACATCACGCCAGTAAGGCCGGAGCCAATCTGGCTGGCCAGGCGAATGCGTTGGGATTCGCCCCCGCTCAGGGTTTCGGCGCTGCGGTCCAGGCTCAGGTAGGTCAGGCCCACATCGTTCAAAAACTTCAGGCGCAGGCTGATCTCGCGCACCACTTTGGCGGCAATGTCGCCCTTGGCGCCGTGCATGGTGAGCGTTTTGAAGTAGGCGAAACACTCGGCCAGCGTGTAGTGACTGAGCTCGAAGATCGCGCGTGACTGCGCGCCTTCGCCAATCCGGACGTGGCGCGCCTCGCGCTTGAGGCGGCTGCCCGCGCAGTCGGGGCAGGGCTGGATGCTGCGCAGGCGCGCCAGGTCTTCGCGCACCACCGCCGAGTCGGTCTCGCGGTAGCGCCGCTGCATGTTGGGGATGATGCCCTCGAACGGGTGCCGTTTGCTCACCTTTTTGCCGCTGGATGTGCCCGAGTCCATGACATAGCTGAACTTGATTTCCTCCAGCCCCGAGCCTTGCAGAACCGCCTGTTGCACGGGTTCGGGCAAGGACTCGAACGCCTGCTCAATGTCAAACTTGTAGTGCTCAGCCAGGCTTTCCAGCATGGCAAAGTAGTAGGCATTGCGCCGGTCCCAGCCCTTGATGGCACCGCTGGCCAGACTCAAGCTGGGGAAGGCCACCACCCGTGCCGGGTCAAAAAACTCCTGCAGGCCCAGGCCGTCGCAGCTGGGGCAGGCGCCCACCGGCGAGTTGAATGAGAACAGGCGCGGCTCCAACTCGGCAATCGAGTAGCTGCAGACCGGGCAGGCAAACTTGGCGTTGAACAGGTGCTCTGCCGCGCCGTCCATTTCAAGGGCAATGGCGCGGCCGTTGGCGACCCGCAGAGCGGCCTCAAAACTCTCGGCCAGACGCTGCTTGAGGTTGTCGTAATCTGTGCGATCTGCGCCGGGGTCAAGCTCGGGGTGGCGCACCTTGATGCGGTCAATCACGATGTCGATGTCGTGCTTCTCGGTTTTCTTGAGCGCCGGCAACTGGTCAAAATCAAAAGTTTGGCCGTTGACCCGAAAGCGCACATAACCTTGCGCCTGCATGTCGGCAAACACATCCAGAAACTCGCCCTTTTTCTCACGCGCAATGGGCGCCAGAATCATCAGCCGGGTGTCTGCGGGCAAGGCCAGCACCGCGTCCACCATCTGGCTTACCGTTTGCGACTGCAGGGGCAGGCTGTGCTCAGGGCAGTAGGGCGTGCCGGCGCGGGCAAACAGCAGGCGCAAGTAGTCATGAATCTCGGTGACCGTGCCCACGGTGGAGCGCGGGTTATGGCTGGTGGCTTTTTGCTCGATCGAGATGGCCGGCGACAGGCCCTCAATCACGTCCACGTCGGGCTTGTCCATCAGCTGCAAAAACTGGCGTGCGTAGGTGGAAAGGCTTTCCACATAACGCCGCTGGCCCTCGGCATACAGCGTGTCAAAGGCCAGGCTGGACTTGCCCGAGCCGCTCAAGCCGGTGATCACCACCAGCTGGTTGCGCGGAATGTCGAGGTCGATGTTTTTCAGGTTGTGGGTGCGCGCGCCGCGGATGCTGATCTTTTGCGCCTGCAGCGCTGTGCCCAGATATTTGCCCTCGTTTTGGGGGGGCAGGGTGCCGACATGAGAAGTGTTCAAGGTAAGGGGGCTCAAAAAATACGGCAGGAATGCACCGGACAACCCGCCATGATAGCCAATGGCGGCGTCCGGCCGGCCTTGGGCGGCCAGGGCGCCGTCCCAATCAGCCGGGCGATGCGCTTTGCTACGTGTCCCCCGTCCGCTGCGCGGACTCCGCCTTGACCTCCGCAAAGCGCATCACCCGACTGATTTCATGCGGCTGTGGGTCGGCCAGGCATTTGCCCATAATCAGGGACAATGCACGGCTTCCAGCCCATCGGGTTGAGCTTGTGATTTCGGAGAAGCCCTTGTCAGATGTGAACGCGCCACTGGCGTCTGCCAGCGCCAAAACCGCGACCGCCATGACGGCGCTGGAGCGGCGCGCCAGCTTTTCCCTGGCCTCCATATTTGCCTTGCGCATGCTGGGGCTGTTTTTGATTTTGCCGGTGTTTGCCATCGAGGCGGCACGTTACCCCGGTGGCGACGACGCGGCCATGGTCGGGCTGACCATGGGCATCTATGGCCTGACGCAGGCCATGCTGCAGTTTTTATATGGCCTGGCATCAGACCGGTTGGGCCGCAAACCCGTGATTGTCTTTGGCCTGCTGGTGTTTGCCGTCGGCAGCCTGCTGGCGGCGTGGGCGCCGTCGCTCACCTGGCTGGCCATTGGCCGTGCCGTGCAGGGGGCGGGCGCCGTGTCGGCAGCTGTGACGGCGCTGCTGGCGGATCAAACCCGCGACATCGTGCGCACCAAGTCAATGGCAATGGTGGGGGCCAGCATCGGTTTGATGTTTGCCCTGTCGCTGGTGGCCGCGCCGGTGTTGGCGGGCTGGATCGGGCTGGTGGGTATTTTTGCCCTGACCGGGGCGCTGGCGCTGCTGGGTGTGGCGGCGGTGATCTGGTGGGTGCCCGCAGAGCCCGTGCAACACAAGAACTTGCCGCGCGGGCGCCTGGCCGATGTGCTGCATTCGGCGGCATTGCTGCGGCTGAATTTTGGTGTTTTTGTGCTGCACGCGGTGCAGTTGGCCATGTGGCTGGCCCTGCCGGCCATGCTGGTGCAGGCCGGATTGGCGCGCCAGGACCATTGGCAGGTGTACTTGCCCGCAGTGCTGGGCTCGTTTGTGGTGATGGGCGGCAGCCTGTTCCAACTGGAAAGGCGGGGTTACCTGCGCGCTGTGTTTTTGACCTCAATCGGCTTGATTGTTCTGGTGCTGGCCGGGCTGTGGACGCAGGTGGACGCGATGCCGGGCGTTGCACTGCTGGGAACCCTGTTGTTTGTGTTTTTCTATGGCTTCAATGTGCTGGAGGCCAGCCAGCCCAGTATCGTGACCCGCGTGGCGCCCGCTGAGAGTCGTGGCGCCGCCATTGGCGTCTACAACACCTTGCAGTCGCTGGGCTTTTTTGCCGGCGGCATGGGTGGCGGCTGGCTCATGAAGCATGGTGGCGCCAACAGCCTGTTTGCGGTGTGTGCGGGGTTGATGCTGGCGTGGCTGCTGGTGGCATGGCCGATGCAGACACAGGCCGGGCGTGGTCATTGAAAACCGGCAAAAGGCGGCTAAACTGAAACATCGCGGTTCGTCCGCCCGGTGCAGGTCTGGTGCGCCGCAACATTCAAAGGAGCAAGCATGGCATCTGTCAATAAAGTGATTCTTGTGGGCAACCTCGGACGTGATCCGGAAGTGCGGTCTTTCCCCAATGGCGACCGCGTGGCCAACGTCACCATTGCCACCACCGACAAATGGAAAGACAAGCAAAGCAATGAGATGCGAGAAGCCACCGAATGGCATCGCATCGTTTTCAATGGTCGGCTGGCGGAAATTGTGGAGCAATACCTGCGCAAGGGCGCGCAAATTTACGTTGAGGGCAGCTTGCGCACTCGCAAGTGGACCGACAAGGACGGCGTAGAAAAATACACTACCGAAATCCGCGCCGACCAAATGCAAATGCTTGGCAGTCGCCAGGGTATGGGCGAGCCCAGCCATGGCGACGATGACGGCGGCTACGGACGCCCGGCAGCCGCGCCGGCACGACCGGCGGCGGCGCCAGCGCGCGCGGCCGCATCCGCAGCCCCTGCGGCGCGGCCGCCCAGCGGTTTTGATGACATGGACGACGACATTCCGTTTTAGACCCGACAACCCGATCCCGAAAATCCCCGGAAGGTCTTTGATTTTCCGGGGATTTTTTATGGTTTATTGCGTTTTCTCAAGTACTGGTGGGGGTATTCAAATATACTAACCGGAGTATCTTGAAGGAAGCTTTATGCGACAGTCTTTTTTATTGGGTGCATTGGTTGCTCTCATGGCCCTGGCAGTGCCGCCCTTGAACGCCCAGACGCCGCCGCAGGTGCCTGTGGCGGCGGTGAAGCTTGCCGCCGTGGGCAGCGGGTTTGAGATGGATGGCGTGGTGCAGCCGGTCAAGCAAAGCACGGTGTCGGCGCAGGCCTCGGGCCGCATTGTCACGCTCGCCGTCAAGGCGGGTGACCCGGTGCGTGCCGGGCAGTTGCTGGCCACCATCGACGACAGTGAAACCCAGACCGGCGTGCAGCGCAGCCGGGCGCAGGCCGCCCAGGCGCAGGCCGAACTGCGCAACGCGCAGGCCAACTTTGACCGCACTCGCGAGCTGCTGGCCCAGGGCTTTGTCAGCAAGGCGGCCATGGACACGGCCGATGCCCAGCTCAAATCAGCGCAAGCGGGCCGCGACCAGGCCAGCGCGGGTGAAAAGCTGTCGGGTTTGTCGCAGGGTTTTACCCGGGTGACGGCGCCGTTTGATGCCTTTGTGCTGCAAACGCTCTCTGAGGCGGGTGACCTGGCTGTTCCGGGCACGCCGTTGTTGACGCTGTATGCGCCCCTGCCCTTGCGGGCCGTCGTGCAGGTGCCGGTTTCCCGCTCGGCACTGGTGCAGGGCAGCGCCCTGGTGGAGGTGCAGGTGCGCGCGGCAGACGGGTCGCCGCAATGGATCCGGCCCAGCCAGAGCAGCCATTTGCCAACGGCAGATGCGGTGTCGCAGACCATTGAGTGGCGACTCGAATTGCCTGCCAGCGCCGCCAGCGGCTTGCTGCCGGGGCAGCAGGTGCGGGTGCGCTTTGCCGCCGGCCAGTCGCAGCGTTTGCTGATTCCTGCGGCGGCGGTGCTGCGCCGCGGCGAACTGACCGCCGTGTATGTGGTGTCGGGCCAGGGTTTTGCACTCAAGGCGATTCGCCTGGGTGCCGAGCACGGCGCGCAAGGCATTGAAGTGCTGGCCGGCCTGAGCGAAGCCGACCGGGTGGCGCTGGAGCCGGTGCGCGGCGGCCTGGCAGGAGCCCAGCCCGCCGCCAGCGCGGCAAAGTGAGATGAGCATGTCGAACAATTCCCCATTGGGTATTTCAGGGCGCATGGCGCGGGCTTTCAAGCTCAACGCCATCACGCCCTTGCTGGCCTTGGTGGCGCTGCTGCTGGGCCTGTTTGCCGTGCTGGTGACGCCACGTGAAGAAGAGCCGCAAATCAACGTCACCATGGCCAACGTGCTGATTCCTTTCCCAGGGGCCAGCAGCGCGGATGTGCACAACATGGTGGCGCGTCCGGCCGAGCAGGTGCTCAGCCAGATTGCCGGTATTGAACACACCTATTCGGTGGCGCGCCCCGGCCTGGCGGTGATCACGGTGCAGTTCAAGGTGGGCGTGCCACGCACCGAGGCGCTGGTGCGCCTGTATGACGTGCTCAACGCCAACCAGGACTGGCTGCCGCGCGAACTCGGCACACTCACGCCCATCGTCAAGCCCAAGGGCATTGACGATGTGCCGGTGCTGGCGGTGACTTTGTGGAGCAAGGACGCCCTGCCGGCCGTCGACCTGGAGCGGGTGGCGAACACGCTCGAGGCAGAATTGAAGCGTGTGCCGGGCACCCGCGAAGTGCAGTCCATCGGCGGGCCGGACCGGGCCGTGAATGTGTGGCTGGATCCGGTGCGGCTGCGCGAGCGCGGGGTCGATGTGCTGTCGCTCAAGGCCACGCTGGCAGCTGCCAACGTCAGCATGCCCTCGGGTGCCGTGCTCGATTCGCAGGTGCCCGGCGGGCAGATGCTGAGCGTGGAAACGGGCGAATTTTTGCGCTCGGCGCAAGATGTCGGCGACCTGGTGGTGGGCGTCAGCAAAGGCCTGCCGGTGTTCCTGCGGGAAGTGGCGCGCATTGAGACCGGCGCGCAATTGCCGCAGCGCTATGTCTGGTACACGCCAGGGGCGGCTGCGCCCTTGCACGGGCCGGTGGCTGACGAGGGCGTGGCTGCCGGTGGTGTCTATCCGGCGCTGACCCTGACGGTGACCAAAAAGCCGGGCACCAATGCCGTGGATGTGTCGCGCGCGGTGCGCGCGCGGGTGCAGGAACTCGGCAACACCGTGATCCCCGGCAACATCCAAACCACCATCACCCGGGACTACGGTGAAACAGCGGCGGACAAAGCCAACAAGCTGATCCAGAAACTGGCATTTGCCACCGGCTCGGTGATTCTGCTGGTGGGTTTTGCGCTGGGCCGGCGCGAGGCCGTGATTGTGGGCGTCGCCGTGATCCTGACGCTGATGGCCACCCTGTTTGCCTCCTGGGCCTGGGGCTTCACGCTGAACCGGGTGTCGTTGTTTGCGCTCATTTTTTCCATCGGCATTCTGGTCGATGATGCGATTGTGGTGGTGGAAAACATCCATCGCCACCAAAATCTGTATCCCGAGCGCAGCCTGCGCGAGATCATTCCGACCGCCGTGGATGAAGTGGGTGGCCCCACCATTCTGGCCACGCTGACGGTGATCGCGGCCTTGCTGCCCATGGCATTTGTGAGCGGTTTGATGGGCCCCTACATGAGCCCGATCCCGATCAACGCCAGCCTGGGCATGGCGATTTCGCTGGTCATTGCGTTCACCGTGACGCCCTGGCTGGCGCTCAAGGTCATGCCCCAGCACAAGCACGGCGATGCCACGGCGGCGCCCTCCGGGCTGGGCCCCAAACTGCAGCGACTGTTTACCTTTGCGCTGACGCCATTTTTGAACAGTGCCAAAAAGCGCTGGCTGCTGTTTTTGGGCATTTTGGTGGCCTTGCTGCTGTCGGTCGGCCTGACGCTGGTGCAGTGGGTGGTGCTCAAGATGCTGCCCTTTGACAACAAGAGCGAGTTCCAGGTGGTGGTCGAAATGCCGGCCGGCACGCCGCTTGAAAACACCGCCGCCGCCCTGCATGAGCTGGGCGCGTATCTGGCGCAGCAACCCGAGGTGCTGAACCTGCAGGCCTATGCCGGCACGGCTTCGCCGATCACTTTCAATGGTCTGGTGCGCCAGTATTACCTGCGCGCCGATGCCGAGCAGGGCGACTTGCAGGTCAACCTGGTCGACAAGCAGCACCGCAGCGACAAGAGCCACGCCATTGCCCAGCGCTTGCGACCGGCGCTGGAGAAAATTGGCGCGCACCACCATGCCCTTGTCAAGGTGGTCGAAGTGCCGCCAGGTCCCCCGGTGATGTCGCCGCTGGTGGCCGAGGTTTATGGCCCGGATGAGGCCGGGCGCCAGGCGCTGGCGCGCCGGGTGGCGCAAGCCTTTATTGCCACACCCGACATTGTGGGCGTGGACACCTCGCTCAAGGATGACGCGCCACGCGCCTACCTGCGGGTGCGCCGTCAGCGTGCCGAGTCCCTGGGGATTCCGGTGGCAATGGTGGCGCAGACGGCGGCCATTGCGCTCAGCGGGGTGGATGCCGCCTTTTTGCATGACGGCCACACCAAGTACCCGGTGCCGGTACGGCTGCAGTTGCCGCTGGGCGACCAGGTGGGGCTGGATGCCATTCTGGCCATGCCTTTGCGCGCTGCCAATGGCCAGATGGTTCCCTTGTCAGAGTTGGTGCAGGTGGAAACAGGTGTTATCGACAAGCCTTTCTTTACCAAGAATCTGCAGGGGGTCAGCTACGTCTTTGGTGACATGGCGGGCAAGCTCGACTCGCCGTTGTATGGTTTGTTTGCCATCCGTGACAAGTTGCAGGCGGCGGCGTTGCCAGGCACGGGCGAACTGGGCGAGTATTGGATCTCGCAGCCCAGCGACCCGTTTCGCCAGTATTCAATCAAGTGGGACGGTGAGTGGCAGATCACCTATGACACTTTCCGGGACATGGGCGCGGCCTACGGTGTGGGCCTGATCCTGATCTACCTGCTGGTGGTGGCGCAGTTCAGGAGCTATCTGACCCCGCTGGTGATCATGGCGCCGATTCCGCTCACCATCATTGGCGTCATGCCGGGCCATGCCCTGCTGGGCGCGCAGTTCACCGCCACCTCGATGATCGGCATGATCGCGCTGGCGGGCATCATCGTGCGCAATTCCATCTTGCTGGTGGACTTTATCGAGCTGCAGGTGGCGCAGGGCGTGGCGTTCAAGGAGGCGGTGGTGCAGTCGGCCGCGGTGCGCGCGCAACCCATCGCCCTGACCGGGCTGGCGGCCATGATCGGTGCCTTCTTCATTCTGGATGACCCGATTTTCAACGGGCTCGCGATCTCCCTGATTTTTGGCATTCTGGTGTCCACCCTGCTCACGCTGGTGGTGATTCCGGTGTTGTATTACGCGCTGTACCGGCGCCGTATGGAGGCGCGCACAGATGCGCCGGTTGTGCTTGGCAAGACTCATTAACGTTAACTATTCAGGAGACAGGACATGGCTCACATCGTCATCATGGGTGCAGGGATCGGCGGCATGCCAGCCGCCTACGAACTGCGGGAAATGCTGCCCCCGGAGCATCGCATCACGGTGGTCAACAGCACCGACTACTTTCAGTTTGTGCCCAGCAACCCGTGGGTTGCGGTGGGCTGGCGCGAGCGAGAGGCCGTCACCCTGCCGATTGCGCCCTATCTGGCGCGCAAAAAGATCGGCTTCATTGGCAAGGCGGTTACCCACATCGACGCCGATGCCAGCAAACTGACCTTGCTGGACGGTGAGACACTGGATTACGACTATCTGCTGATCGCCACCGGCCCCAAGCTGGCCTTTGACGAGGTGGCGGGTGCTGGCCCGGCAAAGTCGGGTGGCGGCGGTTTTACCCATTCCATTTGCCATGTGGATCACGCGCAGGCCTTCTTTGCCGACTACGAAGAATTTTTAAAGAACCCTGGCCCGATCGTGGTCGGTGCCATGCCGGGTGCGAGCTGCTTTGGCCCGGCGTACGAGTTCACAATGATTCTTGACACCGACTTGCGTCGCCGCAAACTGCGCAACAAGGTGCCCATCACCTACGTCACCAGCGAGCCCTATATCGGCCATCTCGGGCTGGGGGGCGTGGGTGACAGCAAGTCGATGCTGGAGTCCGAGTTTCGCAACCGTGACGTCAAGTGGATCACCAACGCCAAAACCACCAAGGTCGAGGCGGGTAAATTGTTCACCACGCAACTCGATGACCAGGGCAACGCGCTCAAGGACCACGAAGTGCCGTTCAAGCTGTCGATGATGCTGCCGGCCTTCAAGGGGGTGGATGCCGTGGCGGCGGTACCCAATTTGTGCAACCCGCGCGGCATGGTTCTGATTGACGAGTTCCAGCGCAGCAAGGCCTACCGCAACATTTATTCGGCCGGGGTATGCGTGGCCATTCCGCCGGTGGAAGTCACGCCGGTACCGACCGGTTGCCCCAAAACTGGCTACATGATTGAAAGCATGATGACCGCCATCTGCCACAACATCGCCGACGACCTGGCGGGCAAGCCGGCCACGGCCAAGGGCACCTGGAACGCTGTGTGCCTGGCCGACATGGGCGACACCGGCGCGGCCTTTGTGGCCCTGCCGCAAATTCCCCCGCGCAATGTGAACTGGTTCAAGAAAGGCAAGTGGGTGCACCTGGCCAAAATTGCCTACGAAAAGTATTTCATGCGCAAGCTGAAAAAAGGCACCTCCGAGCCCATCTATGAAAAATACATCATGGGTTTGCTCGGCATCAATCGTCTCAACAAGTAATCAAAGGAGTTTTTACCATGACCGTTCAACGTTACATCTTGGTCTTTGCCGGCCTGTTCATCATGATTTCCCTGGCTTTGGGGGTCGAAGGCAGCCCGCTGTTTGTGAGCAAGTGGGCGCTGGCCTTTACCGCTTTTGTGGGCGCCAATCTGTTTCAATCCGGCTTCACCAATTTTTGTCCGCTGGGCATCATCCTGAAAAAGCTGGGTGTGCCTGAGTCAAAAGTTGGCTGCGCCAACTAAGTGCCAACACTTGACCCTGGGAGCCGCGCATGACCGTCTTGACCAACGAAGCCGCCCGCACCGAGGTGCTGAACCGCTTGCGGCGCGCCGAGGGCCAGATCCGAGGCGTGCAGCGCATGATCGAAGAGGGCGAAAGCTGCCTGAAGATCGGCCAGCAGTTCTCGGCCGTGCGCAAGGCGCTCGACAGCACCTACCTTCGCATGACGATGTGCTTCATGGCGCAAGAACTGGCCACTTGCGTCGAGCCTGACGCGGCGCAAAAGGAAAATATGGACACCATGCTCAAAGACATGGAAAGCCTGCTTTCGCGCCTGGGTTAGCCTGAGATCACGCCGCCGCCCAGGCAGACTTCGCCGTCATACAGCACGGCAGACTGGCCGGGCGTGACGGCCCATTGCGGCTCAGAAAATTGCAGACTGAAGGCGTCAGCCGCATGAACGCTCAGGCGGCAGGGCGCATCCAACTGGCGGTAACGGGTTTTGGCGGCCAGCGCTGTGGCAACAGGCGGCTGGCCCGCGACCCAACTGGCATCCTGCGCCGTGAGTTCGTTTGACAGCAGCCACGGGTGCTCATGGCCCTGCACCACCCAAAGCGTGTTGCTTGCCATGTCCTTGCGCGCCACAAACCAGGGTGCGTGGTCACCGCCACCGCGCTGCGCCCCTTTGGCTTTGAGGCCGCCAATGCCCAGGCCCTGCCGCTGCCCCAGCGTGTAAAAACTCAATCCCACATGCTCGCCAATGACGTGACCCTTGTCGCTCCTGATCGGGCCGGGCTCCTTGGCAATAAAGCGGTTCAGGAATTCACGAAACGGCCGCTCGCCAATGAAGCAGATGCCGGTGGAGTCTTTCTTTTTGGCGTTGGGCAGGCCAATTTCCAGCGCGATGCGGCGCACCTCGGTTTTCAGCAATTCGCCCACAGGAAACCAGGTGTTGGCCAATTGCTTCTGGTTGAGCCGGTGCAAAAAGTAGCTTTGATCCTTGGCCGGGTCCAGCCCCTTGAGCAGTTCATGGCAGCCGGTGCCCGCATTGACGCGCACACGCGCGTAATGGCCGGTGGCAATTTTTCCGGCCCCGAGGCGCATGGCGTGGTCGAGAAAGGCCTTGAACTTGATCTCGGCGTTGCACAAAATGTCGGGGTTGGGCGTGCGCCCGGCGCTGTACTCGCGCAAAAACTCGGCAAACACCCGGTCCTTGTACTCGGCGGCAAAGTTGACGTGCTCGATCTCGATGCCGATCACATCAGCCACGGCGGCGGCATCGACAAAATCGATGTTGGAGGAACAGAACTCGCTGTCGTCATCGCCCTCCCAGTTCTTCATGAAGATGCCGATCACCTCATGGCCCTGCTGCTTGAGCAGCCAGGCGGTCACGGCAGAGTCCACGCCGCCGCTCAATCCCACCACCACGCGCTGCCGCTTTGTTGTGCCGCTCATGCTCTGCCATCGCCGGCGACGGGCTGCAGGTCGATCACGCCGGCGTCGGTATGAATCAGCGACAGCGGATAACGCTGGCCCCGCAAATAGTCCTCCATGCACTGGATGACGAGCGGACTGCGGTGGCGCGCAGAACTGGCGCGAATCTCGTCCGGGCTCAGCCACAGGGTGCGCACAATGCCCGTGTCCAGGCTGCGCCCCGCCTGCATGGCTCCCAGCGTGCCGCAAAACGCAAAACGCAGGTAGGTGATGTCCTCATGGTCCTGGTCGGCGGTGGCCGGGCGTTGAAAGCGTGACATGTAGACGCCGAGCAAATGCGTGGGTGTAAAAAGATGCATGGTTTCTTCAAGCGCCTCGCGCGCACAGCCGTCCTCCAGGCGCTCGCCCTCGTCGAGGTGGCCGGCTGGGTTATTCAGGCGCAAGCCCTCCGGGGTGTGCTCTTCAACCAGCAGAAATTTGCCGTTTTGTTCAATGATTGCGGCCACTGTGGCGCTGGGTTTCCATCGGATGCTCATGCTTTGATTATCGGCAAAATGCAGATTTGCCCGTCGCCTGCGCGCGACTCAAAAGTTTGAGATGCATCAAAGTGTAGGTTTGTTGCATTCAAATAAATGGAAAAAACTGATGTAAGCTCGCGCGGTTAGCTTGAACCTGACCATAATCAAACGAGGAGACGCTTCATGCAAGCTGGTGCCACCACTCAAGGCTTATCGGACAAACCTGCCGATCCATCCCCCACGCCATCAATAAAAACTGCGCAGCGAATCGGCGTCCCGCGAGAAATTTTTCCCGAAGAAAAGCGCGTCGCAACGGTACCGGAGGTGGTTGAAAAACTCATCAAGCTGGGTTTCTCCGTCGCCGTCGAATCCGGTGCGGGTGATGCGGCAAATTGCTCCGACGACACCTACCGCGCCGCAGGCGCCACCGTGGTCGACTCGGCCGCCGCCTTGTGGTCAGGCTCCGACATCGTGTTCAAGGTGCGACCCCCCACCGCCGATGAAGTCGCGCTGATGCGCGCAGGGCAAATCCTGATCGGCTTCGTCTGGCCCGCGCAAAACCCCGACCTGATGCAGCAGCTCGCCGCCAAAGAAGTGACCGTGCTGGCCATCGACGCGCTGCCGCGCATGCTCAGCCGGGCCCAGAAGATGGACGCCCTGACCTCGCAGGCGGGTGTTGCCGGCTACCGTGCCGTGATTGAGGCCGCCAATGCCTTTGGCCGCTTCTTCAACGGCCAGATCACGGCCGCGGGCAAGGTGCCGCCGGCCAAGGTGTTCATTGCCGGTGCCGGGGTTGCCGGTCTGGCGGCCATTGGCACGGCGGCCGGGCTGGGCGCCATTGTGCGCGCCAACGACACCCGTGCCGAAGTGGCTGACCAGGTGGTGTCCCTCGGTGGCGAATTCGTCAAGGTTGATTTTGAAGAGGAAGGCTCCGGCGGCGGCGGCTACGCCAAGGTCATGAGCGAGGGCTTTCAGCAGGCCCAGCGCGAGATGTACGCCAAGCAGGCCCGTGAGGTCGACATCATCATCACCACCGCGCTCATTCCCGGCAAGCCCGCGCCCAAGCTGATCACCGCCGAGATGGTCAGGAGCATGAAGCCGGGCAGTGTCATCGTCGACATGGCCGCCGAGCAGGGCGGCAACTGCGAGCTGACCGAGCCCGGCCAGGCGGTGGTCAAGCACGGCGTGACCATCGTCGGCTACACCGACCTGGTCAGCCGGCTGGCCAAGCAGTCGTCGACGCTGTACGCCAGCAACCTGTTTCGGCTGGCCGAGGAGTTGTGCAAGACCAAGGATGGCGTTGTCAACGTCAACATGGAAGACGACGCCATTCGCGGCCTGACCGTCATCAAGGAAGGCGAAGTCACCTGGCCCGCCCCGGCACCCAAGCTGCCACCCGCGCCAGCCGCCAAGCCGGCCGCCGCCGCGCCCGCCGCCAAAAAGGCGCATGGCCATGGTGGTGGTGACGCCGAGCCGATGGCCGGCAGCAAGCTGGCCATCATGTTCGGCGTGGCTGCCGCGTTGTTCTGGCTGATTGGCTCAAGCGCGCCACCGGCATTTCTGTCGCACTTCACGGTGTTCGTGCTGGCCTGCTTTGTCGGCTACATGGTGGTCTGGAACGTCAAGCCGGCATTACACACACCGCTCATGAGCGTGACCAACGCGATCAGCAGCATCATTGCCATCGGCGCCCTGGTGCAGGTCTCGCCCTGGGCCAACGCCGCTGATCGACCCAACGACCTGATCAGCTGGGTGGCTGCCGCGGCGATCGTCCTCACCGCCATCAACATGTTCGGCGGCTTTGCCGTCACCCAGCGCATGCTGGCCATGTTCCGAAAGTAACGACTTCGGGGACAGATCTTCAGCTCTGTCCTCGACCGATTAAGAAAAGAGATACCTATGTCTTCAAGTCTGGCCACGGTTGCATACATCGGCGCAACCATACTGTTTATTCTGAGCCTGGGCGGCCTGTCCAACCAGCAAACCGCCTTGCGCGGCAACCTCTACGGCATGATCGGCATGACGCTGGCGGTGCTGGCCACGGTGTTTGGTCCGCAGGTGACCTGGGCCGGTCTGCCCTGGATCGTCGGCGCCATGCTGGTGGGCGGCAGTGTCGGGTTGTACGCGGCGCGCACGGTGCAGATGACGCAAATGCCAGAGCTGGTCGCCTTGATGCACAGCATGGTGGGTTTGGCAGCGATGCTGGTGGGTATTGCCACCTTCATCGATCCGACGGCGTCGTTCCACTGGGTCGATGGCCAGAGCACCCCCTTGACCTCCGCTGAAGAGTCGATCCACAAGATCGAAATTTATATTGGCATCCTGATTGGTGCGGTGACTTTTTCTGGCTCCGTTGTGGCGTTTGGCAAGCTCTCCGGGCGCATCAGTGGCAACCCGCTGCTGTTGCCGGGGCGCCATTGGCTGAACCTGACCGGGCTGCTGGTGGTGATCTGGTTTGGTCGCGAGTTCGTCAACGCCCACACCATCGCCGACGGCATGTTGCCCTTGATTGTGATGACCGTGATCGCCCTGCTGTTTGGCATTCACATGGTGATGGCCATTGGCGGCGCTGACATGCCGGTGGTGGTGTCCATGCTCAACAGCTATTCGGGCTGGGCTGCGGCTGCCACCGGTTTCATGCTGTCCAACGACTTGCTGATCGTCACCGGTGCTTTGGTCGGCTCCAGCGGCGCGATCCTGTCCTACATCATGTGCAAGGCCATGGCGCGCAGTTTCATCAGCGTGATTGCTGGCGGCTTTGGCACCGCCAGTGCCGCACCGAAACCAGCCGGTGACGGCGCGCAACCCGCCGGCGAGGTCACCCCGATCAGTGCCCCGGAGACTGCCGAGCTGCTGCGCGAGGCCAAGAGCGTGGTCATTGTTCCGGGCTATGGCATGGCGGTGGCGCAGGCCCAGCACACGGTGTTCGAGATCACCAGGCACCTGCGTGAAAAAGGTGTCAATGTGCGCTTTGGCATTCACCCGGTGGCCGGACGCATGCCGGGCCACATGAACGTGTTGCTGGCCGAGGCCAAGGTGCCTTACGACATCGTGTTCGAGATGGATGAGTTGAACGACGACTTCCCGAAAACAGACGTGGTGATGGTGATTGGCGCCAACGACATCGTCAACCCCGGTGCCCAGGACGACCCCAGCAGCCCGATTGCCGGTATGCCGGTGCTCGAAGTCTGGAAGGCCAAGACCTCGATCGTCATGAAGCGCAGCATGGCCTCCGGCTATGCGGGCGTGGACAACCCGCTGTTCTACAAGGAGAACAACCGTATGCTGTTTGGTGACGCCAAGAAGATGCTCGATGAGGTGCTGACGGCCTTGAAGGCGTGAGTGGCCGGTGAACCCCTTCTGAAGAGGCCCTCGGGCCTCTTTTTTTATGGGTTTTGCAGCGCGCGCCGCCAATCTCGGTTTTTATGCAAATAAGGGAAAACACAGCTTACAGAAGCTTACATCCGGGTGAAAATCCAGTTTTAAACTTAACAAGTGGAGTATTCATAATGACCGATCGCATCTGGCTCAAGAGCTATCCACCGGGCGTGCCCTCCGATATTGATGTGAGCCGATATGCCTCCATGGTCGACATGATGGAGGAGAGCTTCAAGAAGTTTGCCGATCGGCCTGCCTTCAGCTTCATGGGCCTGGAGCAAAGTTACAAGCAGGTGGATGAATTGAGCCAGACCTTTGGCGTTTATCTGCAAAGTCTGGGTCTGGCCAAGGGCGACCGGGTTGCCATCATGATGCCCAATGTGCTGCAGTACCCCATCGCCGTGGCCGGCATTCTGCGGGCCGGCTACACGCTGGTCAATGTGAACCCGCTGTACACGGCGCGCGAACTCGAGCACCAGCTCAAGGACTCGGGGGCCAAGGCCATCGTGATTCTGGAGAATTTTGCCGCCACGCTCGAGAAATGCCTGGCGGCCACGCCGGTCAAGCACATCGTGTTGTGCGCCATGGGCGACCAGTTCGGCCTGCTCAAGGGCACCCTGGTGAATTACGTGGTGCGCAACGTTAAAAAGATGGTGCCCGCATTCAGCCTGCCCAGCGCGGTGCGCTTTAACGCGGCAATTGCCAAGGCCAGCAGCGGCAGCTTGAAAAAAGTGGTCATCAAGCCTGACGATGTGGCGGTGTTGCAGTACACCGGGGGCACCACCGGTGTCTCCAAAGGGGCGGTGCTGTTGCAGCGCAATCTGGTGGCCAACCTGCTGCAGACCGATGACTGGTTTGACCCGGCCTTGAAAAAAATTCCGGCGGGGGAGCAAATGAACACGGTCTGCGCCTTGCCGCTGTACCATATCTTTGCCTTTACCGTGGGCATGATGATGTCGATGCGCGTTGGCGGCAAGCTGATTTTGATCCCCAATCCGCGCGACTTCCCGGCCGTGCTGACCGAGCTGGCCAAACACAAGATCCATTTCTTCCCGGCGGTCAATACCCTGTTCAATGGCCTCGCCAACCACCCCGATTTTGGCAAGGTGAACTGGAGCAGCCTGCGGGTGTCTGCCGGGGGCGGCACGGCGGTGCAAAGTGCCGTGGCCAAGCTTTGGCTGGAAAAAACAGGTTGCGCCATTGTTGAGGGTTATGGCCTGAGCGAGACCTCGCCGATTGCCACGGCCAATCCGGTCACCGGAACCGAATTTTCGGGCACGATCGGCCTGCCGGTGCCCAGCACCTGGCTCAAGCTGCTTGATGACGACGGCAACGAGGTGCCGCTGGGTGAATCGGGCGAGATCGCCATCAAGGGCCCGCAGGTGATGGCTGGCTACTGGCAGCGCCCCGATGAGACCGCCAAGGTGATGACGGCGGACGGTTATTTCAAGTCGGGTGACATTGGCATGATGGACGACCGCGGCTATTTCAAAATAGTGGACCGCAAGAAAGACATGATTCTGGTGAGCGGCTTCAACGTCTTCCCGACCGAGCTCGAAGACGTGGTCTCGCAGATGGACGGCATCATGGAGTGCGCCTGCGTGGGTATGCCAGACGAAAAAACCGGCGAGGCGGTCAAGCTGGTCATTGTCAAAAAGGACCCCACCGTTACCGATGCGCAGGTGCGGGCTTACTGCAAGGAAAATCTCACCGGCTACAAGCAGCCCAAAGTGGTCGAGTTCCGCGCCGAGCTGCCCAAAACGCCGGTCGGCAAGATTCTGCGGCGTGAGCTGCGTGGCAAATAATTCCATTTCTAAATCACCCGTGTCGTTGTTGCTTCGCCTTGTCGTGCTACAGCACTGCCTGCGGCTTCGCGCCTAGACACAAATGATTTGGAAACGGAATAATCAATTGGCAGGGGGGCGCATTTGACGCTGGCCATCATGAGCGCGCTGCTTGATGAGCAGCGGGGCTTGCTGGAGCAACTGGTCAACCCGCAACGTGTCAAGCGTGCCGGGCGCACCTTCTGGTGCGGCCAGTGGGCGGGGCAGAACGTGGTGCTGGTGCTGACCAAGGTCGGCAAGGTGGCCGCGGCCACCACCACCACAGTGCTGGTGGAGGCGTTTGGGGTCAAAAGCGTGCTCTTCACCGGCGTGGCGGGCGGCGTGGGAACCGGTGTCAAGGTGGGCGACGTGGTGGTGGCGGATGCCTTTATCCAGCACGACCTGAACTCGGCGCCGCTTTTCCCCCGCTATGAAATACCGCTCTACGGACGCTCGACATTTGACTGCGACCCCTCGCTGTCTGCTGTCTTGCTGGAAGCCGCGCGGACCGGTCTGGCGGGCGTGGGGGAGCATTTTCATCGCAGTTTGCTGCTGGAGGCACCCGTCATTCACCGCGGCCTGATTGCCAGCGGTGACCAGTTTGTCTGCGACCCTTCTGCGGCGGCGCTCATGCGCGCTGACCTGCAGGCTGCCGGCCATGAGCCTCTGGCGGTCGAGATGGAGGGCGCTGCGGTGGCGCAGGTGTGCCATGACTTCGGCGTGCCTTTTGCCGCCATGCGCACCATTTCAGACCGGGCCGATGCCCAGGCGCACCTGGACTTTTCTGATTTTGTCAACCAGGTGGCCAGTCCCTATGCGCTGGCCGTGGTAGGCCAGTTCATCAGGTTGCGACCGCAAAAATAACTATTTGAGCCAGCCGCGTTTTCTGAAGTACCACATGGGCACCAGGGCGCTGGCCAGCATCAGGCCCAGCGCGTAGGGGTAGCCCATGGCCCAGTCGAGCTCGGGCATGAACTTGAAGTTCATGCCGTACAAACTGGCAATCAGGGTCGGCGGCAACAGCGCCACGCTGGCCACCGAGAAGATCTTGATGATCTTGTTCTGGTTGATGTTGATGAAGCCGACCGTGGCATCCATCAAAAAGTTGATCTTGTCGAACAAAAAGGCCGTGTGCGAGTCGAGCGAGTCGATGTCGCGCAAAATTTGCCGCGCATCTTCAAACTGTTCGCTGTTGAGCATTTTGGTGCGCATCATGAAGCTGACCGCGCGCCGGGTGTCCATTGCGTTGCGCCGGATACGCCCGTTCATGTCCTCGTGGCGCGCGATGGCGCCCAGCACCTCGCCGGCCAGCGCGTCGGTCACGTCGCCCGAGAGCACCTTGGCACTGGCTTTTTCCAGTTCGTCGTAAATCTCTTCGAGGGTATCGGCCGAGTATTCGGCGTCGGCGTCAAACAGCTTGAGCAGGACTTCCTTGGCGTCCTCAATCAGGCCGGGAGCCCGCCGGGCACGCATGCGCAGCAGCCGGAACACCGGCACATCTTCGTCGTGGATCGAAAACAGCACGCCCTTGCTTTTGAGCTCGGCATTGTCCAGGTTCAGGATAAAAGCCACCCGCACGGTGTGTGGATCGTCTTCGTCGGCCACCAGAAAGTCACTGCGAATGTGGAGTTCGCCGTTGTCTTCCTTGTAAAAGCGGGCCGATTCCTCAATGTCCTCGTCCATCGCGTCCTCGGGAATCGAAAGCCCGAAATACTGCTTGATCCAGCGCTTTTCTTCGAGTGTGGGCGACTCCAGGTCAACCCAGATCGGCTGGAAACGCGACAGTTCTTCAAGAGACTCGATCTCTTCCTGAAACAGGCGGCCGTTGGCGAGGGTGAAGATATTGAGCATGCGCTCACTCCCAAAAGAGGTAGGTCATCAAGCGTTATGTCGGGTGGGCGGGGCTCAATCCCTGTAGCGCGCTGGCATGTTGGAACCCGGCGATTCTGAGAGTCCATGCGCCTCGCAGCCAGTCAAAATGCCATCGTGACAACCGCTCGATTATCGCATTGCCACCCACCTTGCGGCAATTCGGCCGCCGTCAAAACTGGAGTATGCTGCATGGCATCATTAAAAATTAATTGCAAAATGCGTTAAGCCGGAGCATAGTCAATGACATGGTCAGTCGACACTTTTTCCCGGTTGCCAGCGTCGCTGGCAGCTTTCACACCCAAGAGCTTTAGGAGGCTTTTATGAACTTGACGATCAGTGGTCACCATTTGGAAGTTACCCCTGCCTTGCGCAGTTATGTGACCAGCAAGCTGGATCGAATTAAGCGGCATTTTGACCAGGTGGTGGATGTCAGGGTGCTGCTGACGCTGGAAAACATGAAGGAAAAGGAGCGGCGCCAAAAAGCCGAGTGCAATATCCACATCAAAGGCATCGAGTTGTTCGCTGAAAGTGCCCATGCTGACCTGTATGCAGCGGTGGATGAACTGGTTGACAAGCTGGACCGTCAGGTGGTGCGTCACAAAGACCGCTTGCAATCACATCATCATGACGCGGCCAAGCGCCTGATGTAATTTAAAATCTGGGCAGCCGCGCGCAAGTGTGTGCGGCTTTTTTTGTGCCAAATTTTCATCGCGCACCTTTAAAGTACATCATGAATCGACTCGCATCCATCCTTTCGGCTGAACAAGTACTGGTCCAAGTGGACGTTTCAAGTAAAAAAAGAGCTTTTGAAGAGGTGGGCTTGTTGTTCGAAAATCTGCATGGCTTGAGTCGTGCGCTGGTCACCGACAGCCTTTTTTCAAGGGAGCGGCTGGGTTCCACCGGTTTGGGGCACGGCGTGGCCATACCCCACGGTCGTATCAAGGGGCTCAAGGCACCGATGGCCGCGGTTTTTCAGTTGGCCCAGCCGATCGGCTTCGATGCGCCTGATGAGCAGCCGGTCGGACTGATGATTTTTTTGCTGGTGCCAGAGGCTGCCACGCAGAAACACCTTGAAATATTGTCGGAAATTGCCGAAATGCTCAGCGACGCGCCACTGCGCGAACAGCTCCTGACATCCCGCGATGCCGCTGATTTGTACCAGCGCATTGCCATCTGGCAGTCGGCGTAAGCCATTCGCCTGGTTCTGCCCGAAAAATCTGAGCCGGAGCGTTCTTCATGAAGCCCAATGTCATCAGCGCCGACGTGCTCTTTGAGGAGTTTCGCGCCAGCTTGCACTGGGAGTGGGTGGCAGGCCTGGGCGCCTCCGAGCGGCGCTTTGACGAAGTGGCGGTGCGCGCGGCCCGTTCGGGCGCCGATCTGGTGGGCTACCTCAATTACATTCATCCCTACCGGGTGCAGATACTGGGCGAGCGCGAGGTCGCCTACCTTGTCAACGCGACGCCTGACGACTGCGCCCGTCGCATTGGCCGCATCGTGACGCTGGAGCCCCCGGTGCTGGTGCTGGCGGACGGCCAGATCGCGCCCGAGGCACTGTCGTCCATGTGTGAGCGTGCCCAGATCCCGATGTTTTCCACGGACGGCTCGTCCGCCTTTGTCATCGACGTGCTGCGCGCCTACCTGTCCAAGCATTTTGCCGATCGCTGCACCATGCATGGCGTGTTCATGGATATTCTGGGCCTGGGCGTGCTGATCACGGGCGAGTCCGGCCTGGGCAAAAGTGAGTTGGGGCTGGAACTGATATCGCGCGGCAACGGCCTGGTGGCTGACGATGCGGTTGATCTCTACCGCATCAACCAGGACACGATCGAGGGGCGTTGCCCCGACCTGTTGCTCAATTTGCTGGAAGTGCGCGGTATTGGCCTGCTCGATATCCGCGGCATTTTTGGTGAAACCGCGGTGCGCCGCAAAAAGCGCCTGCAGTTGATCGTTCACCTGGTCCGCCGCGAAACCATGGAGCGGGATTACGAGCGCCTTCCCTATGAGCCCCTGACCCAGGATGTGCTGGATGTACCGGTTCGCAAAGTGGTGATCCAGGTGGTTGCCGGGCGCAATATTGCGGTGCTGGTGGAAGCCGCCGTGCGCAACACGATTCTGCAAATGCGCGGGGTCGACACCTACAAAGACTTTGTTGAGCGCCATCGCCTGGCGATGAGTGAATCCACCTGAAGCCAGGCCGGGCGGGGCTGCAGGGCGTGTCGGTTGAACCGGGGGCAACCAGTACAATGGTCCGATTATTCGCTACCCACTCTCAGCCCATGTCCAAGTCCTTGCTTCGTTCTGCCCGCTTGACTTTGTCAGGCTTTCTGTTGTTTGGTCTGGCCGCGTGTGGCAGCCTCGACCAGGCCAGCAATCAGGTCGTCGGTCTGGTCTCGGTCTACAAAATTGACATCGTTCAGGGCAATTTTGTGTCGCGCGAGCAAGCTGCGGCGCTCAAGGAGGGCATGACCCGTGCGCAGGTGCGCGATATTCTGGGGACGCCGTTGCTCACCAGTGTTTTTCATGGGGATCGCTGGGACTATGTGTTCACTTTCAAGCGCCAGGGTGTCGAGACGCAGTCGCGCCGGGTCACGGTGTTCTTCAACGGCGACCTTTTGAGCAAGGTTGAAGCCGACCCGCTGCCAAGCGAGGCTGAATTTGTGGCATCGCTCGATTCTGGCAAAAGGAGCGGCACAGTGCCCGTGCTGGAAATGTCGCAAGAGAGCCTCAACGCCACGGCTGCGGCACCTCAGGCTGCCGCCTCCAAGGTGTTGCCACCCTTGCCAGCAAGCTATCCGCCGCTGGAAAGCTCTGCCAACTGATTTCCGGTTTTAACGATGACAGAGTCCACATCTCACCGCATTTGCGTGGCCGGTGCCAGCGGGCGCATGGGTCGCATGCTGATCGAGGCGATCTGCCGCTCTGGTGATTGCCAGCTCAGCGGAGCGCTGGATGTGGCCACCAGTCCGGCGGTTGGCATGGATCCGGCCGCCGCCTATGGCTTAAGCAGCGGGATCGCCATCAGCGCCGACCTGCGCACCGGCCTGAGCCATGCCCAGGCGCTGATCGACTTCACGCGCCCCGAGGGCACCATGGCGCATTTGCAGGCCTGTCGCGAACTGGGCGTGAACGCCGTGATAGGCACCACCGGGTTCAGCGAGCCCCAAAAGCTTGAAATTGCCGAACTCGCCAAAGAGATCGCCATCGTCATGGCGCCCAACATGAGTGTGGGTGTCAACGTCACGCTCAAGCTGCTGGAGATGGCGGCCAAAGCCCTCAATGAGGGTTACGACATTGAAATCATCGAGGCGCATCACCGTCACAAAGTCGACGCGCCCTCGGGCACCGCCCTGAAAATGGGCGAAGTCATCGCCACCGCGCTGGGGCGCGACCTGAAAGACTGTGCGGTGTATGCCCGGCAAGGCGTCACCGGCGAACGCGACCCGTCAAGCATCGGCTTTGCCACCATTCGCGGCGGCGACATTGTGGGTGACCACACCGTGCTGTTTGCCGGCACCGGCGAGCGCATCGAGATCAGCCACAAGTCATCCAGCCGGGTTTCTTATGCCCAGGGCAGCTTGCGCGCCGTGCGCTTTTTGAGCGGACGCAAGGCGGGCTTGTTCGACATGGCTGATGTGCTCAGTCTCAAATGAATCTGGCACAACTATTTTTGCAAGGCGATGCCCTGGCGCGCTCGGTGGCGCTGTTGCTGCTGGCCATGTCGGTCGGCAGTTGGGTGGTGATCTTCTGGAAAACATGGTTGTTGCGTCGCGCCAGTGGCGACGTGGCGCGATGTATTGCGGCGTTTTGGCAATCGGCTTCAGTGGCTGAAGCGGTCCAGAAAATCAGCGCGTTTGACCGCGAGTTGCTGGTGCTGCCACTGGTGCTGGCCACCAACCTTGAAACCAGTCAAACCCTGGCCAGCGCGGGTGACCGGGCGCAACAGCTCACGCGTGTGCTGCGCAACGCCTTGCACACAGCGCTCAACAAGCTTCAGCAAGGCCAGGTCTTGCTGGCCACAGTGGGGGCAACCGCACCGTTTGTCGGCTTGCTGGGCACGGTGTGGGGTATCTACCACGCGCTGATGAGCATTGCCAGCGCGGGTCAGGTCACCATCGACAAGATTTCCGGCCCGGTGGGCGAGGCACTCATCATGACCGCGGCCGGTTTGGTGGTGGCGATTCCGGCGGTGCTGGCCTACAACGTGTTTGGTCGCGCGGTGGCACGCCTGGAAGCCGAGCTTGAAGGCTTTGCCCGCGACCTGCGCGAACTCGGCAGTTCCCGGGCGGTTGCGCTCTAAGGCCATCATGTCATTTGGCCGCCTGGACCGAACCTCGGGCGCAGCGCCCATGAGCGACATCAACATGACGCCGCTGATTGACGTGATGCTGGTGCTGGTGGTGATTTTCATCATCACCGCGCCGCTGCTGGTCAGCTCGATCAAGCTGGATTTGCCCAAAGCCGACACGGCTTCGGCGGGCGACGCCCCCAGTTCGGTGACCGTGGTGATGGACGCTACCGGCCAGATCTACCTGAATGAGCAGACAGTGGCCTTGGCTGACCTGACGCGCCAGCTCACCCTGTCGGCCCAGGCCAACCCACAGACCGAGGTGCTGTTGCGTGCCGACCAGTCTGTGCCTTACGGGCGCATCGTCGAGGTCATGGGCGCCGCGCAAAAGGCGGGTTTGAACCGCATTGGCTTTGTCGCCGACGCGCCTGCACCTGCGGGCAAACCCTAAAATCGATTTTTATTTCACGCCACAGCGGCTCATGCGCCGCTTCCCCAGACCGCCATGCAAGACAAATACCAGCACCTAGATGTAGAACCCGCAGCCCAGGCCCACTGGGCCGCGCTGGACGCTTACCGCGTGACTGAAAACGCGCTCGACGCCAACGGCCAGCCCAAGAAGAAGTTTTATGCCTGCTCCATGCTGCCGTACCCAAGCGGCAAGTTGCACATGGGCCATGTGCGCAACTACACCATCAACGACATGCTGACGCGCCAATTGCGCATGCAGGGCTACAACGTGTTGATGCCGATGGGCTGGGATGCCTTTGGCCTGCCCGCTGAAAACGCCGCTTTAAAAAACGGCGTGCCGCCGGCCCAGTGGACGTTTGAGAACATCGCCTACATGAAGCAGCAGATGCAGGCCATGGGCCTGGCCATCGACTGGAGCCGCGAAGTCGCCACCTGCACGCCCGAATACTACAAGTGGAACCAGTGGCTGTTTCTGAAGATGTTGGAGAAAGGCATTGCCTACCGCAAGACCCAGGTGGTCAACTGGGACCCGGTCGACATGACGGTGCTGGCCAACGAGCAGGTGATCGACGGCAAGGGCTGGCGCACCGGCGCGGTGGTGGAAAAGCGCGAGATTCCGGGTTATTACCTGGCCATCACCCAGTACGCCGACGAGCTGCTGGCCAACGTGACCGGCGACAAGATGCCCGGCTGGCCGGAGCGTGTCAAGCTGATGCAGGAGAACTGGATTGGCAAGAGCGAGGGCGTGCGTTTTGCGTTTACCCATGATGTCAAGGACGCGTCAGGCGCGTTGATCGGTGACGGGCGCATGTACGTGTTCACCACGCGGGTTGACACCATCATGGGTGTCACTTTTTGTGCCGTGGCGGCCGAGCACCCGCTGGCCACGCAGGCGGCTGCCGGCAACCCGGCATTGGCTGCCTTCATTCAGGAATGTTCGCACGGCGGCACCACCGAGGCCGAGCTTGCCACGCAAGAGAAAAAGGGCATGGCCACCGGCCTGTTTGTCACGCACCCCCTGACCGGCGACCAAGTGGAGGTGTGGGTTGGCAATTACGTGCTGATGAGTTATGGCGACGGCGCGGTGATGGGTGTGCCCGCGCATGACGAGCGCGACTTTGCCTTTGCCCTCAAATACGACTTGCCGATCAAGCCGGTGGTGGCTGTCAGCACCGAGGTCTTCGACACGACCGTCTGGCGAGACTGGTATGCCGAAAAAGGCGCTGGCGTGGCCGTCAACTCTGGCAAATACAACGGCCTGCTGTTCAAGGACTGCGTGGCCGCGGTGGCCGCTGATCTGGTGGCGCTGGGTCTGGGCGAGAAAAAAGTGACCTGGCGCCTGCGCGACTGGGGCGTGAGCCGTCAGCGCTACTGGGGCACGCCGATTCCGATCATCCATTGCGACGAGCACGGCGCGGTGCCGGTGCCTGAAAAAGACCTGCCGGTGGTGCTGCCGGTGGACCTGGTGCCGGACGGCTCGGGCAACCCGCTGAACAAGTGCGAGGCCTTCCATGCCGGTGTGACCTGCCCGGTGTGCGGCAAGGCGGCGCGGCGCGAGACCGACACCATGGACACGTTCGTGGACAGTTCCTGGTACTTCATGCGCTACTGCGACCCCAACAACGCTGACAAGATGGTGGCCGAGGGTGCAGATTACTGGATGCCGATGGACCAGTACATCGGCGGCATCGAGCACGCCATCCTGCATCTGCTGTACGCGCGCTTCTGGACCAAGGTGATGCGCGATCTGGGGCTGGTGAAGGTGGACGAACCCTTCACCAAGCTGCTCACGCAAGGCATGGTGCTCAACCACATCTACTCGCGCCGCACCGACAAGGGTGGCAAGGACTACTTCTGGCCCGCAGATGTGGAGCAGGTGTTTGACGAGACCGGCAAGGCCACCGGCGCCAGGCTGAAGAACGCGGTGGGTGAGTTGCCGGTGGGCACGGCCATCGACTACGAGGGCATCGGCACCATGTCCAAGTCGAAGAACAACGGTGTTGATCCGCAGGAGCTGATCGAAAAATACGGCGCCGACACGGCGCGCCTGTACACCATGTTCACCGCGCCGCCCGAGGCCACGCTGGAATGGAACGACGCCGCGGTCGAGGGAAGCTACCGCTTTTTGCGCCGGGTGTGGAACTTTGGTGTCAAGCTGTCGGCCACGGCCCCAGGCCTCATCAGTGCGGCGATGGCGCCCGATGCCGCCTTGAAAACGCCTGATTTCGGCAAGGAAGCCAAAGCCCTGCGGCTGGAGCTTCACACCGTGCTCAGGCAGGTGGACTACGACTACCAGCGCATGCAATACAACACCGTGGTCTCTGGCGCCATGAAGATGATCAACGCCCTGGAGGACTTCAAGGCGACTGACGGTGCCGGTGCGCAGGTCGCGCTGATCGAAGGCTTTGGCATATTGCTGCGCTGCCTGTACCCGGCCACACCGCACATCACCCATGCGCTGTGGCATGAGCTGGGCTACGCCGGGCAACTCGGCGATTTGCTCGACGCGCCCTGGCCCACGGTGGACGCAGCAGCCCTGGTGCAGGACCAAATTGAACTCATGCTGCAGGTCAACGGCAAGCTGCGCGGCTCGATTGTGGTGAGCGCCAGCGCTGACAAGGCCACCATCGAGCAGGCGGCCATGGCGCATGAGATGTTCCAAAAAATAGCCAACGGTGCGGCACCCAAAAAAGTGATTGTGGTGCCCGGCCGTCTGGTGAATCTGGTGGTTTGAGCCATGAAGCAACTCCCCCACATGGCTGACGCATTGATCGTCTCGCGCCGGGCACTGCTTCAGATCGCCGGCATCGCGACTGCCGGCACCGGTTTGCATGGCTGCGGCTTCAAGTTGCGTGGCAGCCAGACTTTTGCGTTTCAGAGCATTGCCATCCTGCCCAGCCCCGGCAGCGCCATCACGCAGGAGCTGCGCAGCGCCTTTGGTTCTGCCGTGCAGGTGCTGGCAGCCGATGCGCCCGGCACGCCAGCGCAATTGGTGCTGACGGTCGCCGACGAAGTGCGCGAAAAGGTGGTGATCGGCGTCAACGTGTCGGGCCAGGTGCGTGAATTCCAGCTGCGCTTGCGCGTGCGCTTGAGCTTGCGCACGGCCAAGGGCAAGGCCATTACCGTGGACGAAGAAATCGCGCAGCGGCGCGACATCAGCTACAACGAGTCTGCCGCGCTGGCCAAGGAGGCTGAAGAAGCCCTGCTGTTTCGCGACATGCAGACCGATATCGTGCAGCAAATTCTGCGCCGGCTGGCGGCCGTCAAGCCGGGTCAGCTGGACTGACGCCGTGCCATGCAAGTCCAGACTGCAACGCTTGCCGCGCATCTGCAAAAGGGCCTGAAAAGTCTCTACACGCTGCATGGTGATGAACCGCTGCTGATTCAGGAAGCGCTTGACGCCATTCGCCTTGCGGCACGCGCGCAGGGCTTTGCCGAGCGCAGTTCCCACACCGTGTCGGGCGCCCACTTTGACTGGGGTGAGGTGCTGGCGGCGGGCGGATCGCTGAGCCTGTTTTCGGACAAACAGATTCTTGAACTGCGCATCCCGTCGGGCAAGCCCGGCAAGGAGGGCAGCGTTGCGCTGCAACAGTTAGCCGAGCGGGCGCGTGGCAATGACAGCGTGCTGACACTGGTGATCTTGCCAAAACTGGACCGCGCCACCAAGTCCGGTGCCTGGTTTGCCGCGCTGGAAGGCGGGGTCACGCTTGAAGTGAGCCCGGTGGAGCGTGCCGCCTTGCCGCAATGGATTGCCCAGCGCCTGGCCGCGCAGGGCCAGCGCGTGATGGCAGGCGTGGAAGGCCAGCGCACGCTGCAGTTTTTTGCCGACCGGGTGGAGGGCAACCTGCTGGCGGCGCACCAGGAAATCCAGAAGCTGGCGCTGCTTCACCCTGAGGGCGAACTGGGCTTTGAGCAGATCGAGAGCGCGGTGCTCAACGTGGCACGTTATGACGTTTTCAAATTGAGCGAGGCGGTGCTGGCAGGCCAGCCAGAACGCGTGCAGCGCATGCTTGATGGCCTGCAGGCCGAGGGTGAGGCCGAGGTGCTGGTGCACTACACCCTGGCTGAAGACATTCGTGCCCTGAAGCGCGTCAAGGATGCCATCAACCGGGGCAGCCCGCTGCCCATGGCCCTGCGCGAGCAACGCGTGTGGGGCAACAAGGAGCGCCTGTTCGAGCGGGTGGTGCCGCGCCTGAGCGATGCCGTGCTGGCGAATTTGCTGCAAGCGGCGCATCAGGTGGACGGCGTCGTCAAAGGTCTCAAACGGCCGGACTGGCCGGTCGACCCCTGGCAAGCACTGCAACGCCTGGCGCTGCGGCTGTGCCGGGCCTGCGCCGGGCAAAAGCCTGCTGCCAGGACGTGATGGCTGCGCCTGACCAAGCATGAAGGCCTCCACCTTCTGGTTTTTGGTGGTGGGCGGCACGGCTTCTGTGGCGCACATGGTCGTTTTTGCGCTGGCGCAAGCCCACATGTGGCCCGAGTTGGCCAATGCGCTGGGATTTGTGATTGCCTTTGGGGTCAGCTTTGCCGGCCACCGGCTGCTCAGCTTCAAGGATGCAGGCACCAGCGTGGCCACCAGTTTGCGCCGCTTTGGCATCACCGCCCTGGCCGGCTTTGCCAGCAATGAAATCATATTTGTGGCGTTGCTGCGCGGACTGGCGCTGCCCAGCCTGCTGGCGCTTTTTATCGCGCTGGTGTTTGCCGCCGGGCAAACCTTTGTCCTGAGCCGCTTCTGGGCTTTTCGCCGCTGACTCGACAATCCGTGCGCCGAGGCGCATTGCGGTCAGGCGTAGCGCTTGCTGCGTAAATTGTTTTTCATGTCACGCAACAGGGGCTGCAATTTGTCGCCGCCAATGCGCAAGGCCACGCAGGTGGCCAGGATGTCGATGATCATCAGGTGCAGCAGGCGCGACACCATGGGGCTGTAGCGGTCATAGCCTTCCGGGTGATCAGCGGCCACATGGATGTCGCCCGCCGCGGCCAGGGGCGAGCCGCTGGCGGTGATGACGATGGTGGTGGCGCCGTTTTTGCGCGCAATGTCGCACGAGTCCATCAGGTCGCGGGTGCGCCCGGAGTTGGAAATCACCAGAACGCAGTCGCCGGGCTGCAACAGCGATGCGCTCATCACCTGCATATGGCCGTCGCTGTAGGCCACGCCGTTGATGCCAAGCCGAAAAAACTTGTGCTGCGCATCCTGTGCCACCACGCCCGAGTTGCCAACCCCAAAAAACTCGATGCGCCGGCTCGTCTTGTAGGCCGCCACCAGCGCATCCACCGCTTTTTCAATGGCGCTGGCCGACGCGTCGTTGCGGTATTTCAAAAAAGCCGCGACAGTGTTGTCGATGACCTTGACCATGATGTCGCCGGTTTTGTCGTCCATGTCGACGCTGCGGTGAATAAAGGGCACGCCTTCGCGCACACTGCCAGCCAGTTTGAGCTTGAAATCGCTCAGGCCGTCATAGCCCACACTGCGGCAAAAGCGCACCACGGTGGGTTTGCTCACATGGGCGCGGTCAGCCAGTTCGCTCACCGGCAACAGCGCAAAACTGCGCGGGTCGCTGAGCACCAGTTTGGCCACGCGTTGCTCGGCGGGGGCCAGCGAGGGCAGGCAGGCCTTGATGCGGTCAAGCATGGGGAATGCTCCAGCGCCGGGCCGCCCCAAGCAAGGCACGGCCCCCTCGGGGGGAAGCGAAGCACACGAAGTGGCGAGCGTGGGGGCAATTCAGCACTCTTCGCTCCAGCAAAAACCATCTCGCGCAATCATGGTGCTGGTGGCGTTGGGGCCCCAGGTTCCTGCGGCATAAGGCCTCGGGCCCTGCGCATCGGCCAGCCAGTGGGTGAGGATGGGCTCGACCCAGCGCCAGGCTTCTTCCTGCTCGTCGCTGCGCACAAACAAGTTCAGCCGCCCGTCAATCACGTCCAGCAGCAAGCGCTCGTAGGCGCCGACCCGCTCGCCGCCAAAGCGCTTGTCAAAGTCCAGGTCCAGTTGCACTGGCGCCAGAATATTCGAGTTCTGGCGCTTGTCCTGGGCTTGCGCCAGCAAGTGCAGTTCCAGCCCGTCTTTGGGCTGCAGGTTGATCACCAGCTGGTTGGCGTCGCCCATCTGCGAATTGAAAATGGCGTGTGGCGTGGGTCTGAAATTCACCACGATACGCGCGTCACGCCCGGCCAGGCGCTTGCCGGTGCGGATGTAAAAAGGCACACCGGCCCAGCGCCAGTTGGAGATTTCGGTGCGCAGCGCGACAAAAGTTTCGGTGTGGCTGGTCGGGCTCACGCCCAGTTCCTCGCGGTAGCCCGGCACCGCCACGCCGGCAATGGCACCGGCGCTGTACTGGCCGCGAATCACATCCTGCGCCAGGGTCTCGGTGGTCCAGGGTTTGAGCGAGCGCAGCACCTTGAGCTTTTCGTCGCGGATGGCGTCGGCGTGTGAGTTGATCGGCGGCTCCATGCCAATGGCGCACAGCAGTTGCAGCGCGTGGTTTTGCACCATGTCGCGCAGCGCGCCGGTGGTCTCGTAAAACGCGCCGCGCTTTTCCACGCCCAGTTCTTCGGCGATGGTGATCTGGATGTTGGCAATGTGCTCCCGGCGCCACAGCGGCTCAAACAGCGCGTTGCCAAAACGCAGCGCAAACAGGTTTTGCACAGCAGGCTTGCCCAGGTAGTGGTCGATGCGGAACACCTGCTTTTCGCTGAACACCTGGGCCACGCTGTGGTTGATGGCGCGGTTGCTGGCCAGGTCGTGGCCCAGCGGTTTTTCCAGCACTACCCGGGTCTGCGGCGTGTTCAGGCCGGCCGCGGCCAGTTGTTCGACGATGGTGGTGAACAGCGCGGGTGCCGTGGCCAGGTACATGACCACGCTGTCGGCCGGGCGCTGCGCCAGTTTGTTTTTCAGGTAGGCGTAGTGTTCGGGCTTGGACAGGTCCATGCTGACAAATTCCAGCAGGCTGGAAAAACGCAAAAATTCTTCCGGGTTGGGGCGCTTGACCAGTTCCACCTGTTCAAAGCGGGTCTGGATCATGGCGCGGTATCGCTCATCGCTCAGGTCGTCGCGGCCGACACCAATGATGCGCGCCCCGTCTGGCAGGGTGCCGTGTTTGAAGGCCTGAAACAGCGCGGGCATCAGTTTGCGCCAGGACAGGTCGCCGGTGCCGCCGAAGAGAACAAGGTCAAAACTCATGTGGGCAATCAAATTCTGGGTGAATCAATGTGGGGCCAAAAAAAGAACTCGTAATGTAACTTAGTTTCATGAATTTTCAGCAAACAGGTAACTTTTGGTCATCCGTCGGGTGCGTTAGGTGTCCCTTTTTACGTTCGCAGCGCAACCCGCACCCTGCTTCGATAAACTACCCCGGTGAATTTTGGGGTCCCAAAATCTCACCTAAGGAAAAACAGTGCAAATGAATGTCAAGCAATTGATCGTGATCGGTGTCAGTGCCATGACGCTGACACTGCCCCTGCTGCCGGGCCTGGCGCATGCCCAAAACGTCGCAGCGCCAGTGGCTCAGTCAGCACCTGGCGCCACTGGCGCTGCGCTGCC
>NZ_JAABQC010000149.1 GCF_011391645.1 Rhodoferax sp. | reverse complement strand
TGTTGACAACCAGCGCACTGGCAGCATGATCACGCTGATGTTTGCCAACCGCAGCCAGATTGTCATCAACCTTCAAAAACCTTTGCATGAGATCTGGCTGGCCGCCCGGTGCGGCGGCTTTCACTACCAGTTTGACGGCTCGCAGTGGGTGGACACCAAGGGTCAAGGCGAGTTTTTCGCGTCACTGTCCGCCTATGCCAGCGAGCAGTCTGGCCTGCCGCTGGATTTTTCAGACCGCTGACCCTAGTTTTTGAACAAATCAAGAATCCTCAGCTTTTCATCCGCCTCTGGCATTGGAATCACTTGCGGTGTGCCTGGATTGGCGCCGCTGTCCATGCCAAGGGCAGAGATGCCGGCGCCGCCCGCATACTCATCGTAAAACCATTCGCCGCCTGAGTTCACCACGCCTGCGGGCACTGCAGGTTCCATGACCGGCACATTTTTCAAAGCCTGCGTCATGAATTCAATCCACACGGGCAGGCTCAGGCCGCCGCCGGTTTCACGCGCGCCCAGCTTTCTGGGCGTGTCATAGCCGATCCAGGTGACGGCAGTCAAGGTGGGTTGAAAACCCGCAAACCAGGCGTCCATCGAGTCGTTGGTTGTGCCCGTCTTGCCATACAAATCCGGGCGCTTGAGCGTTGCCTGTGCTGAAGCGGCTGTTCCTGAGCGGGTCACCTCCTGCAGCAAACTGTCCATGACAAAGGCATTGCGCGCATCGATGGCGCGCATGGATTCACTCAAGAGGGGCGCCTGGGTTTGCGTCAGCACGTTGCCTTTTTGATCTGTCACCCGGCTGATCAGCCACGGGTTGACGCGGTAGCCGCCATTGGCAAAAACCGCGTAAGCGCTGGCCATTTGCATCGGGGTGACCGAACCTGCGCCGAGTGCCATGGTCAGGTAAGCAGGGTGTTTGTCGGCATCAAAGCCAAAGCGCGTGACCCAGTCCTGGGCATTTTTAGCCCCTACTGTTTGCAAAATGCGGATTGACACCATGTTTTTGGACTTGGCCAAGCCGCGGCGCATGCTCATTGGGCCTTCAAATTTGCCATCGTAGTTTTTGGGCTCCCAGGGCTGGCCACCCGTCACGCCGGCATCAAAAAACAACGGGCTGTCGTTGATGATGGTCGCAGGGGTCACGCCTTGTTCAAGTGCGGCTGAATAAATGAAGGGCTTGAAGCTGGAGCCTGGTTGGCGCCAGGCCTGGGTGACATGGTTGAACTTGTTTTTTTCAAAATCAAACCCGCCCACCAGTGCCTTGATTGAGCCATCGCGCGGGTCAAGCGCCACAAAGGCGCCTTCCACTTCCGGCAACTGGGTGATCTCCCAGGTCTTTTTGGGCGTTTGTGTTACCCGGATCACCGCGCCCCGGCGAATCCTGATGTTGGCGGCAGCCTTGTCAGACAGGCCTGACTGGACTGGCTTGAGTCCGTCGCCGGTGATTTCGATGATTTCATCGTTTTGACGGATGGCCAGCACTTTTTTGGGCGAGGCCTCCAGCACCACGGCCGACATGACGTCGCCGTTGTCGGGATGTTCCTGCAGCACGCCATCAATCATGTCGTCCAGGGCCTGCCGGTCAGTGGGCAAGCTGACAAACACCTCAGGCCCGCGATAAAACTGGCGCCGCTCATAGTTCATGATGCCGCGCCGCAATGCCTTGTAGGCCGTGTCCTGTTGCGCTGCAATGACCGTGGTGTGCACGTTCAGCCCCCGGGTGTAGGTTTCGTCACCATATTGGGCAAACATCAGCTGCCTGACCGTTTCAGCGACGTACTCGGCGTGGATGCCGGCGTTGTCAGACCTGGACTTCACTTTCAGTGGCTCAAGTTTTGCGGCCTCGGCTTGCTCGGCGGTGATAAACCCGTTTTCCAGCATGCGTTCAATGATGTAGAGCTGGCGCGACCTGGCGCGCTTGGGGTTGTTGATCGGGTTGTAGGCAGAAGGCGCTTTGGGCAAGCCGGCCAGCATGGCGGCTTCGGCGATGGTGATGTCTTGCAGTGACTTGCCAAAATAGGCATCTGCCGCAGCCGCAAAGCCATAAGCCCGGTTGCCCAGAAAAATCTGGTTCATGTAGATTTCAAGAATCTGGTCTTTGGTGAGCAAATGTTCCAGCTTGAAGGTGAGCAAAATCTCATAAATCTTGCGGGTGTAGGTTTTTTCGGACGTCAGGTAAACATTGCGCGCCACCTGCATCGTGATGGTTGATGCACCCTGGCTTTTGATTCGGCCCAGGTTGGCCAAAGCCGCGCGCAAAATACCTTTGTAATCCACGCCGCCGTGCGCATAAAACCGTGCGTCCTCGATGGCCAGCACCGCGTCGATCATCACTTTCGGGATATCCTTGACGGGCGTGAGCTGGCGACGCTCTTCACCAAACTCACCAATCAACGAGCCCTCGGCAGA
Source organism: Rhodoferax sp. (assembly GCF_011391645.1). GTDB lineage: Bacteria > Pseudomonadota > Gammaproteobacteria > Burkholderiales > Burkholderiaceae_C > Rhodoferax. Next base: position 1,370 of record NZ_JAABQC010000149.1, on the reverse strand, counting down.
AAAAACACGCAGGGGCAGCTTGGGGCGATAGTCAGCCAGGTCCGAAATGTCAGGCAAATTGGGAAACGCCACCGCCATGGCAATACCAACCAAAAGCAGCAGCGTCATCACACCGGCCAGCACCAACCCGCCTGACCACAAAGCCAGCCTGAACGCCCAGTTCACAGCGGAGCGCTTTGGTTTTTTCGCTTTTGATTCTGATTTAGGCACGGCAGAGGGAGAGTGAACGGTCATAAAAGTACGGATACGGCATTCGGCCCATTATAAAAACCAGGACAAACGCCAAGGCTAGGTTAGCATTCGAGACAGCATCATCTGCAGGTTTTGTCTCAGAATGACATGATTTTCGACGGGATGTGCAGCCACTTTCTGGATTCGCGTCTAAATTTGGCAACAGCAAATGTTGTTTATAAGTGAAATTACCTTTACGCCACAAAGGGCTTGCTGCTAGTATTCAAGTGGACTCTCAAGTGTTGAGTTGTTACATCTTGTTTGGGGAATTGCGTTGATTTCTTTGAGATCATTGTTTGCACATCAGCTTACGCCTATGCTCGGCCTGGACATTGGCACTTCAAGTGTCAAGCTTGTCGAGTTGGGCCAAGGCAATGACAACAATTTGGTGTTGGAAGCCTGCGCCGCTCTGCCCCTTGAAAATGGGTGGATCAAGGATGGCACCATTGAAAAGCTGGACGAGGTCGCTGCCACGGTGAGTCGCCTGGTCAAGCAAAGCGGCAGCAAAACCAAAAATGTTGTCATGGCCTTGCCGCCCTCATCGGTCATCACCAAAAAAATTGTTTTGCCTGGTGGGCTGACAGACCAGGAACTCGAGTTGCAGGTTGAGTCCGAGGCCAACCAGTACATTCCGTTTCCGCTTGATGAAGTCAGCCTGGACTTTTGTGTTCTGGGTCCGAGTCCAGGTTCCAAGGGCGACATTGACGTTTTGATCGCCGCCTCGCGTCGTGAAAAGGTGCAAGACATACAAGGCCTTGCCGAAGCCGCAGGGCTCAAGCCGGTGATTGTGGACGTCAAGTCGTACGCTTCCCGCCTGGCGGCCAGCCGCTTGATTTCCAACATGCCCGAATTTCCAGCTGACAGCGTTGTGGCACTGTTTGAGGTCGGTTCCCTGACCACCAGCATGCAGGTCATCCGAAACGATGAGGTGCTGTACGACCGTGACCAAGCCTTTGGCGGGTCTCAATTGACGCAATTGATCGTTCTTCAATATGGGTTTTCGCATGAAGAAGCAGAGCTTAAAAAATGCAGGGGCGAGTTGCCCAAAGATTACGAGGCAACTGTCCTGAAGCCCTTTATTGAGAGCTTGGTGCAGGAAATCAGTCGCGCGCTTCAGTTCTTTTTTACCAGCACCACCC
>NZ_JAABQC010000148.1 GCF_011391645.1 Rhodoferax sp. | reverse complement strand
TGCGCTGTCTCCAAGTTTTGCGCTACCGTGAGCGCCGCACTCAAATGCAGCTTTTGCGGTAAAAAACCAATAGCACCAGCTCGCCAGGCGTCAGCGGCCACAGAATGAAGCGCAGTCACATCCTGCTCCGCCACCACCAACCGGCCTGAACTTGCGCGCATCAAACCTGCCACCAGCGCCAGCCAGGTGGATTTGCCGCAGCCCGACGGACCGCTGAGCAACAGCACCGCCCCCTGGGGCAAGTCCACATCTGGAAAGTTGAGTGTGGTGCCGTTGGGGTAATGAAAGCTCAGGGACCGGGTGCGAATCATTCGGAATTCCTCAAGGGTTCGACACCGCCCTGGCCTTGCCAGCTCCTGCCGTCCTGCTGCTTTGAGGTGCTTCAACAAGCGGTGTCTCTTGCGTGGCGCTGGCACAGTCGGCACAGACACCACGCACCGCCAGGTCCAGGCTCACCCCCTGATAACCCAGCGCCTTGAGCGCTTGCAGCGCATTTTGTGCGGCCACTTCCAGATCCAGCGCGTTACCCTGCAGCGCACCCGCCAGGGGGCTGTCGCGGTGACAACTTTGGCATTCAAAGTGTGGCAAGGCGTGAACGCTTGCCGGCATGGCCTGGTAGCGGCGCACACGCTGGGCATCCACCCGGCACAACAGCAGGCCCACTTGCGTCAGGCGATCAATCAGACGGTAGAGCGTGACACGGTCCAGCGCCGCGCCAGCCAATTGATCAAGATCTGTGCCAAAGGTCTGAGCGGCACGGTCATCAGCTTGCAAGGCGGTTTGCAATTGTGCGTGGGTGTAACTGGTGTCGGGGTGTGCCAGCAGCCAACCCAGCACGCGCCGCGCCGCCACCGTGCGGCGCAGCCGGTGGGCGGACAACAGGGCATCGATCGGGTCAGGCACAACAGATTTGAATTGATCGGGCATGGCATTGAAGGAAAAAGAAATTTTTAGTCAAAACAATTAATGCAATTGAGTTGCGATAAACTATATCGCAATTGAGTTGCATTATGACGGCAATGCCAAATTTTTCCAAAAATCACCGATGACTGAAGCCACCCAACAAGCTCGTGAAAACCATCATCATGACCACGCACCGGCGGCTTTGAACCCGCGCGATATGGTCGGGGTGAGGCGTGTCTTGCCTACCCGCAGCGTGCTGGCCTGGCCTGCCTGGCTGCGGGTGGCGGCGGTGCTGCCTTTGGTGCTGGCCTTGTGGTTGGCGGTGTGGTGGGCCAATGAAGGAGCTGCGCTGTGGTGAGCGTGGACAACCTGACGGTGAGTTACCGCCAGCACCCTGCCCTGCACCATATCAGCGGTGAGTTTGTGGCGGGGGCGTTGACGGCGGTGATTGGCCCCAACGGTTCGGGCAAAAGCACGCTGCTTAAAAGCATCATGGGCTTGCTCAAACCTGCCGGCGGCCAGGTGCGCACCCGCACACCGCGCCAACGCATTGCCTACCTGCCGCAACTCACAGAAATTGACCGCAACTTTCCGCTGCAAGTGCGCGACTGCGTGCTGCTTGGTTGCTGGAGCGCGGTGGGAGCCTGGGGCGGCACCAGCGCGCAAATGCTTGCGCAAACCGATGCCGCCATCCGCGCCGTGGGGCTGGAGGGTTTTGAGCGGCGCACCGTCGGATCGCTCTCCAGCGGCCAGTTCCAGCGCGTGCTGTTTGCACGCCTGCTGATGCAGGACGCGGAGCTGCTGCTGCTGGACGAACCCTTCAACGCCATGGATTCGCGCACCACCGCCGCCTTGCTGGACTTGATCCATCAATGGCAAGCACAGGGCCGCACCGTGATTGCCGTGCTGCACGACGATGCGCAAGTGCGCGCCCACTTCGACCAGACCGTGTTGCTGGCGCGTGAGCTGGTGGCCTGGGGGCCAACGGCACAGGTGTTGACCGAGCCCAATTTGCAGCGCGCCCGCGCGCTCGCTGAAGCTTGGGACGACAACGCCGAAATCTGCCACACCGATGAGACCGGCGCATGACAGATCTTTGGACTCTGTTGGTTGGCCCGTTTGCTGAATTTGCCTTCATGCGCCGCGCCTTGGTGGCCACACTGGCGCTGGCCATCAGCGCCGCGCCATTGGGCGTTTTTTTGACACTGCGGCGCATGAGTTTGCTGGGTGATGCGATGAGTCATGCGGTGCTGCCCGGCGTGGCCGTGGGCTTCATGATGTTCGGCCTGTCATTACCCGCCATGGCACTGGGCGGGGTCGCCGCCGGCCTTCTGGTGGCGGCGATTGCGGGTGTGATCAGCCGCGCCACGACTCTCAAGGAAGACGCCAGCCTGGCCGCCATGTACCTGCTGGCGTTGGCTGTTGGCGTGACGCTGATTTCACGCCAAGGCAGTCAGCTGGACTTGCTGCATATTTTGTTTGGCAGTGCACTGGGCGTGGACGCCCAAGGCCTGCTGCTGGTGGCCGGCGTGGCCAGCGCCAGCGTCATCACGCTAGCCGCGTTGTACCGCGGCTTTGTGCTGGAGACCTTTGATCCGGTGTTTTTGGCGGCTGCTGCCGGGCGCAGTTGGCAACGCGGCTGGCTGTGGCAGCAAATCTTTTTGATGCTGGTGGTGGTGAACCTGGTGGCCGGCTTTCAAACCCTGGGCACACTGATGGCAGTTGGGTTGATGATGCTGCCTGCTGTGTCTGCCCGACTCTGGCATGAAAGCCTGGCCGCGCAACTGCTCAACGCCAGCGTGCAAGCGGCGCTGGCCGGTGTGGCCGGACTGCTGCTCTCGTACCACATGGACACCCCAAGCGGCCCCACCATCATCGGCTGCGCCGGGCTGCTGTACCTGATGTCATTGCTGATCTCGCCCGGCGGTTGGTTGCCGCAAATTCTCAAACGCCCGCATCGGGTCGGCTAGTTCTTTCATCACTAAAAGGTCATCCATGAAGCGATCCTCGCTACAAATTGTTCTAGGGTCTGCCTTGGCAGCCAGCGGCCTCTTCACCGCGCAGGCCAATGCCACCGAGCCTGTGCCTGTGGTGGCCTCGTTCAGTATTCTGGGCGATCTGGTTCAGATGGTGGGCGGTGAGCGGGTCAAGGTGATCACCCTGGCCGGGCCCGATGCCGACGCGCATGAATTCACCCCCAGCCCGGAGCACGCCAAGGCGGTGCTGGGCGCGCGCCTGTTCGTGGTCAACGGCCTGAGCTTTGAGCCCTGGGCGCAGAAACTGGCCAAGTCTGCGGGCTACAAAGGTCAAACTGTGGTGGCCTCCAACGGTCTGAAGCCGCGTCAGATGGCTGTAGCTGCAGGCCACAGCCACGCCCACTCCCAGACCGACCCCCATGCCTGGCAGAACCCTTTGAACGTGGTGCAATATGTGACCAACATCGCTGCGGGTCTGGCCAAAGTTGACCCCAGTGGCGCAGACTCTTACCAGATAAATGCGCAGGCGTATGCCAGGCAGCTCAAAGACTTTGATTCCCAGGCCAAGGCGCAGTTTGACGCAATAGCGCCAGCCAAACGCAAAGTAATCACCTCGCACGACGCCTTTGGGTACCTCGGGGCGCGCTACGGCATCACCCTGCTCTCGCCCGAGGGCGTGAACACTGACAGCCAGCCCAGCGCCAAGCATGTCGCCGAACTGATCCGCCAGATCAAGCGCGAAAAAATCAAGGCGGTGTTTGTGGAAAACATGAGCAACCCGAAGCTGATCGAGCAGCTCAGCAAAGACGCGGGTGTGCGTGTGGGCGCCACCCTGTATTCAGATGCCTTGTCAGAGGCCGGCGGGCCAGCACCCACTTATCTCAAGATGATGAACCACAACCTGACGCAACTGCTCGCCGGCATGCGGCTGAACTGAGCGTGACC
>NZ_JAABQC010000147.1 GCF_011391645.1 Rhodoferax sp. | reverse complement strand
ACCAGACAAAACCACCGTGCAACATGGCCAGTAGGCGGATCTTCAGGCTTTGAACAAAGCCCCAGCGCAGCGCCAAACCCAGCATCAGCAATGCCAACGGCGCTTCCACCCCCATTTGCAGCCAGCGCAACGCTGAGGGCACGGGCCACCACCACAGGTCAGCCACGCTGACCAGCCCCTCAAACAGCAGCGTGCCAAGCATGACCGCCAGCACCCAGTTGGGCCGCCAGGTATCAAGTTTTTCGATCAAACTGGCGCTAAAGAACGGAATCATGCGGTGCGACACCACCGCAAATACGGGTGCCAAAAACCACCAGATGCCCAGTTGAATGCCGCTGCGAAGCAGAGTTATTGAATTAAAAACCAGCGACAAGGTGACCCACCACATCACAGCCGCGCCGACCAGGCAGGCGGCACTGACCAAGGTGGTGTGCATTTTGTCGCTGGCCCGGCTGCACCAGACCATGTGGGCAAAGCGCAGGCTCAGTAACGTCCAACCCAGCGCCACCAGCCCTATTCCGAGAGCCGCCCACTGCAATTGCCAGTGCATCCCGAACCAGGCCACCGCCCACCCGGCCATCACGGTCGCCAGCGCGGGCAACAGGCTGCGCGCACTGACCGCAGGCAGTTTGAGCCATTTTGGCCCGGCGGTGTACAAAAAGCCGGCAAAAAATAGCGGCATATACCCCTGGCTCATCAGCAGCGCGTGCATCAAGGGCGCAGGAACGGCCGGACTCAGCGACCACTGAAAAGCGCGCGCCAGCAACAGAGTCGCCCACCAGAGCGCAGAAGTACTCAGCATCACGGCGGCCATAAAAAATGCCAGACGATGCGGTGCCAGCAACAAGTGGCTAAAGCGCCAGCGTGACATCACAAGCCCTGTTCCATCGCAAATTTAGCGATCAACGTTTGAGTTCCGGGAGTTTGTGCTCAATCTTGGCCCATTCATCTGCATCGGGCAGACCAGCCTTGGTCTTGGTGATCATTTTCCATTGAGGTGCGAGTTCTGCGTTGAGCGCGATGAAATCCTGCTGCTTGGCCGGCACATCTTCTTCGGCATAAATTGCATTCACCGGGCACTCCGGCACACACACGGCGCAATCAATGCAATCGTCAGGATCAATCACCAAAAAATTGGCGCCCTCGCGGAAAGCATCCACCGGGCAAACATCGACGCAGTCGGTGTATTTGCAACGGATGCACGATTCAGTCACGACAAAGGTCATGGTGATTGCTCTTTCACACGGGCCGGAGTTCAAACACGGCATCGTCAAAACCATGCACCAGCAACAGTTCCTCAACTCGCGCCTGCCAAAGCTGGCCAAATTCTTGCCGCTGCGCCGCCGTGGCGGTACCTGACAAACAGGCTTTCATCAAGGGCATGGTCCGGGGATCGGCATGCACCCTCTGCACATGGCACTGGGCCAGCACGGCCTGGCCGCTATCGGTGCGCGTGAAGCGAATTTCAGACGGAATATCAACACCAAACCGCATCAGGTCGCGGCGTACAAAACGCCCGCCGATACCTGCAAAACCGCCGCTGCTGGCAGCGCCCGTCAGTTGACCCAGGACATTGGCCACCACACCGGTGGTGCCAGACTCCAATGTCTGTCTCAGATCAACAGCGACGCCGCCGCGCAGTGGCACCGCATCGGGATAAAGGAGTTGCAGGGCGCGCACGCCGAGCCAATAGGCTGACGCCACCGTGGGACACGAATGGCCTGCCAGCTTGACGGCATCGGTATAGCCATAACGCATCAGACCGCCTTCAGCAGCGCCCAAAAAATCGGCCAACGGATCGATCAGGGTGATCTCCGGAATCCGTTTGAAAAATGCCGGGGACTCCATATGCATCATCAAGGGGCTCCAAATATTTAAAGATTCATTTTACATGACTCTAATAGAACTGCCGGGGAAATGGTTACTTTGCTGATGCGCACATGCGTTGCCGCACCATGGGATCAGCGACGCGACAGCGTGGCCCAGGCCTGCGTGAGTTGCCGCACCAGGTCTTGCGGTTTGTGCACCATGGCGTAGCCGTTTTGGCCGAACAGCATGGGCAGGTAGTCGTGGGCTTTCTCATCAATGGTGACGCAAAACGGGATCAAACCGGCAGCGTGCGCCTCACGCACCGCCTGCCGGGTGTCTTCCAGGCCATAGCGACCTTCATAAACATCCAGGTCGTTGGGTTTGCCATCGGTGAGCAGCATCAGCAGGCGCTTGCGCTCGGGTCGGTCGGCCAGTTGCAGGGTGGCGTGGCGAATCGCAGCGCCAATGCGGGTGTAATAACCGGGCTTGATGGCGCCAACCCGCGCCCGGCTGGCGTCGCTCCAGGACTCAGCAAAGGTTTTGAGGTGCTGCATGCGCACATGCTGGCGGCGCACCGAACTGAAGCCCCAGATGGCGAACGGGTCACCGGCGGCGTGCAGCGCCTCGCCAAAAACAAACAGCGCGTCACGGATCACATCGATGACACGCGATTTTTCCGTGGCGTAGGCATCTGTGGACAAGGACAGGTCGGCCAGCAGCAGCGTGGCCAAGCTGCGGTCCAGCCGGGCCCGGCGCGTGTAAATGGACGGTGTGTCGCTGTAAGGTGTGGCCACGTCGAGCTGGTCGGCGTGAAAGCGCACCCACGCGTCCAGGTCAATGTCATCTCCGCTGTCTTGGCCATGCACGGCGCGCGGGGCATCGCGCAAGGTTTCAAGGCGGCGGCGCAGGCGTTTGGCCGTCAGGCGCAGGGCTACCGAGGGAATGAAGGGCGCGCAGTGTTGGGCTTGCATCACCTGCACCAGGCAATGCGCTGGCTGCAGCACAACACGCCGATAGTCCCACTCCGGCAGGGCGATGCCGGGACCCACGGGTGTGTCGTCGGTGCTGCTGCTGGGCAAATCCAGGTCGAATTTGACGCGCGAGGCCAGCGTTTGCCCATCAGGGGCGATCGACAGTTTGTCCATGTCGTTGGCCGCGTTCAGGGCGTTACCGTCTTCTTCGTCATCGGTACTGCGGTTGACATGCACCATTTCGCTCCACGACATGATGGATTCCGCGCGAAACGGCAACACCATGGGATTGCGACTCTGCTCGTGGGAGGTGGCTTGGGTACGGCGGCGCAGTTTGTCCTTGAGCGCACCGGCTTGTTGGCTTGCCTGCGCGTCTTTCTGACCGGCCGGGCGATCAGCGACGGGGGGAGTCGAGGCGCTCAGCCAGAGCCAGACTGGGGCGACATCCTGGGCTTGGTGGCGCACTTCGTCAGTCACTTGCTCTCTCAAAGCGGCCTGGACTGCGGACTCAGCCTGCCATTTCTCCCCACCTGAATGTTGCAGCTTCGGGCGTTGCGCCAAGTGCGCCTGCAGCAGCCCCTGGTACCTTGCGGCAAAGCCCGGGAATTGTGCCAGCGCCACCTGGGTGGCGCGCAGGTTGTCCCTGATCCAGTGACTGCCGGGTAGCCAACACGCCGACAGCATCGCCAGCCAAAGGTACAGGTCGCGGTTCAGTTGCGCATCGTCGAACACGGCAAGTGTGGCCGGGAGCGCCAGCACATCGGGCTCTAACTGGGCCGTGTCAGCACGTTGGCCGCTGCCCGCCAGCTTTTGCGCCCAGTGCCGCTGACCACCGACAGCCTGCAGCGAAGCCGGGGTAAATCGCAGCGAGTTCGGTCCACCGGCCGCGCGAAAAAAGATGCCAATGGTTTTTTGCATGTCCTGCAGTTGCACTGCAGCAGCCGGGTGGTCCAGGCGCGTGGCCTTGGTGATGGCCTGGTGCCACCAGCGTCCGATCATTTCTTCCATCAGTGCCGCTCAGCTTGTTCGCGCTTGCGTTGGCGCAAGGTTTCGCGCAGCGCTTCAACGCCAACCTGCCATTCCAGCGTGGGCGTGCGCTCTTGGTCTTGCTGAGTGGCATCACAGGCGGTCAGGCACTGGCCGCATTGCACACATGAAAACATCATG
>NZ_JAABQC010000146.1 GCF_011391645.1 Rhodoferax sp. | reverse complement strand
CTGGAACGACGGTATGGCCAAACTTGCCAATACGCCCAATATGCCGATGACCACCATGAGCTCTATCAGGGTCATTCCGTCCTGTGTTTCAGACCTTGCTGGAGCGACGCAAATTCGCCGATTGCGGGCGATTCTTTCTGGAAAAAGAGCTTGTTGTCCCTGCATGGCGTTCTCTTGTTGGAAGCAATGCAGTCCATGCTAGGGACATTCAGGTTTGTCGCATATCCCCCAAATGGGGGGATTCCTGATTGGATTTTTGCAGCCTAAAGATACCGTGAGCGGAGAATTTGTTGTGAGCGTTTTGATTCCCATCAGACGATAACGCACGGTCTCAGATTTTTTGCGATTTGCCCCCTTACTGCCCCCACAAGCTAGCAATTGGCGCAGCCCAAATGCGATTGCCGAGCGGCAGGGTCTCAGTGCCATCGTAGAGGATGACTCCCAGCTTGAACTGGTCTCCGGCCATACTGGCCAATCGTTTGAGTCCACGCAAATCGTTTGATCCGACCGAAGCTGCCGCCTTGATCTCTACTCCGACTAATTGTCCACCTGCGTTTTCCACAACCACATCGACTTCGAATTGATCGTGATCGCGGTAGTAGAGCAGTTGGTAGTCACCATCTGCGCTGGTGGCGTGCTTGAGCAATTCCCCATAGACGAAGGTCTCCAGCACATGGCCAAAACGGCTGCGATCTTGTACGGCTATCGCGGGTGTTAGATCAATCAGGGTAGACAGCAGGCCTGAATCGATGAACTGTATCTTGGGGGTTTTCACGACCCGGCTGAGCCGGTTTTTGGCCCAAACCTCGACTCGTTTGAGCAGGTACATCTGCTCAAAAACACCAATGTAGCGGGCTGCCGTCTTGTGATCCAGCCCAATCTGGCCACCCAATTGCGTGTAGTTGCACATCTGCCCTGCGACTTGTGCCAATGCCTGCAAAAAACGTGGCAGTTGGTCAAGCCGATCAACGCCGGCCACATCGCGGACATCTCGTTGGATGATGGCGTCGATGTACTGACGAGCCCAAGCTGTGCGTCGGCGCGGGGTGGCGCGTGAGACCGCTTCCGGATAACCGCCGCGCAACACCGCGTCGACAAGCGCTTCACCCACGACTGGGGTAGCCACTTTTGGGAGAACCCCGGTAAAGGCGCTGTCCAGCCAGTTGCGCGTGGTGCCATGCATTTCGCTTTGCGAAAGAGGCAGCAGGGTTAAGGTTTCCATTCGCCCTGCCAGTGAATCCGCCACGCTGGGCAACGTCAACAAATTGGCCGACCCGGTCAGCAGAAAGCGACCTGGGCGCCGATCTTCATCAACAGTTTTCTTGATGGCCAGCAGCAGCTGCGGGGCACGCTGGATTTCATCAATGATGGCCCGATCCAGGTTGCGAATCATTCCCACGGGATCTTCCTTGGCCGCCAGCAGAGTCAGTTCATCATCCAGCGTGAGGTAGCGTAGCCCTTGGTGTGCTATTTGACGCACCAACGTGGTTTTGCCGGCTTGCCTTGGACCGGCGATCAGTACGACGGGCGTGTCTGTGAGCGCCTCGGCAACTCGCGCCGCTATGAGCCGTGAATAGAGTGGCGCTGGGGCGTTCATAGTTGCATATGTTACCGTGCAATTGGGAGTTAATCAACGTAAATCAGGGAATGTAACGCCGTGCGATTGGGAATATAGACGCCCTACTGTCTCCACAAGCCCGATCAAATCAGCGTAAAACGGGTGTCCAGCAGGCTGTTCAAGCCGAATTCTTGCAACAGGGCGTGCAGGCGCTCGGCTGCCGCGCGTTTTTTCTGGCCGGTGTGGCGGGCGATGATGAGCTCGTTTTTCATGCTGTGCTCCCAGCCCACCAGTTCGGTCACGGTAACCTGGTAGCCGCAGGCTTCCAGGTACAGGCAGCGCAGCACGTTGGTGATCTGGCTGCCCATTTCGCGCGTGTGCAGGGGGTGGCGCCACAGCTCCGACAGCGGTGTGCGTGACAGCGACAGCGCCTTGTGCTGGCTCAGCACGCGCGCCACTTCGGCCTGGCAGCACGGCACCAGCACCATGAAGCGCGCCTGCTTTTGCAGGCCAAAGGCAATGGCGTCGTCGGTGGCGGTGTCGCAGGCGTGCAGTGCGGTGACCATGTCGATGCGCGCTGGCAATTGCTCCGACTGGGCTGATTCGGCCACCGTCAGGTTCAGGAACGACATGCGCTCAAAGCCCAGCCGCTGCGCCAGTTCGCGGGACTTTTGCACCAGCTCCGGGCGCGTCTCTATGCCGTAGATGTGCCCCTGCGCCTGCTGCTTGAAAAACAGGTCGTACAAAATAAAACCCAGGTAAGACTTGCCCGCGCCGTGGTCGGCCAGGGTGATGCCGGCCGGGGAGTTGTCAAGCTCCAGCAGCAGCTTTTCGATGAACTGGTACAGGTGGTACACCTGCTTGAGCTTGCGCCGCGAGTCTTGGTTGAGCTTGCCGTCGCGGGTCAGGATGTGCAGCTCTTTGAGCAACTCGATGGATTGCCCGGGACGAATATCGTCGGCCAAAGTGGGCGGCAAACCGGCGCCGGGCTTGCTGCGCTGGGTGTTGTCAGGTTTTCGGTGTGTCATGGGGTGATGATGCCACGGGCGGCACGGTGCGATCCACCTTGAGTGCCGCCCAGCCATCGGGCCCCAGCTGCTCCATGGTTTGCATGTTGACCTCAAAAATCGACTCGGGGTTGGGAAAAGCCGCCACGGCGCGGTCGATGCTGTCTTCGCGCAGCAAATGCAGCGTGGGGTAAGGCGAGCGGTTGGTGAAGTTGGTGATGTCGTCCTCACGCGTGCCGGCAAACTGGTAGCGCGGGTGCAGCGACGCAATTTGCAGCACACCGTCAAGCTCCAGGTCGTCCAGCGCCCGGTCTGCGTCAAACAGAAAGTCGTTGTAATCCCGAAAGTCCGGCAGGCAATCGGGCGCGATCAACAGCGTGGTGTCGCGCAGCTTGGCGTCGGTGGCGACCAAATTTTTTAGCTCGGTGATCAGGTCTTGCAACAAGTCTTGCCAGGTGGTGGCACGGCTCACCGCGTAATGCACCTGCCCCTTGACGTGCACACTTTTGGCAAACGGGCACAGGTTCAGGCCGATCACGGCGCGCTCCAGCCAGGCCCGGGTGTCGGCAATCACAAGGTCATCAGGCGTCATGGTGTGCTTTCAGTTGAGCAGGCGCAAGCCGGTCAGGCGCTCATGCTCGCGCAGCGCAAAGCGGTCGGTCATGCCGGCAATGTAGTCCGCAACAAGGCGCGGCAAGGCGCGCGCCGGCACCGGCTCGGCAGCCTGGGCGGCGGCCAGCCGGCGGCGGTGGCTGTCAGGCATATTGCCGGGCTGGGCCAGGTAGTTGTCAAACAGCTCGCGCACCACCTGCTGCGCCTGCCCGGTGGTTTGCAGAACTTGCGGGTGGCGATAGAGTTGCTTCAGCAGAAAGCGCTTGAGCGATTGCGATTTCTCACGCATGCCGGCGCTGAACTGAATCAAGGGGGGCAGTTGGCGAACGGCGTCCACACTCCCCGGCGCAGCCGTTTGCAGTGCCGCCTGCGTGGCAGTGATCACGTCATACACCTGGGCGCTCAGCATGCGGCGAATCGACTCGTACAGCAGGCGCCGGCCTTGGGAGGCGTTTTGTAACTGCGGAAACTCGGCCAGTGTTTGCCGCCTGAAATCATCAAACAGCGCCACCTGCTGCAATTGCTCCAGTGTGACCAGGCCCGAGCGCACACCGTCGTCGATGTCATGGGCGTTGTAGGCAATCTCGTCGGCCAGGTTGCATAACTGGGCCTCCAGGCTGGGCTGGGTGCGCTCCAAAAACCTCCGCCCCACCCCATTCGGCTCGGCGCTTTCAAGCTGCTCGGCATGGTGGCGCGAGCAGTGCTTGAGGATGCCCTCGCGGGTCTCGAACGTCAGATTCAGGCCGTCAAACTCGGGGTAGCGCTCTTCCAGATGGTCGACCACGCGCAGGCTTTGCAGGTTGTGCTCAAAGCCGCCAAAGTCGGCCATGCAGGCGTTGAGCGTGTTTTGCCCGGCGTGGCCAAACGGTGTGTGGCCCAGATCGTGCGCCAGCG
>NZ_JAABQC010000145.1 GCF_011391645.1 Rhodoferax sp. | reverse complement strand
ACAACCAAAGCGTTCGTTGACTATTTTGGCAACTTTGGCTACGCATTCGCCCGCGTGCAGGCCTTGCCCGAGATTGACCGCGTCAATAATCGTGTGGCCCTGGTGCTGCAGGCCGACCCTTCTCGCCGCGCCTACGTGCGCAACATCAACGTGGCAGGCAACACGCGAACCCGCGATGTGGTGGTGCGCCGCGAATTCCGCCAGCTGGAATCATCCTGGTACGACGGCGAAAAAATCCGCAAGTCGCGTGACCGGGTCGACCGCTTGGGCTACTTTGGAGAGGTGGCCATTGAAACCCAGGAGGTTCCCGGCGCACCCGATCAAGTTGATCTGACCATCAATGTGGTGGAAAAACCCACGGGGAGCCTGAGTCTGGGGGCTGGATACTCCAGCGGTGATGGCCTGGGTCTGTCATTTGGTTTGAAGCAGGAGAATGCCTTTGGCTCCGGCAACTCGCTGGGCATCCAGGTGAACACCAGCAAGATCAACCAGGTCCTGGTGCTGAACACCACCGATCCTTACTTCACGGCAGATGGTGTGTCGCGAACGCTTGATCTCTACCATCGCAACAACAGCCCTTATCAGGACCAGGATTATTACAAGTTGATCACCACGGGCGCGGCTATTCGTTTCGGTGTGCCTTTCTCTGAAACCGACACTGTGTTTTTTGGCCTTGGCGTGGAACAAACGACCATTGAAGAAGGGACGCAACTGCCAGAGTCCTACCGGGAATTTGCCGAGGAATACGGCTACACCACCACCGCGGTGCCGTTCACGGTGGGTTGGTCGCGTGACAGCCGTGACAGTTCCCTGGCGCCCAACAGCGGGCGTTATCAACGCGCCAATGCCGAGTGGTCTTTTGCCGGGGATGTCAGGTATCTGCGCGCCACCTACCAGTTCCAGCAGTACGTGCCCCTGACCAAGCAGTTCACCGCAGCCATGAATTTTGAAGTTGGCGCGGGTGCCTCCGGCAGCGATAAAACCTACCCGGTCTTCAAGAATTTCTTTGGTGGCGGCCTCGGGTCCGTGCGTGGCTTCGAGCAGGGCAGTCTGGGGCCGGTGGACATCACCGGCACCAATGTGGGCGGCGATAAAAAATTCAATCTCAACATGGAAATTCTGGCGCCGTTTCCCGGAGCTGGCAACGACCGCACTTTGCGCCTGTACGGGTTTTGGGACATCGGCATGGTGGCTGGGCCTGATCAGGGCCTGCCCATCATCAACGCCAATGCCAACGAGGTGCGCTCGGCTGTGGGCGTCGGGATCAGCTGGATTTCGCCGCTGGGGCCGCTGCGCCTCGCTTTTTCAAAGCCGGTACGCTCGTTTGATAACGATAGAATCGAGAATGTGCAATTTCAGATTGGGACCAGTTTCTAATGAACTATTTTTTACGTCAAATTTGTGTCGTCACGTTGTGCAGTCTGTCTGTCATGTCTGTGTCAGCGCAGGATTTGCGCATGGGCTTTGTCAGCACCGACCGGGTTCTCAAGGAAGCCAGCTCCGCCAAGGTCGCCCAGACCAAGCTTGAGCAGGAGTTTTCCAAGCGCGAGAAAGACCTTGTGGACCAGGGCGCAAGCATCAAGTCGCTGGCTGACAAATTTGAGCGCGAAGCACCCACTTTGCCCGAAACCCAGCGCCAGTCCCGCCAGAAGCAGCTGCTTGAACAAGATCGAGATTTTCAGAGGAAGCGCCGTGAGTTTCAGGAAGACCTGAACGCGCGCAAAAATGAAGAGCTGCAACTGGTAATCCAGCGTGCCAACAAGGTCATCAAAGACCTTGCCGTGGCCGAGAACTATGACTTTATTTTCCAGGATGCGGTGTATGTCAATCCCAAGCACGACATCACTGACAAAGTCATCAAAGCGCTCAATTCCGCGCCGGCCAAGTAAACCGAGTTCGAAGGCTAGAGGCCTGTGACCCTGCGTTTAGGTTTTATTGTTGAAGCGCTGGGCGGCGAACTGCATGGCGATGCGAATCTGTCGATTGATGGCTTGGCGCCCCTGGAAAGCGCTCAGGCCGGGCAACTCAGCTTCGTCAGCCACGCCAAGTACCAGAGCCAGCTGGCTGTGTCCCATGCCTCGTGCGTGATTGTCGGCCCGCAGTTTCAGGCCCTGGCCAGCACGCGTGGCGCCTGCATCGTCACCGATCAACCCTATTTGTACTTTGCCCGTCTGACGCAGCTCTGGAAGAAAACGCTGCCGGAAGCACCCGGACCCCTGATTCATCCCAGTGCCGTGGTGGATCCCCAAGCGCAGGTTCACCCTACTGCGCGCATCGGTGCGCTGTGCGTGGTCGAGGCCGGCGCCGTGATTGGCGCGCAGACCGTGCTCAAGTCACGCGTCACGCTGGGCGAGGGCTGTGTGGTGGGTGAGCGTTGCATCATCCATTCTGGGGTGGTGATTGGCGCGGACGGTTTTGGTTTTGCCCCCAACGCCGGCGCCTGGGAAAAAATTGAACAACTCGGTGCCGTGCGGATCGGCAATGATGTGGAAATCGGCGCCAACACCTGCATCGACCGCGGTGCTTTGCAAGACACGGTGATCGAGGACGGTGTCAAGCTAGACAACCTGATCCAGATTGCCCACAACGTGCACATTGGCAAACACACGGCCATGGCCGGCTGTGCCGGTGTGGCGGGCAGTGCCACCATTGGCGCCCATTGCACCGTGGGCGGCAGTGGCAATGTGCTGGGCCACCTGACGCTGGCCGACGGCGTCCATATCTCTGCGGGCTCCATGGTGATGCGCTCCATCAGCAAGCCGGGTCTCTATACCGGCATCTTTCCGATCGACGACAACGCGAGTTGGGAAAGGAATGCGGCGTCGCTCAAGCAATTGTCCAGCCTGCGCGATCGCATCCGTGCGCTCGAGGCGCAACTCAAATCCAGACAAGATTCAAACTAAGGACACACCCCATGGATATTCACAAGATTCTCACCAAATTGCCGCATCGCTACCCGTTTTTGCTGGTCGATCGGGTGCTCGAAATTGACAAGGGCAAGTCCATCAAGGCGCTGAAAAATGTCACCATCAACGAGCCGTTTTTCCAGGGCCATTTTCCGTATCGTCCGGTGATGCCGGGCGTGCTGATGCTTGAAGCACTGGCCCAGGCAGCTGCCCTGCTGGCTTTTGATGCCATGGACTCCGGCGCCACCGAAGACACGGTGTATTATTTTGCCGGCATGGAGGGGGTGCGCTTCAAGCGACCTGTTGAACCCGGTGACCAGTTGATCCTGGAGGCAACGCTGTTGCGCTCAAAGTCAGGGATTTTCAAGTTCCAGACGCGTGCCTTGGTCGATGGCACAGTCGTGGTGGAGGCAGAACTCACCTGCGCCTTTCGCAAGATCGCCTGAGGAGGGTACCGCCGTGACCGCCATCCATCCCACCGCCCTGGTTGATTCCGCTGCCGAGCTTGACAGTTCGGTCACCGTGGGTCCCTACACCATCATCGGTCCTCACGTCACAATTGGCGCCGGTACCACCGTTGGACCGCATTGTGTGCTCGAGGGCCACACCACCATTGGTTGTGATAACCGTATTTTCCAGTTTGCCTCGCTGGGAGCGATACCGCAGGATAAAAAGTATGCGGGTGAGCCATGCGAGCTGGTCATTGGCCACCGCAACACCATCCGCGAGTTTTGCACCTTCAACATCGGTTCGCCTGGCGATCAGGGTGTGACCCGGGTGGGCGACGACAACTGGCTGATGGCTTATGTGCATTTGGCGCATGATTGCCAGGTGGGCAACAACACCATTTTTGCCAATAACTCGACCCTGGCCGGTCACGTTCACGTGGGTGACTGGGCCATTCTGGCCGGATTTACCATGGTGCACCAGTTCGTCAGAATCGGCGCCCACAGCATGACGGCCATCTGCTCGGTGCTGTTGGCCGACCTGCCGCCCTTTGTGATGTGCCAGGGGCAGCCGGCGGCGGCGCGCTCGATGAACTATGAGGGCTTGCGCCGCAGGGGTTTTTCGCCCGAGCGCATCAGCGCCGTCAAAGCCATGCACAAGGCACTTTACCGCGAAGACTTGACCCTGCAAGCGGCGCAGCTTCGGATCGCCGACTTGATTCAAACGCACCCTGAGTCTCTGCCCGATGTGCAGATGATGCTTTCCTTTCTGGAACAAACGTCACCCCAGCGCGGCATTGTTCGCTAGCGCGATGCGAGAGTCATGATGCGCGCAGCGCTGGTGGCGGGTGAAACTTCTGGCGACTTGCTGGCGGGTTTGCTCCTTGACGGCATGATCCAGCGCTGGCCCGGCTTGCGGGCCACCGGCATTGGTGGCCCGCAGATGGCGCGGCGTGGTTTTGAGGCCTGGTGGCCGCACGACAAGCTGTCAGTCCACGGCTTTGGCTGGGAAGTGC
>NZ_JAABQC010000144.1 GCF_011391645.1 Rhodoferax sp. | reverse complement strand
CATGAAACACGGATCCCCCTACGGCACCCACCGCGTGCTTGAGCCCCTTGGCGTGCTGCCCCAGCCAGCCTGGAAGCTCGACAACACGATGGAAATTTATGACAACGAGATTCTGATCGACGTGTCGGCGCTCAACATCGACTCGGCCAGCTTCACTCAAATCAAGGCGGCTTGCGACAACGATGAAGCCCGCATCGCGGCCATGGTCAAAGACATCGTGGCCCAGCGCGGCAAGCACCACAACCCGGTCACCGGATCGGGCGGCATGCTGATTGGCATGGTGGCCGAGATCGGCCCGGCGCTGCTCGGCAAGATCGACCTCAAGGTGGGCGACAAGATCGCCACGCTGGTGTCGCTGTCGCTCACCCCCTTGCGCATTGACAGCATCACCAAGATCCACATGGCCAAGGACCAAATCGAAATCAAGGGCCGCGCCATCCTGTTTGAAACAGGCCTTTTCGCCAGGCTGCCCGCTGACATCGACGAAAAACTGGCGCTGGCGGTGCTGGACGTGGCCGGTGCCCCCGCGCAAACCGCGCGGCTGGTCAAAGCTGGCGACACCGTGGTGGTGATTGGTGGCGGTGGCAAGTCGGGCACACTGTGTGTTTATGAAGCCAAAAAGCGCGCAGGCGCCGCAGGCTGCGTGATTGGCGTGTCGCCCTTCGCCAAAGACTGTCAGCGCATGACTGAGCTGGGGTGGGTGGACCATGCGCTGCAGGTGGACGCCACCGATGCGCTGGCGCTGATGGAAGCGGTGGCAAAGGTGACCGACGGCAAACTGGCCGATGTGGTGATCAACTGTGTCAACATCCAGAACACCGAAATGGGCAGCATTCTGGCGACCAAACAACACGGCAAGATCTACTTCTTCTCCATGGCCACCAGCTTCACCGCCGCGGCGCTGGGAGCCGAAGGTGTGGGCAAGGACGTGGAGATGATCGTGGGCAACGGTTATGCCACCGGGCACGCCGAGTTTGCACTGAACCTGCTGCGCGAAAGCCCCAAGCTGCGCGCCTTGTTTGAACAACTTTACGTCTGACTGGCAAATCAACGCGATGGAACAACAACCTGCCGTCATTTCGAACGAAGTGAAGCAATCCATGGCGACCGGATGCATGGACTGCCGCGCCAAACTCGCAGTGACGACGTCACCGAGCGCGCTTTGGCAGCGCATCCAGGCCAGCGGCATGAGCACGCTGGCGGTGATGGGCATGACCAAGAACACCGGGAAAACCGTGGCGCTGAACCATTTGCTGGCGCAGGCGGCAGCGGCTGGCGTGGCGCTGGGGGTGACCTCGATCGGGCGCGACGGCGAAGACCGTGATGCGGTGTTTTTTGTGCCCAAGCCTGCCATTGTGGTGTGGCCCGGCAACCTGGTGGCCACCGCGCGGGCCACATTAGAACGCGCCAAAGTGCGCACAAAGTTGATTGATGCCACCGGTATTGACAGCCCGATGGGCGAAATTTTGGTGGTGAAAGTGCTGGAGCAGGGCGATATGGAAATTGCCGGCGCCTCGCGCAGTTCCGACCAACTCACCGTGATTGCCCGGCTCAAGCAGTGCGGCGCCGCGTTGGTGATCCTGGACGGCGCGCTGGGCCGCAGCCACCATGCCTCGCCGGCCATTGCCAATGGGGTGATTCTGGCGACCGGTGCCGCCATGGGTGGCGGTATTCAGGACGTGATCCGCAAAACGCGCGACCGCCTGGCGATCTTGGGCATTGCCCCGGCTGACGTGGCAGCCCGAAACCTGTGCGAGCCGGTGTTTGCCAGGGGTGGGGTGGGCCTGTGGAACAGCCGGGGCGAAAATGTTTTTCTGGCTGAAATTGCTACTTTGAACGCCGCAGAAACGCTGCTGCAATACGTCGAG
Source organism: Rhodoferax sp. (assembly GCF_011391645.1). Taxonomy (GTDB): domain Bacteria; phylum Pseudomonadota; class Gammaproteobacteria; order Burkholderiales; family Burkholderiaceae_C; genus Rhodoferax. The sequence goes on along the minus strand of NZ_JAABQC010000144.1, from coordinate 2,608 downwards.
TCGGACGTGGCCACGGTGGCCGTCAGCGGCGCCGTGGGGCGCTCGCTGTGGCGCGCGTTAAGCACCCTGGCCGCGCGCCGTCCCGGTCTGACCGTGGTGGTGAACGATGGCACCAAGCTGTTTGTGGACGCCGCCGACCTGGCGCTGTTTCGCCAGCAGGACGCGCAGGTACTGGCTTACCGGGGCATCCACATGACCGGCATCACGCTCAACCCGTTTTCGCCACTGGGCGGCAGTTTTGACGCGCAACAATTCCTGGTGGCCGCACGCGAAGCCTTTGGCAACTATGGCGTGAGCGATGTGATGCTGGAAGAAGATGGAATTTCTGCGCTGCCTTCGCAACAACGGCAAGCTTAAACACAGATTGAACAGAGAGAAAAATATGTCCCACTTGCAACTTGATCAGGCGCAGATTGACCGCGCCCGCGACTCGGCCCGGCGCATTGCGCGCCAGGTGTTTGACGAGATGGCCCGGTTCACCACCACCACTGTGGAGCGCGCCACCTTGCGCTTGATGGGTATTGACGGTGTGGACGAAAACTTTGTGCCGCTGCCCAACCGCGTGGTCGAGCATCTGCAAGCGCAAAACCTGCTGCCATTTGGCGCCGCCACCATTTTGGCCGCGGCCATGCAGGAAACCGGGCAAACCGCCCAGCAAGTGGCCGAGGCGGTGTCCAAAAGCACGCTGTTGTTGACGCGTCCGAACGACGAACAGGCAGCGCGCCAGGCCGCCGAGGCCCATGCGCGCACCATGTGCGAGCGCATCGCCGGGCAGCGCGCCTTTCGTGACACGCAGATCAAAACCCTGGGCGAAGGCAAGGCGCCCTGGCTGTACCTGATTGTGGCCACAGGCAATATTTATGAAGACGTGGCGCAGGCCAGAGCCGCCGCCGAGCAGGGCGCCGACATCATTGCGGTGATCCGCTCCACCGGCCAGAGCCTGCTCGACTATGTGCCGTTTGGTGCCACCACCGAAGGTTTTGGCGGCACCTACGCCACCCAGGAAAACTTTCGCCTGATGCGCGCCGCGCTTGACGAGGTGGGCACCCGCGTGGGCCGCTACATCCGCCTGACCAATTACTGCTCGGGCCTGTGCATGCCCGAGATTGCCGCCATGGGTGCCATGGAGCGGCTCGACATGATGCTCAACGACTCGATGTACGGCATCATCTTTCGCGACATCAACATGAAGCGCACCTTCATCGACCAGTTTTTTTCGCGCATGGTCAATGCCTATGCCGGCATCATCATCAACACCGGCGAAGACAACTACCTCACCACGGCCGATGCGTATGAGGCGGCACACACGGTGCTGGCGTCGCAGCTCATCAACGAGCAATTTGCCGAACTCTCTGGTCTGAAGCCCGGGCAGATGGGGCTGGGTCATGCGTTCGAGATTCATCCCGAACTGGAAAACGGCTTCTTGTGGGAACTGGCCCATGCGCAACTGGTGCGGCAGGTGTTTCCTGATGCCTGCCTGAAATACATGCCGCCGACAAAACACATGACCGGCAATATCTTCAAGGGCCAGGTGCAGGACACGCTGTTCAACATTGTGAGCACCGTCACGCAGCAAAACATCCACCTGCTGGGCATGATGACCGAGGCCATTCACACCCCGTTCATCCAGGACCGTTTCCTGGCGATTCAGAACGCCAAGTATGTGTTTGGCACCATGAAAGACCTGCACTCCGAGATTGAGTTCAAGAGCGGCGGCTTGATTGAGCGGCGCGCGCAAGCGGTGCTGGCCGAGGCCGAAGCCATGCTGGCGCAGATCGAAACCATAAGCCTGCCCACCGCGATTGGCAAGGGCATGTTTGCCGAGATCTCGCGCACACCCACCGGCGGCAAGGGCCTGGACGGCGTGATCACCAAGGCCGACAACTACTACAACCCGTTTCCACACCTGATGCTTCCAGGAGCCAATCATGATTGATGCCAAACAACCCGAGCAGTGGGTCAAACCCTACGGCGACACCTTGGGCGATGGCCGCGTGCAGCTCTCGTTCACCTTGCCGGTGGCGCTGGATGAGCGATCCAAAGAAGGTGCCAAGCGCCTGGCGGCCCAGATGGGCCTGGATGAGCCTGCCGTGGTGCATTGTGAGGACATGGGCAAGGGCTTCAGTTTTTATGTGGTGTATGGCCAATGTCGGCACCAAGTGGATTTGTCCAGTTTTCAGGTAGTCAAGCCCGAGTATGAGGTGATGGACAAGGAGGGCATCAACGCGCTCATCGCCGAAAAAATGGGTCGTCGCATGGTGGTCGTGGGCGCTTGCATCGAGACCGACGCGCACACCGTGGGCATTGACGCCATCATGAACATGAAGGGCTTCAACGGGCACAAGGGGCTGGAGAGTTACCACGAGATCCGCGCCATCAACATGGGCGCCCAGGTGGACTCCGAGGAGCTGGTGGCGCGCGCCATTGTGGAGAAGGCCGATGTGATTCTGGTGTCGCAGGTGGTGACCCAGAAAAACATCCATCTGGACAATCTCACCAAGCTGGCCGACCTGCTGGAAGCCGAAGGGCTGCGCGACAAGATCATCCTGGTGGTGGGCGGCCCGCGCATCAGCCACGAGCTGGCCAAGGAGCTGGGCTACGATGCCGG
>NZ_JAABQC010000143.1 GCF_011391645.1 Rhodoferax sp. | reverse complement strand
TCATGCACTACCCATGCGCGATGCGGTGATCTGGTGTCGGCGCGCTCAGCGCCCTTGTCTGAGGGTTTCCCCAATCAAAAGAGTCACCGATACCAGGTTTGCCAAAAGCGCGCCGCCTGACAGTGACACGACGGTGGACATGGAGTAAGAGTCCATGGGCAGCCCATTAAAGTGAACATGAACCATCCACACCACCGAGGCTGCAATGAGCTGCAAGCTGGCGACCAAAGAGGTCGCCAGGTGGGTGGCGCCCAGGTGCGTACGGTCGCCAAACTTGAGCACCGTCGCTATCAAATTGATGGCCAGGGCGATGCCCAGTTCCATCGGGTGGTGCAGATCAACCCGGTCAATGTCGCCTATGAAAAACCCGAAGTTCAGCGTGCAGGCCAGGATGATGAAGAAACCAAAGATGACTTTTTCGAGATTCATGGCGCGAGTATACGAACAGATTTGGAGTCAATACACTCGTCAATATTATCAGGCACCCACCCGGCTGGCACTGTCCCATCCCCACCGCAGGCGCATTGGCACCCGCATCCTCACGCGGTTGGGCAACTGTGCGGCTCGTTCGATGGTGGCATGTGTGTGCGGCGGCGACTTCAGTTCAGTAGACCGTGGGTGCGTCTGTGCTTGCCTCGCACAGCAAGGCAACGCAGAAGACGGCGCCGGGTGAGTCTTCGCCCCGGTCGCGCCGGTTGCCGGCCCGGATGCCGCCGCCGTAGCGTTCCACCAGCCCCTGGCTGATCCACAGGCCCAGGCCGTTGCCTTCGTTTTTGGTGGTGAAAAACGGGCTGAATAATTTGTCGTGCACCGCCGCGCCAAGGCCTGGGCCGGTATCACAGACTTCGATCAGCACACCCTCGCGGCCCTCGGTGTCAGTCTGATTGACGCTGCGCAGCAGCAGTTCGCCGCCCTCGGGCATGGCCTGGACGGCGTTGATGATCAGGTTAATCAGCACCTGTTGCAACTCTTGTTGGTTGATGTTGACGCGCTGGCTGGCCAGCCACTGGCGCTGCACGCTGATGTGCGTGCGGTTGAGCAAGTGCTCCACCAGCACCAGTGAGCTTGCCAAGGCGTGGTTCACGTCCACCGCCTCGACATAGCCGGCGTAGTCGTTGGGGCGGGCGTATTGCAGCAGCTGCGTCACGATCAGGCGCATGCGCTCAATTTGCTGGTCCATCAGCTTGAGCTCCGGGGCCACCGGCAGGGCGTGCTGGCCCAGCGTTTCACGCATCAGGTCAAGATTGCCCTGCATGACGGCAATCGGGTTGTTGATTTCGTGCGCCACACTGGCGGTGAGCTGGCCAATGGCGGCCAGCTTTTCTGATTTCACCAGTTGCGCCTGCGCTTGCTGCAGGGACTGGTGGCTCTCGGCCAAAGCGCGGGTGCGCTCGGTGACCTTGGCGTCAAGCTCCTGCCCCCAGCGCTGCAGGGTGCAGGTTTTGTCGTCGACCGCAATCAACAGTTGGTCCAGATGGCTGGCCAGCGCGCCAAGTTCGTCCTGCTGTGCCAGCGGCCCGACCCGCGCCGCAGCGTTGCCGTCCTGCACCTGCTGCATGGTGCGGTTCATGAGTTCTACCGGCTGAAAAATGCTGCGCGCCCAGCGCAGTGACAGCCAGGCCGCCAGCACCATGGCGATCGCAAAGATGCCCACAACAACGGCCAGCAGGCCGTGTTTGGTCTGGCGAAACGGCGCTTCCAGGTAACCCACATAAAGCATGCCGACGCGCTCTCTTTGGCCGTTGAGCAGGGGTTCATACGCCGACACATACCAGTCGTTGACCACGAAGGCCCGGTCCAGCCAGGTCTCGCCGCGCACCAGCACGGCCTCGCGCACGGCCTGTGACACGCGGGTGCCAATGGCGCGCTGGTCCTGGAACAGGCGCACATTGGTGGTGATGCGCACGTCGTCCAGAAACAGTGTGGCGGTGCCAACACTGCCCAGCGGCAAGGAGCCCTCGGGGTAAACAATCTGGTTGATGTGATCGATCAAGGCCAGGTTCTGGTTGAGCAGCACGCCGGCGCGTAACCACGCCAGCGGCTGGCCTTGCGCGTCAGCCACCGCAAAGCTGGCCAGCATCACCAGCGCCTGGTCTTCGACGCTGCGCGCGCTGGTCGCAGCGCCCTGGGTGGGGATCAGCGCAATGTTCAGGCGCGGTCCCAGGTGCGGTGCCAGCGTCAGCAACTCAGCGCGGCTGAGCCGCTGCAATTGCACGCCTGGCGCGTCCGGCAAACGGTGGCTGGGACGGTTGGCCGCATCAACGGCGTCCTGCCAACTGGCACTCAGCAGTTGCCCGTCGAGTGTGTACAGATTGACAAAATCAAAGCTCAGGCGCTGGCGGGCCTGCACCAGTTCCTGGTTCAAGGCCAAAGGTTCTTGCGCGGCCAGTGCCAGGTGCAGGGTGTGTGCATTGGCCAGCGCCTGGGTGCCGGTGCCCACCTCGGACAGCACTTGATCAAAGTAGCCGTGTGCAACTGCCAGGTCGCTGCGCACCTTGGTGATCAGCAAGCGGTCATAGGCCGAACTGCCCCAGGTGACCAGCGCGGCCACCAGCAAGGGCAGCACCACCAGGAGCGGCAGCAAGGACAACGCCATCAGCTTGTGGCGCACCGACAAGTGCTGCCAGTGCCGGCGCAACCCTGGTTCGCTCAAGCGTCGGCCCATTCGGCGCAACGGCGCTCCAGTGTGCGCCTTGAAATACCCAGCAATTCCGCAGCGCGGCTCTTGTCGCCTTGGACGCTGTCGAGCACCGACTGGATGTGCTGTTTTTCCAGGCTCTGCAGGTTGGTGGTGGCGCTCTGGCTGGCCTGGGGCTGGCGCGCTGCGGCATCGTAAAGGGCCGACACATTGAGCTCGCCCAGAATCAGCGAGCGCTCGATCAGGTTGCGCAGTTCCCGGGCATTTCCCGGCCAGTCGTACTGCATCAGGTAATCCATCTGCTCCGGGCTGATGGCCAATTTCGCCACGCCCATGCGCTGCGCCAGTTGCGCGTTGAAGTGGGCGACCAGCTCGGCAATGTCCTGCTTGCGCTCACGCAACGGGGCCAGCGTGATGTCAACCACCTGCAACCGGTAGTACAGGTCCTTGCGAAAACGCCCGGCCGCGACCTCGTCTTTCAAGGTGCGGTTGGTGGCGGCCATGATGCGCGCATTGACTGGCACAAGCTGACTGCTGCCCAGCGGTCGAATATGCAGATCCTCCAGGGCGCGCAACAGCGATGCCTGCACGGCCAGCGGCAGTTCGGCCACTTCGTCCAGAAACAAGGTGCCGCCCTGGGCGTAGTAAAACAGGCCGTCACGCGCATGCTGGGCTCCTTTGACAGCGCTTTTGGCGTAGCCAAACAGGCTGCCCTCCATGAACTCTGGCGATATGCTGGCGCAGTTGACCGGCACAAACGGGCCGCGCTGGCGCGGGCTCATCTGGTGCAGGGCGCGCGCCACCATTTCCTTGCCGGTGCCCGATTCACCCTGCAGCAGAACGGTGCTGTCCACCATGGCGACCCGCGTCAGCGTGTCGCGCAGCGCCTGCATGAAGGCCGAGTGGCCAATCAGGCCGGTGCTGGTGTCGATTTGACGGGACAGCGTGTGCCTGAGCACAAAATTTTCTCGCGCCAATCTGGCGCACTCAAAGCAGTGCTTGATGGCGTTCAGGATCTGCGGCACCCGGAATGGCTTGAGGATGAAGTCGGAGGCACCGGCGCGCAGGGCTTCAATGGCAGTTTCCAGGTCGGCAAAGGCGGTGATCAGAATGACATAGCCCCGGAAACCCTGTTCGCGCAGCGATTTGAGCCAGGCCACGCCGCTTTGTCCAGGCAGTGAGATGTCCAGAATGATCAGGTCCACATGCTGCTGCTGCAAGCACTCCGCGCCCTCTTCGGCGCTGCCGGCCACATGCACGCGGTGGCAGCGGGGCGCCAGGCTTTTGAGCAAGAAGTTGCGCATGCCAGGCTCGTCGTCCACGACCAAAATAGACCAGTCCGGCCAGCCGTCAGGCGGCGTGGCGGGCACGGAATCAGGCTGTGTGGGGGGTAAAAACGTGGTCATGTGGGCTCTGAATTCTAGCGATAGACCCGACAAAATTAGTCGGATATAAATATTTACTGACCTGTTTGAGGGGCAACAGCAAGGTTGCAGCTGCGGCCGCATGGCCGGGCAGGCGCCGAGCCTTCGTGACAACTTGTCGCAAACGGCATGACAGTTTGGCGTGCCAGGCGCGGGGTTCGCACCTTGCCAGGGTGTTGCAGGCATTTGCAGCAGCCCAATTCCATCGTGGCGAGGGAGCCTCTTTCGCAGTACGCGACTCCCGGTGCCTTGTGGGAGGCTCGCCTTCGGGCCGATGGTTGCTTTGGTGGCATGCAATCTGCTTAGGCGCGGGTGGGGGCTTGAAGCCGCGCCGACGACAGGCGCGCGCAAAACCTATGACCCCTTGCGTGACAGGGTCAGCGCTTGGGTTTTCCCCATTGAACATCAGTCCGCTTCTTGCTAGATTCAGCATCACGCAAGCTATATTGCTGCGCTCACAAGTATTTCACC
>NZ_JAABQC010000014.1 GCF_011391645.1 Rhodoferax sp. | reverse complement strand
GTCCGCAGTGGGGCGGCAATGCGCGATTAATTGTCGGGATGTTCAATCAAAAGAGAGCGTTCGCGATCACCAAGCCGGCGGCAACAGACACCGTCGTGGCCACCAAACCTGGAATCATGAACGAGTGGTTCAGCACGTAGCGCCCGATTTTTGTGGTGCCTGACAGGTCAAAATTGATGGCGGCGATCAGCGAGCCGTAGGTCGGGATGAAGAAGTAACCATTGACTGCCGGGAACATGCCGATCAGGAACTGCGGAGGAATCCCCAAGACAACGCCAAGCGGCATGAGCGCCCGGGTGGTGGCCGCCTGGCTGTAGAGCAACACCGACGCAAAGAACAAGCCGAAGGCAAACGTCCAGGGCGCCACTTTCGCCCATTCACCAATGGCGGGAATGATCAAGTCCTTGTTGGCCGAGATGAAACTGTCACCCAGCCAGGCGAGGCCGAAAATGCCGATGACGGCAACCACACCGGCACGCAGCGTGGCGGTTTTTGGCACCTCGTCAACGGGTACCTTGGTCACCAGCAGCATGATGGCAGCGATCGACATCATGATGATTTCGATGACGATGGGCATCGACAGTGGCGCTTTTGCACCGGGCAGCCTCCTCAACTCCGGGAAGAAGCCAAAAAGCACCACCAAGGCCACACCGGTCAGAAAAACAAAAGCTGCAAGTTTCGCCGCAGGCTTGAGGGGCGGGCGTTCAGAGGCTGGTTGCGGTGCGGGAATCTCGCCAGCGGCAAGACGTGCCTGGTAAACCTTGTCGTCCTTCAGGTCCTTGCCGATGAACATCGAAACAATGGCTGCGGCGACAACGCCGATCAGGGTGGCCGGGACGCAGATCAGCAGGATCTCCCGCAGGCCCCACTCGGTGATGCCTTTTTCAGCAAACAGCCCGATCATGGCCGCAGTGGCGGCGGCCACCGGGCTGGCGGTGATGGCTTGTTGCGAGGCAATGGTGGCCACGGCCATGGGTCGCTCCGGGCGAATGCCACTGCGGTGCGCGGTTTCATAAATCACAGGCAACAGGGGGTAAACGATGTGGCCGGTGCCGGCGAGGAAGGTGAACGTCCAGGTGGTCAGCGGTGCCACGATCGTCACGTATTTGGGGTTGGCGCGAATGATGCGCTCGGCGATCCCGACCAGAAAGTCGATGCCACCCGCCGCTTCCATCACCGAGGCAGCCATGATCACCGCCAGGATGATCAGCATGACATCAATGGGCGGGGACGTCGGCGTGATGCCAAAGGCGCCAATCAGCACCATCAAGCCCACCGCACCCCACAGACCCAGGCCAATGCCTGATGACCGGGCACCCATCCAGATGGCGGCGAGCACCACCATGAATTGCAGAACAATCGATAAAGTCATTTTCTTTTCCTCTTTCTTCTATGGCGGGCGCAAACCCGACCGGGTAATGGTTATTGCTCGAACTTTGGGCTGATCAAGTTCTCGAACGAGAACACTTCGTCCCAGTTCTGCTGGGTCATCAGCTGGCGCTCATTGACGACAATGTCGTGCAACGACTTGCCGGTCTCGTAGCCCTCGCGGGCAATCTCCGCACACTGCTTGTAGCCGAGAGACGGTTTGAGCACCGTGATGATGCCCAGCGAGTTGAGCACCATGTCCCGCGTGTGCTCCGCATTGGCTGTGATGCCCTGGATGCAGTTGACGTTCAGGCTGTTGACCGCGTTCTCCATGGTGAAAATGGAGGTGAACAGCGCAAATGTGATGACCGGCTCCATCACATTCAATTGCAATTGGCCCGCAGAGGCGGCCAGCGTGACCGTCAGGTCCAGCCCAATCACCAGGAAGCTGGTCTGGTTGACCACTTCCGGAATCACCGGGTTGACCTTGCCCGGCATGATCGAGCTGCCCGGTTGCATCTGGGGCAGGTGAATCTCGTTAAAGCCACAGCGCGGGCCCGAGGCCAACAGACGAATGTCGTTGCAGATTTTGGTCAGCTTGGATGAGGTGCGTTTAAGGACACCTGACAACAGCACATAGGCACCTGTGTCCGAAGTGGCTTCAATCAGGTCGCCCGCCAGGATGAATTCGGCACCAGTCAGCTCGGACAGGTATTTGGTCGCCAATTCCGGGTAGCCAGGGGCTGCCGTGACCATGGTACCAATGGCGGTGGCACCCAGATTGATCTCATGCAGAAACTGGCGTACCTCGGCGATGCGCTGCACTTCCTCACCCATGGTGGTGCCCCAGCCGTGAAACTCCTGGCCCAACGACATCGGCACAGCGTCCTGGAGGTGGGTGCGGCCCATTTTCAGAACCTTTTCGAACTCCTTGCCCTTGGCGAAGAACGCCGCCTGCAGCCGCCGCAGCGCGTCCATGTAGCTCTCAAGCCGCATGATCAGCGCCAGCCGGAACGCTGTGGGGTACACGTCGTTGGTGGACTGGCCAAAGTTCACATGGTCATTGGGGCTGATGTACTGGTACTCGCCCTTTTTGTGGCCCATGTGTTCCAGGGCGAGGTTGGCAATCACCTCATTGGCATTCATGTTGGTGGATGTGCCCGCGCCGCCCTGAATGAAGTCGGTGACAAACTGATCGGACATCTCGCCGGCAATCACCCGGTCGCACGCGACTGCAATGGCATTGGCAATGTCGGCTTCAAGCACACCCAAATCCCGATTGGCCAACGCGGCGGCCTTTTTGACGTAACCAAAGGCTTTGACGAAGTAGGGCTCTGTGGACATCGGGATGCCCGTGATGTGAAAGTTTTCCTTGCCCCGCAAGGTTTGCACGCCGTAATACGCGGTGTCGGGCAACTGCTTTTCACCAAGAAAGTCTTTTTCGATCCGGTAGTTCATCTGATGCTCCAAAGTGGGTTGAATGATCTGGTTTATGGGGAAAATTCTAGGTAGATACCCTAGGATAAAACGCTCACCAAGGGGGTAAATGATGACCTTATGCACAAAATGCATTAATAGTGATCACCTCTTTTGCCTGCATCGAGCCCCAAGCCAGCCGGGTGCCGCCCATCCAGATTGTGAAAAGTTCCGTGCCGTTTTTTGCTGCTTGCAGGCGGCGTTCCATCGTTCGACTTGCTGCCATGGCGCATGAACAGGCGGCTGAGGACATACACTTGGAGGCACTTTTTGCATTGGCAAACCATCTGTTTCATCAGGTGCAACAGCGCAAAGATCGCAACCCTGCCTTTGTTTCGCTCACTTGAATGGCCAGCATGTTGATGAATCCGAAATGCACCGTAGCGCCAGGTCTGGCGGCCATCGACTGGTCTGCGCCCTGGCTGGCACCGTGGCGCGACCGGGGCGAGTGCGTGGCGCAGAGCGTGCTTGCCGGAGTGGCGCAGCCCGCCGCACTCAACCAGGCTGCCCTGGCGCCGGTGTGTTTTGTGCCGCAAAGCGAACTGCCGCCTGGCTCGGCATATGAGCAGTACATTTTTGACACCAAGCGCGTGCCCACCCGGGATGGTTTGCACGACTTTTTCAACGGTCTGGTGTGGCAGGGCTTTCCCCTGACCAAGAAGCGCTTGAACGTCTTGCAGGCGGCACAGATTGAGCGCAGCGGCATCCAGCCCGTGCGCGGGCCGGCACGAGATGCCTTGACGCTGTTTGACGAAAATGCGGCCCTGTTGCAAGCCCCCGACGCCTTATGGGACGCCCTGGTGGCCAAGGACTGGCAGCGCCTGTTTGTTGATTTGCGCCCGCTGTGGCGCCAGGCCGATCTGGTGCTGTTTGGCCATGCCTTGATGGAAAAACTGGTGTCACCCAGAAAATCGATCACCGCCCACGTCTACCGCGTCTTGGCAGCAGAGGATTCAATGGCAAGCATGGACGCCTGGTTGGCGCGTGATCTCACTGCCGACCGATTGGCCGCCAAGCCGTTCGCCCATTTGCCGGTGTTGGGTGTGCCCGGTTGGTGGTCGGCCAATGAAGACCCGATGTTCTATCGGGATGCCAGCGTGTTTCGACCGTCCAAAGCGCAGAGCGCCTTGGCGGCCTGCCCATTGAACTAGACTTATGGCAAGGCAATCTGGTTGGCGCCGGTTGCCAGTGATCGTCATTTCATCATCACCGCGCGGGCTTGATGGATCATTTTTTTGAGGCAAACTTTATGAGAGCAATTTTCAGCATTCTGGGTCTGCTTGTGGTTGTGGCACTGGTGGGCTTTTTGGCCAAGAAGCAACTCAGTGATGTCTCCAATATCAGCATCCAGCCGCAGAACGAGGCGCAGGTGCTCGTGCCAAAAACCACACCGGGCGCGACCCCAAAGCAGCAAAGCGAGCAAATTGGTCAGCAGGTCAAGCAGTCGATTGAAGCGGCGATGCAACAGCAGCGCCCGGCAAGCGACGAAAAATAACGGGCCGCCAAGCAGGCGGCTTGGCTTGTCAGTGGTCGTGTCAGGCCGCGTGCAAAACAATGTCAATTTGTGCGCCGCCCAAATCAGCGCGCGATATGTTGAACTCGCCTTGATGGCTGGCCACCAGGTCACTGACCACCGCCAGGCCGATGCCGTGGCCGGGCATTTGCTCGTCCAGTCGCACGCGGCGCGCCAGCAACGCCTGTGGGTCGGCAAAGCCCGGGCCATCGTCACAGACACGAATGCACAGGCGCTTGCCGTCAATCCAGACCCTCGCCAACACCCTGTGCCGGGCCCACTTGGCCGCGTTGTCGAGCACGTTGCCCAGCACCTCGAAGGCATCGCCCTCATCCATGCGCCAGCTCAGCTCGGGCGGGCAGTCCAGCGCAAACGACAGGTTTTTGTCGACATACACCTTGGCCAGCGTGTCACGTATCCGGCTCAGGATGGGTGCCAGCGCCAGTTGAGGTGCAAACCGGGCGGCACCGCCGGCACCGGCCCGGCCCAACTGATGCACCACGATATCGTCCATCCGGGCCACCTGTTGCGCCACCATGCCAGGCAACTCGTCAGGTAAATCGAGCGAGGCACGCAGTGCCGCCAGCGGCGTTTTGAGGCTGTGGGCCAGGTCATCGAGCGCATCTTTGTAGCGTGTTTGCCGGCCCCGTTCCTGGTCCATCAGCAGGTTGAGGTTTTGGGTGAGCCCGGCAAGCTCGCGCGGGTAACTGCCCTCGACCCTGACCTGTTCGCCTTGTTCAATATGCCGGATTTCCCGTGCCACGCGCGCCAAAGGCGTCAGGCCCCAACGCAGCAACAGGGTCTGCGTGAGCAACAACAACAACCCGGTGCCGCCCAGCCAGATCCACAGTGTGTACTGAAAGGTCTGCAACTCCTTGTCAAATTCGGCCTTGTCTTCCAACACAGAAAAGACCAGCGGCAACGGCTGGTCGTTCACAGACCATTTGACGGCGTAGCTGGCTGACAGAAAAGTCTGACCTGCAAGAGTTGAATTGACGCTTGGGTCCCGGGGCAGACTGACGGTGTCAAAGTGCCACAGACCGGGTGCCTGGTTGCTCTGGAAAGGGAGGGCGCGTCCGAGCGACGAAGGCGATTGCCACTTTTCTCCTTGATCGGGAATGACAATGCTGGCGTACAACCCGGAACCCGGCAGGGATAGCCGCGGCTCGGCCAGCGCGGCCGGCATCACCAGCGCGCCTTGGGCATTCAGTTCGGCCCCGGCCATCAGCAGGTAAATGGTGGTTTGCAAGCGGGCAAAACGCTGGGTGCGCAGGCTGTCCAGATAAGCTTGCTGAACTGCCCAGCCGGCGCCGGCCAAAAAGACCAGCAACACGGCAAGGGCACCCCAGATCAGGCGGGCACGGATGGACAGCGGCGTCTTCACTGCAACACGAAGCGGTAGCCGCGTCCGCGCAGCGTCTCAATCGGCGCCAGCACGCCATCGGGGTCGAGCTTGCGTCGCAGCCGCCCCATCAAAACCTCCAGCACATTGCTGTCGCGGTCTTCATCGTGCGGATACAGGTAGTCGGACAGTTCCCGCTTGCTCACGACCCTGACGCGCTCGCGCACCAAAAACTCGAGCATACGGTACTCAAACGTGGTCAGTTCAAGTGGCGCGCCACTCAGGCGGACAGCCTGGGCCGAAAAGTCGATGCTCAGGGTGCCCAGCGTGAGCACTTCCGATGCCGCCTGATGGGCGCGTCGCAGCAACGCCTTGATGCGGGCCGCCAGCTCGGGGTACTCAAAGGGTTTGACCAGATAGTCGTCAGCGCCAGCCTCAAGCCCCAGCACTTTGTCTTGCCAACTGCCGCGCGCAGTCAAGATCAAAATCGGCAGGGTTCGGCCCTCGGCGCGCAGGGTTTGCACCACCGTGAGTCCATTCAGCTTGGGCAGCCCCAGGTCGACAATGGCCAGATCCAGCGGGTACTCACGGGCCTGAAACAGACCGTCCTCACCGTCAGTGGCCATGTCAACACGGTAACCCTCGGCTTCGAGCTGGCGCTTCAGGCCCAGTCGCAATACCGCATCGTCCTCAATCAACAGCACGCGCATACAGCTCTTGCTCCCGGACCTTGCTAAAGCCTGCGCCCGCTGGCAGCGTCAATCAGCATCACGATCACTTCACCCTGCGGCGTGAGCACCTTGACGCGCCAGACCGGGCGGCCTTCGCGCTCGGTCTGTTCCACCGCCAGCACGCGCCCGCCCGTGGCTTTTTGCGCCATGCCAGCGGCGGCATCGCGGCTCACATCGGCCCAGGCCGGCAGTGACAGCGCCAGCATCAGGGCAGTGATCACGTGGGTCAGTAACTTCATGGCGTGTTGGCATCTTGGGCGTTTGAATCAGGCAATGGTACTACCGCCGATGCCTGGTTGCTCAGGGCTGAATCGGTTCAACGCTGACACGCACCGGCAGACTGTTGCCCGGGTTGTTCTGCATGAACGTGGTGTACTGCTGGCCACGGTACTCGTAGGCCACGTTGTAGCCGGTGATGCGCGTTTGCGCGTCATACACGGTGCGGCAACGCTGGACTTCGCGTTGTGCCGTCTCATAGCGCCCGTTGTCATATTGGCGGTTGTCATATTGTGTCTGCGCAGCACTGTTTTGAAGTCGATCACCGGCCATGGCGCCCAGCACCACGCCCAGCACGGTGGCAGCATCTTTTCCCCTCCCGTTGCCGACCTGGTGACCCAGAACGCCACCGGCCAGGCCGCCCACAATGGCGCCGCCGTATTGGCGGTCAAGACCATTTTGCGGCTGGGCGCTGACCCGGCCAACCGGTTCGTTGATCCAGTGGCTGCTGCATTCGTTGCGCGGCACGCTGATGTTTTCATACTGCGGTTCGGCGCTGCGCACCCGCGCGTTGTCGTTGAAGGTTGCGGCATGAGCGCCGAGCAAGGTGGTGGCAAACACACTGGCGATGACGAGACTTTTCATGGGAGGTTCCTTGGGTTGATATGGCATGCAGTTTGCCCGCGCCGGCATGAACCCAGGCTGAACAGAATCGAAATTGTTTGAGCTTCTGCTGCGCCAACAATCAAAGTACTTCAAGTGCGTTCGATCGCCAGACATGATGGCTTTCGATTCAATGCAAAAATGAAGCTGGTTGACTATTTCAGGATGACATTCATGGCTTTTCGGATTGCCCTTTTCATCGTTGCCACAGTGCTCACGGCCGCCCATTTTTTCAGGGCAGGCAGTTATGCCATGGTTGCGCTCAGCCTGGCAGCGCCGCTGCTGTTTTTGTACAAAAAGCGCTGGAGCCTGGTGCTGCTGCAACTGGCAGCCTACGGCGCCACGGTGAATTGGTTGATCGCGGCCCTGCTGTTGGTCCAGATGAGGCAACAGATCGGGCGGCCATGGACCACGGCCGCCATCATTCTGGGCGCGGTTGCCTTGCTCACACTGACGGCCGGGCTGTTGATGAACTCCCGCGTCATGCGTGAACGCTACAAATAACTGCTTCCAACTACTTTCGGCTGGAAAACAAGTCAGCCCAGACCGATGGCCGCCACGACAGACAACAAAAGGCCCGCATCGAGCGGGCCTTTTGTTGTCTGGAAACCTGAATTACTTCAGCTTCATTTCCTTGTAATCCACGTGCTTGCGAGCCTTGGGATCAAATTTCTTGATCAACAGCTTTTCAGGAGTGGTCTTCTTGTTCTTGTCGGTCGTGTAGAAGTGACCGGTGCCGGCTGTCGATTCCAGCTTGATTTTTTCGCGTCCGCCTTTGCTTGCCATGATGTTCTTTCAGTAAATGGGTTTAGGCCTGGCCGCGGGCGCGCAGGTCTGCGAGCACAGCGTCGATGCCGTTTTTGTCGATCAAACGCAGGCCGGCGTTCGAGATCCGCAGGCGAACCCAGCGGTTTTCAGACTCCACCCAGAAACGGCGGTATTGCAGGTTCGGCAGGAACCGGCGCTTGGTTTTGTTGTTGGCGTGGGAAACGTTATTCCCAACCATCGGGCCTTTGCCCGTGACTTCACATACGCGTGCCATTGAGGTCACTCCGATACTTTTAAACGGCACTGACTGTCGCCAGATGCCTCACCTCGCCAAGAATAGGGTGGCGGTAACCCGTTTGTTGCCAGAATCCCTCACGGGACCAACAGCAAAGCCCGGCATTATAGCCGGAGCCTGCGCTGTGTCTCTGGCTGCGGTCAGGCCTGTTCCAGAAAGCGTTGTGCGTCCAGCGCTGCCATGCAACCGGTGCCGGCGCTGGTGATCGCCTGGCGGTACACGTGGTCCTGCACGTCACCGGCGGCAAAAATGCCCGGCACGCTGGTCTGTGTGGCAAAACCCTGGTTGCCGCTCTTGGTGATGAGGTAGCCACCGGCCATCTCCAGCTGGCCCTGGAAAATCTCGGTGTTGGGCGCATGACCAATGGCAATGAAGCAGCCTTTGAGCGTGATGTCTTCAGTGGCCTGCGTGCTGACATTCTTGATGCGCACGCCGGTGACACCGCTGGCATCACCCAGCACTTCATCCAGTGTGTTGAAGGTTTTGAGCACGACTTTGCCCGCGGCCACCTTGTCCATCAGTTTGTCGATCAGGATGGGCTCGGCGCGGAACTTGTCACGACGGTGGATCAAATAAACCTTGGCGGCAATGTTGGACAAATACAGCGCTTCTTCAACCGCCGTGTTGCCACCGCCGACCACGCAGACATCCTCACCCCGGTAGAAAAAACCATCGCAGGTGGCGCAACCTGAGACGCCCCGGCCCATGAAAGCTTCTTCGGACGGCAACCCCAGGTATTTGGCCGATGCGCCGGTGGACAGAATGAGCGCATCGCAGGTGTACGTGGCGCTGTCACCGGTCAGGGTAAACGGGCGCTTGGAAAAATCAACCTTGTTGATGTGGTCGAACACAATCTCGGTCTTGAAACGTTCGGCATGGGCCAGAAAGCGCTGCATCAGGTCGGGGCCCTGCACGCCATCGACATCGGCGGGCCAGTTGTCAACCTCGGTGGTGGTCATCAATTGACCGCCTTGGGCGATGCCGGTGATCAGCACCGGGTTCAGGTTGGCGCGTGCGGCGTAAATGGCGGCGGTGTAGCCGGCCGGGCCGGAGCCCAGGATCAGAACCTGGGCGTGTCGTGTATCAGTCATGTTAAAACCTTGGGTGTGGTGGCCTGCGCCGTGTATATTAGCCCCGAGTTTAAAGAAAACGGAAATGACTTATTCACTCAATACTTTTAATTCTTCTGCCTCAGAGGCCAGTTTGGCACGCACTGGCCTGATCCGTTTTGCCAATGAAATTGGTTTGATTCTTGGATTTGTGATTCTGGTTTTGTGGGTCATGGCGCTGCTCACCTACTCCCCTCAGGACCCTGCCTGGTCCACCTCGGGCACGGTGGCTTCGCCCCTCAATCTGGTGGGGCATTTGGGGGCCTGGATCGCTGATGCCAGCTATTTTTTGTTCGGGTTTTCGGTGTGGTGGTGCGTGGCCGCCGGGGTGCGGGCCTGGTTGAGCACTTTGGCACGTTGGCTGCGTGGCCATACGCTGCAGGCTATCGAAGCGTCGGCGAATGCTTCACCGCACGAGGCGCGTCTTCGCCGGCAAGTCGCTTTCTGGAGCGGTCTGGCCTTGTTGCTGGGGGGGAGCGTGGTGCTGGAGTGGTCCCGCTTTTACAGCCTTGAAACCCAATTGCCCGGCCATGTGGGGGGGGTTATTGGATTTTGGCTGGGTCCTTTGAGCGTGCATTGGCTGGGTTTTGTGGGTTCGGCCCTGACGGCCATTGTGGCGGGTGTGGTGGGATCGGCGCTGGTGTTCAGTTTTTCCTGGGGCCAGTTGGCCGAGCGCCTGGGCGCCTGGCTTTATTCAAGAATAGAAAACCGGCGCGAGCAGCTTGAACTGGCGCAAGACCTTTCTTTGGGCCAGGAAGCCGCCCGGGCCCGGGAAGAAGTGCTGGTGGAAGAGCGCCAGGAGCGCCAGGAGCATCCTGCCAAAACCGTGCTGATTGAGCCGCTGCTGGTCGATCCGCCCAAGAGCGTGCGTGTGGCCAAAGAGCGGCAGAAGCCGCTGTTTCATGAATTGCTCGACACCAAGCTGCCGCAGGTTGACCTGCTCGATGTTGCGCTGCTGCGCCAGGAAACCGTGTCCCCCGAAACCCTGGAAATGACCAGCCGCCTGATCGAGAAAAAGCTCAAGGACTTCGGCGTCACTGTCACTGTGGTGCTGGCCCAGCCCGGCCCGGTCATCACGCGGTATGAGATCGAACCTGCCACCGGCGTCAAGGGCTCTCAGATCGTGGGTCTGGCAAAAGACCTGGCGCGGTCCTTGAGCCTGGTGTCGATCCGGGTGGTGGAAACCATTCCCGGCAAGAACTTCATGGCGCTGGAGTTGCCCAACGCCAAACGGCAAACCATCAAGCTGTCGGAAATTCTGGGCTCGAACGTTTACCATGAGGCCCGGTCGATGCTTTCCATGGGGCTGGGCAAAGACATTGTGGGTAACCCGGTGGTGGCCGACCTGGCCAAAATGCCGCACGTGCTGGTGGCTGGCACCACCGGTTCAGGCAAGTCGGTCGGTATCAATGCCATGATCCTGAGCCTGCTTTACAAGGCCGAGGCGCACGACGTGCGCTTGCTGATGATCGACCCCAAGATGCTGGAAATGTCAGTGTATGAGGGCATTCCGCACCTGCTGTGCCCGGTGGTGACCGACATGCGGCAAGCCGCCAATGGTCTGACCTGGTGTGTCGGCGAGATGGAACGGCGCTACAAGTTGATGAGCAAGATGGGGGTGCGCAATCTGGCGGGTTTCAACACCAAGATGGACGAAGCCAAGGCGCGTGGCGAATACATTGGCAACCCGTTCAGCCTGACGCCGGAAGAGCCCGAGCCGCTCGACCGCCTGCCGCACATTGTGGTGGTGATCGACGAACTGGCTGATTTGATGATGGTGGTGGGCAAGAAAATCGAAGAGCTCATTGCCCGGTTGGCGCAAAAGGCCCGCGCCGCCGGCATTCACCTGATTCTGGCCACCCAGCGCCCCAGCGTGGATGTGATCACCGGCCTGATCAAGGCCAATATCCCGACCCGCATTGCATTCCAGGTCAGCAGCAAGATCGACAGCCGCACCATCCTGGACCAGATGGGCGCCGAGGCGCTGCTGGGCATGGGTGACATGCTCTACATGCCCAGTGGCACCGGTCTGCCGATTCGCGTGCACGGCGCCTTTGTCAGCGACGAAGAAGTGCACCGGGTGGTGACTTACCTCAAGAGCCAGGGTGAGCCCAATTACATTGAGGGTATTCTGGAAGGTGGTACTGTCGACGCTGATGACGAGGCGATGGGCGACGGCGGCACGGGCGGCGGCGAGAAAGATCCGCTCTACGACCAAGCCGTTGAAGTGGTGCTGAAAAACCGCAAGGCCAGCATTTCGCTGGTTCAGCGCCACCTCAAAATCGGCTACAACCGGGCCGCCCGGCTGGTGGAAGACATGGAGAACGCCGGTCTGGTGAGCACCATGAGCACCAGTGGCCAGCGTGAAATCCTGGTACCGGCGCGCAGCGACTAACTTGCTGCCATCACGTCGTCGCGGGCGAAGCGCTGCCATCCAGGCGGTAGCAACCGGCCTGGCCACCGAAAAAAGGACACTTGTGAAACGTTGTTTGATCACGCTATTTTTAACAGCCTCCTGCGCCATTTCAGCAAATGCTGGTGGCCTGCAGAGTCTGGAGACTTTTGTCAAAACAGTTAAAACCGGCCAGGCTGATTTCACCCAGGTGGTAACCTCGCCGGCCCGGGAAGGACAGGCGCCACGGGTCAAGACCTCCACCGGCAAGTTTGAATTTTCCCGGCCAAACCGGTTTCGTTTCGACTACGCCAAGCCCTTCGTGCAAACCATCGTGGCGGACGGCCAGACGCTGTGGTTGCACGACGTGGACCTGAACCAGGTGACTGCCCGCAAGCAGGCGGCGGTGCTGGGCACCACGCCTGCGGCGCTGATCGCCTCGGCGGCCGACGTTCGGGCCTTGCAGGAAGATTTTGTGCTGTCCGATGCGCCCGACAAGGACGGCTTGCAGTGGGTGATGGCCAAACCCAAATCAAATGACGGTCAGTTGCAGTCGGTTCGGGTCGGCTTCAAGGCGGCGGGGGACGCCGCCAACGCCACCAGCACCCTGGCGGTGCTGGAAATTCTGGACAGCTTTGGCCAACGCTCGGTGTTGTCCTTTGCCGGCTTCAAGGTCAACCCCGCCTTGCCGGTGAGCAGCTTCAATTTCCAGATTCCAACGGGTGCGGATGTGATCAGGCAGTAAGCCATTTTCACGGCCCTCACCAAGGGAGCCGCTCGCCGGCGTAGCTCACAAATGTGCCAGTATCGGCTGGGGTCAGGGCGCTGAGCACCATCAGCATGTCGCTGGCAGCCTCCAGGGCTGGACGGCCAATTTGTTCTCCCTTGAAGGGTTTGGACAAACCGGTGTCGACCGTGCCGGGGTGCAGACTGACCAGCACCGCCTGCGGGTTGCTGCGCCTGACCTCAATGGCGGCAGTTTTGAGCAGCATATTGAGTGCCGCTTTCGAGGCTCGGTAGCTGTACCAGCCGCCCAGGCGGTTGTCTTCGATGCTGCCCACCTTGGCCGAAATCACCGCCAGCACGCTGCGTTTTGCATCCAGCAGCGGGGCGAAGTGGCGCAACACCAGGCCAGGGCCAAAGGTGTTGACGCGAAAGGTGACCTCCAACTGGGCGTAGTTCAGGTCGCCAAGCTTTTTCTCTGGCATGAAGTCCGCTGCGTGCAGAACGCCCACGGCATTGATGATCAGGTGAAATTTGCCTGTGGCGCGCAATTGTGCGGCCGCCGCGCCAATGCTGGCCTCATCGTCAAAGTCCACGCGCGGGTCAGACTGGCGGTGCAGCCCGATCACCTCGGCGCAATGCGGGTTGGCTTGCAGGATTTGCACCATGGCGCGGCCAATGCCGCCCGATGCGCCGATGACCAGCGCGCGAAAACCGTCGGGGAATGTGTTCATGGTGAATTTGTCAGGGGTTGATCAGCTTGGGTGTTGGCGTCTGGGCGAGTGTTGGACTGCAAACGGCGCTCAGAGCGTGTCAAGACGCTGGCGGATTTGGGTGGCCTGGGCTTGCAGCGCGGCCACCTCGTCGGCGGGCATCTTGGCCAACTGGCGGTAGGCCATGCCAATGCGCGGGTTGCGCTCGAGCTTGTTGGCGTTGCGTTGGTAAAAGTCCCAGTACAGCGCGTTGAACGGGCAGGCGGCTTCACCCAGGCGCTGCTTTTTGTCATAGGCGCAGCCTTTGCAGTAGTCGCTCATACGGTCGATGTAGGCGGCGCTGCTCACATACGGCTTGGTGGCCAGCAGGCCGCCGTCGGCAAACTGGCTCATGCCCAGCGTGTTGGGCAGCTCCACCCATTCAAACGCGTCGATGTACACGCCCAAATACCAGCGGTGCAGCGCCTGCACATCGAGGCCAGCCAATAGGGCAAAGTTGCCGATTACCATCAGCCGCTGGATGTGGTGCGCGTGGGCGTTTTGCAGCGAGGCATTGATGCTGGCGGACAGGCAGCTCATGCGCGTGTGGCCAGTCCAGAACCATTCGGGCAGTGGTGTGCTGTGTTCAAAGAAGTTGTGCTGGTCGTAGCCCGGCATTTGCGCCCAGTAAATGCCGCGCACGTATTCGCGCCAGCCAACGACCTGGCGGATAAACCCCTCGGCAGCGGCCAACTCGACCTGGCCTGCGCGGCAGGCCGCTTCGACCCGCTGCACCACCTCGTCGGGCTTGAGCATCTTCACATTGAGGGCAAACGACAGCAGCGAGTGAAACAGCCGCTGCGCCTTGCGGCTCATGGCGTCTTCGTAGTCACCAAAATATGGCAGCGCTTGGGTGATGAAATGGTCCAGCTGCTGCAGCGCCTCATCGCGGTCAAGCGGCCAACGAAAGTCTTCCGCATGGGGTTCGCCAAAACTTTTCACCCCTGCAGCCTGAATGCTGGCCCACAGCGCGCGGTGGTCGTGGCGTGGGCGCAAATCGGGCGGCTCGGGCGGCGTGCCTTTCCAGGGCTTGCGGTTGTCCGCGTCAAAGTTCCACTGACCGCCCGCAGGTTTGTCGGCCCCGTCGATCAGCACGCGGTGGCGTTTGCGCATGTGGCGGTAAAAGGTTTCCATCAGCCACTGTTTGCGGTTGACAAACATTTCGGCCACTTCATCGCGCTGGGTGTAGAAGTGCTCGCTATTAACTTGAGAGCTGCTTACGATTTTGAAACATGGGCTGGAAGCACAAAAGGCTTGCAACTGTTGGTCCAGCCGGTACTCGTCGGGGTCCTGGTACTCAAAGGCGTTCGCCTGGTAAAGGCTGATCAACGCGCTCAGGTTGCCGGTCAGGCTCTGCTGGTTGGCCGGATCGTCAATCGTCAGGTAATGCACCCGGTGGCCAGCGCTCTGCAGTTGGCGCGCCAGCTCGCGCATGCCGGCAAAGATGGCGATGATTTTTTGCGCGTGGTGCAGCACGTAGTCCGTTTCCTGGCGGATTTCCATCAGCACATAAATTACTTCGGGCCGCACCGTGGCAAACCAGCTGTGCCGCGGGTTGAGCTGGTCGCCCAGAATCAGGCGCAGGGTGTGGGCCGGAGATGTGATGCTGTTCATTGGGTTGGTCATGGTGATGGGGGCGCAGGGCTACACGGTTTGCCACAAGCGCTGGTAGCTTTGATCGGGGTCGTGGTCCAGGGCCTGTTTTTGCACGTTGAAGCGCCGCCCGCCGCGTGGGTCGGTGCCCATGCCGGCAATGTAGAGCCAGTTGCCCTGGTTGTTGTAAACGTCGTAGTCAATCAGCTGGGCTTCAAACCAGGCGGCCCCGGCGCGCCAGTCGCCGCTGAGCTCATGAATCAGGTAGCTGGCCACCACCTGGCGCAGCCGGTTGGACAGGTAACCGGTGGCCAGCAGCTCGTGCATGGCCGCGTCGACCAGCGGCTCACCGGTTCGGCCCAAACACCAGCGGGTGAACTGGGCCGGGTCGTGGTGCACCGGCGGCACCTTGTCGCGCAGGCCGCGGTACCTGAACAGCTTGGCGCCGTATTGCAGGTGCAGCAGGCGAAAGTAGTCGCGCCACAAGAGCTCCAGCAGCAGCCACTCGGTGCCTTCATTCGGACCCTGCCGCTGCTCGTAGGTGGCCATCGCCTGCGCCACCTGGCGCACCGACAGCGCGCCCGAGGCCAGCCATCCCGACAATTTGCTGGAGAAATCGGTGCCGGTGAGCCGGTTGCGCGTGGCTTTGTACTGGCGTGGCAGCTCGCTGGCAAAGTAACGCGCCAGATGGGCCAATCCCGCGCGCTCACCCCCGGCAAATTCTGCCTGCAAATAGGGCAGACTGGAACGCGGCTCGGGGCTGCCGTCGCCCAGCATGGCGAGCTGGTTGACCAGGTACACCGTGGGGTAGCCGTGAGCGGTCTTGGGCAAGGGCGGCAATTGCGCGGGGGCCTGCATCGGGGGGACAGGGGTGACATCGCCGCGGCTCAGCGCGCGGCGAAACTGGGTGTAGACCGCTGGCAAGTCTTGCACCTTGAAGGGCAGGGCCTCAGGGTCAAACAAGGTGGACTGCCAGCTGCTGACCACCTCAACACCGGTGTGTTGCAGCTTGTCCAGCTCGCTTTGTTCATGGGTGGCGGCAATGGTCTCGCAGTGGATGGCAGTGGCGTTCACTGCCCGCGCCAGTTTGTGCAATATCTCGGCCGGTGGGCCATTCACCACGGTCAGCGCGCTGCCCATGGCGCGCAACTGGGTGTCCAGGTCGATCAGGCTGTCATACAGAACCCTCTGACGGTGCAGGCTGGGCTGCATCACGCCCCAACGCTGCTCGCCGTTGTGGGCGGCGCTGGCGCTGTCCAGGCAGTACACCGGCAGTAGCGTGCTGCACTGCGCGGCGGCTTGGCTGAAGGCCGGGTTGTCGTGCAGGCGAAGGTCGTTTCTGAACCAGTACATCAGGGTGTTCATGTCAGCCTTGCGGGGTGGCTTGGCCGCTGCGGCGGCAACGCTCAGAGCAGTATTTGACATTGTCCCAGTCGCGTTCCCATTTCTTGCGCCAGGCAAAAGGCAGGCCGCAGGTGAGGCAAATTTTGCTGGGCAACTCGGATTTCTTGCGCATTTTCATGAGTGGTTTGTTTGACAGTGAAGTAGCAAGGTGGACCAACGGTCAGAGGGTTCAGTCAAAGCCCAGGCTCAGCTGCGCGCCGGCGGCGCTGCTGGCCTGACGGCTTTGTCGGGTTGTCCTCGACCGCCCAGCCTGAACTTTGCGTGAGGCATGTTTCTCAACAATGGCGGCTTTGCCCGCGCGCACCTCGGGGGTTCGGCGCAGGCTGTGCAGACGGTCTTTGGCGGCGCGGGTGGCAGATTCGAGGTCGACCAGCGGCAGCGGCCAGGCATCCACCGCACCGGCTGGCGCATCGGCAGACACGCGTACGCCACAGGCCGCCTGCACACTCTCGGGCATGCGCCAGGGCTCCAATAACCAGCTGTCGGGCACGTGGCGCAGGGCCGGGCACCAGCGGCGCACAAACACACCGTTGGGGTCGTGGTCTTGCGCTTGCTTGACCGGGTTGTAAACCCGCGTGGTGTTGATGCCGGTGGTGCCGCTCTGCATTTGCAGCTGGCTCCAGTGGATGCCGGGCTCGTAGTCCAGAAACTGGCGCGCCAGCCACTGCCCCACTGGCTGCCAATGCAGCCAGAGCGGGTAGGCTGCCACCGACACCAGCATGGCGCGCATGCGAAAGTTGAGCCAGCCAGTCTCGCGAAGCATGGCCACGCAGGCATCGACCATCGGCCAGCCGGTGCGCCCGGCTTGCAGCGCTTCAAAGTGCGCCGCGTTCCAGTCGGGTTCACGCAGGCCGTCGTAACCCCGGTGCACATTGCGCCACTCCAGTTCGGGCTCGGACTCCAGCTTCTGGATAAAGTGGCAATGCCAGTGCAATCGGCTTAAAAAAGCCTCCAGCCCCTTTGATGCGTGTGCGGACTGAGCTTTAAGTTGCAGCAATTTCGCGTCGGTGGCCTGCACCACCTCACGCAGGCTCACACAGCCAAACGTCAGGTAGGGCGACAGGCGCGAGCAGGCGCTGGGGGCCGACAGCGGAGACGAGATGCCGCCGCGGTAGTTGCGGACGCGGTGGTTCAAGAAATCATCCAGCACCGCCACACCGTTGGTGCGCCCGCCACGCTGGCGAGCCGGAGGGTCAAACGCGTTCAGACCCAGATCAAGCGCGCCGGGCACTTGCTGCGCAGGCCAGGGGCTCGGTTGAAACTGCAATTCGTTGGGCGTGGGGCAGGGCAGTTGGGGTGCGTGGGTGTGGGCTGCCCAATGGCCTTGCCAGAGGTTGCGGCTTTTCAGGCGGCGCACGACGCCAAATTGGGGAAATTCCTGCCACGCCACGCCTTGCGCCCGGCACCAGCGCGCCACCGCCTTGTCCCGCTCAAAGCTCACCGCGTTGCCAGTCTCTTCATGCGAGACCAGTCGCTCAAACGGGGCCAGCGCATGCAGCTGCGCCAACACCTCAGGCACTTCCCCGGTGCGCACATGCAGGCGTCCACCCAGAGTTTTCAGCGCGCGGGCCAGTTCGCGCAGGCTCTCCAGAATGAACTCAAAATGCTGGCGCGCCGCATCCGGTTGCGCCCACAGACTGGGTTCAATGACGTACAGGCACACCACCGGGCCGTGCGTGGCGGCTTCAACCAGTGGCGCATGGTCATGCAATCGCAAATCGCGCTTGAACCAGACCACGCTGCAGGTCATAGCAATTTGAGATTGAAGGCACGTTCAACAAACCAGAACGCGGCCAAGCCCAGAGTCAACACCGAGCCGCCAACGAACACCCCCTGGCGGTAAAAGGCGGTGTGCCTGAGCCAGTAGGCCAGCGGCAAGAAAACGGCCACGATGGCCAGTTGGCCCAGTTCCACACCGAGGTTGAAGCCCAGTAGCGAGAGCACCATCGCGCCCTGGGGCAAGCCCAGATCTGCCAGCACGCTGGCAAAGCCAAAACCGTGAATCAGACCAAAGCCAAAGGCCATCATCCAGCGCCGCTGCGCCACCACCGGCTTGAGGTTGTTGGCTGCCGCCAGTACCACCGACAATGCAATCGTTGATTCCACCACCCTGGAGGGCAACTCCACCCACTGCAGGGCGGCCAGCGTCAGGGTGATGGAGTGGGCCACGGTGAAGGCGGTCACCACCCACAGCACTTCACGCAAGGCCTGGCCAAAGCTGGTGACGGCGCGCCAGCTCCGGTGATGAAAAATCAGCACCGCAGGCAGCAGCAAAGAGAGCAGGAACAAGATGTGGTCAAAGCCGATCCAGATGTGCCAGACACCCTCAACCAGATACTGGCCAAACTGCGCCAGACGCGAACCACCGCTGGCTTTGAAGGTTTGCTCGGCAGTCTCGGGGGCCAGCACGGCGGTTTGGGTTTGCCCGTCAAGCTTGAGCCGCAGCAGGCCGCGATGCAGCGCGTCAACGTCAAACATCAGGCGATAGGTCAGTTGCAGGTCGGCATCCGCGGTTGGACACTCGCCGCGCAAACGCAGCACGGCGTAGCTGCCGTCGGTGTGTTCATCCACCTGGAGCTGGTCGGCCGTCATGCTGCAGCTGCCGCCGCGCTGCAACTGCAGGCGCGCCAGCGCCCAGGCGCTGAGGTCGCTCTGACGCTGGCGCAACTCGCCCCAGGTGATGTCGCCATTGCCGTCGCCGTCCAGGCCCATGGCAAAGTCGATGTCGCGCAGGGCAATGTCCCATTGGCCGGTGACGCTTTGGCCCTGAACATCAAGCACCAGGTAGCTGTCGCTGGCTTTGTGCGCCAGCGCATGGCCACTTAAAGCCAGAAGCAGCCAAAGCAAAGCCAGCAGGCGTGTCAGCTGCAAACGTGGGTGGAAATTCATGGTGTCTTCAGATTCAGGTCTTTGGCCAACGCCAGCATGTGCGGGTCCTGGAAGCCGCTGCTGCGCAGCCAGTCCAGCGCCGCTTGCGCACCGGCAGGGTCTTTCGCCGCGAGCGCCGCTTCAAGCAAGATGCGGGCGTCGCGTGGTTCGCGCTGCACCGCGTAATTGGCTTTGGCCATGACCAGCGCGGCCTGCGGGTTGCCGCGCAAGCGCAGCTCAAAGCGGGCTTCTTCGGCGCGGTGGGTCGCGTCGCCGCGCAAGCGGGCGGCGTCAAAACGGTTGGCCAGGGCTTGCACGTGCCGGGACGCTGCCGGCAGCTTGAGCAGGGTTCCTGCCTCGGCCAGGCGCAGCAGCAGACCGTCCGAACTCTCCCAGGGTGCCAGCAGCGCAACCACCTCGGCGGGGCGCTGCGCGTCCAGCAAAAAGTCGCTCCAGGCGGCCAACAGGTAGCCGTCATCGAGTCCCAGCTTCAGGGCGGCCTTGAAATGCTGCTCGGCCTGCGCGGCCTGGCCGCGCCAACTGGCCACCTCGCCCAGGCGGGTGAGCAGCCAGAGTTGGTTCTCGGGCGCAGGGCTGGCTTGCAAGGCAAGTTGCAGCGTGGCTTGGGCTGCTTGCAAGTTGCCGGTGTAGGCCTGCAGCAGGCCCTGACAAGCACCAGCCAGCGCGCGCTGCGCCAGATCGCGCAGCGCCTGACAGGCTTGCTGCGCCGCCGGGTAGTTGGCCTGCACCAGAAAGATGGCGCCGCGCCAGGCTTGGGCCTGAGCCTGTTGCGGGTCCAGGCGCAAGGCGCTTGAGAAGTCTTCCAGGGCCTCTTCAAACTGGTGCCGGTATTGTCGCAACTGGCCGCGCACCAGCAGCAAGTCCGCTGTCATGGTGCTGGCAAAAGGGCGCACAACCGCCTCGGCGTAGCCAATGTAGCGCGGGTCGCCTTTGGCCATGGCCTGATCAAAGTAGGCCTGTGCCAGGGCGCTGGCCGCGCTTGCATCGGTGGGTGTTTTGGCCAGCGCCTGGCGCAAGGTGCGAAACGCCCGGGTGGCCTCGTCACCGGGACGCAGCGGCAAACGCTCCAGCACTTCGGTGTCTGCGCCGGGTGTTCGCGGTGCGGCGTGGCAAAGCGCGGCTGTGGCACCACCGATGACGCACAACGCAATAAACCCTGCGCGGCTAAGCCCTCGCCTTGATGGTGCCAAAAATAATTGCATATTTGCGCTATATTACCGGCGCGTCCCGTTCTGGACGCACTCGCTTATAAATTGACCTGGAGATTTTTTATGATGAAATTATTGTCCGCTTTGGTGTTGGCTGCATTTGCCACGGGTTCTTTTGCCATGTCTCATGGCGGTGCCATGAAGGCAGACCCCAAGGCCATGGAAGAAAAGATGGCTGCTTGCAAAAAAATGGATCCTAAAACAGCCGACGAAAAAATGAAGGCTGACTGCAAGAAATTGGAAGAAGACATGAAGAAGGCAGAAGTCAAGAAGTAATTCTTTTTGATGTCCGCCAAAAAACGAGCTCCGGCTCGTTTTTTTTGGCAATCATGATCGAGGGCGTGCGCTGTCCCGTTTGATCAGGCGTTCATGGCAGCCGGCGGCAAACTCTGTGCCAGAAAATACACCGACCCCAGGCACAGGCAGGCCACCACCGTGAGTTGCAGGCGCAGTGGCAAATACCAGGCGGGCAAGGGCAGAACCCTGGCCAGACGCAAATCTTGTCGGTAATGCGCCAAAAAGCCGGCAATCAGCAAGGTGGCGCCCGCCGCGGGATGCACCAGCAGCGCCACCCAGCCCAGCAGCGAGGGCATCACGCTCCAGCCGTACATGCCGTTCATGGGTTGGCCCGCCGTGTCAGGGTGCACCATGGCAAAGCCCCAGTGCAGCGCACCGACAAAGCTCAGGATCACCGCGCCATAGGTGAGCAGCATCTCCAGCCACAGGCTGCGGTGATCGGGTTCCAGCCAACACAGCAGCGCCGAGCCCAAAAAAGGCAGCAAGCCGCCGTAGCCGAGCCAGGCTACCGCCGCTGGCCGTTGTGATGAGAGTGTCGGCATGGTCGCTTGTCAATCTGCCGCATGAGCTTGCAACTGGGCCAATGTGACCACCGCAAGCGCCTTGTTGTGGGTGCTTCGCAGGTAAACCGGCGGGGCCACATTGGCGGCCAAAGCCTCGCGCCAGCGCAGCGCGCACAGGCACCAGCGGTCACCGGGCTTGAGGCCGGCAAAGCGGTACTCGGGCCGGGGCGTGACGAGGTCGTTGCCTTGATCCCGGGAATAGTCAAGAAAGGCGTGAGTCATGCGCGCGCACACCACATGGGTGCCGTGGTCTTGCGCGTCGGTGTGGCAGCAGCCGTCCCGAAAAAAACCGGTCAGCGGATCGTATGAGCAGGGTTGTAGAGGCGTGCCCAACACGTTGAGTGCGTTCATGATGAAAGTCTGGTCGTTGCAATATCGCGGCGCGATTGTGGGACAAGCTTGTTGTTTGGCACGGCCAAACGGCGGATACACCCCACACATCACTGGTCTTTCGGCGCCCTCGGGCGCGTGAAAATGGTCAGAAAATCTGGATTTGATCAATTCATAGAATGGCGCATGTCTGCCACTTCACCAATTCTTCCAAAACGACACAGGCTGGCGCATGGCTGGCGCCTGTGCCTTGCCTGGCTGGCGTCCGGAAATGAAAGGATGGGCGCTTGAAACCGGTGCCTTCCACCCATCCACCCCTGGCCGAGCGCCTGCGCCCGAAAGCCCTGAGAGAGGTGGTGGGTCAGCAGCATTTGCTCGGCGAGGGCATGGCGCTGCGGTTGGCGTTTGAGTCAGGCCAGCCGCACAGTTGCATTTTCTGGGGGCCGCCGGGTACCGGCAAAACCACCATTGCGCGGCTCATGGCCAACGCGTTCGACGCCCAGTTCATCACCATCAGCGCTGTGCTGGGGGGCGTCAAGGACATTCGTGAGGCGGTTGAAAATGCGCTTGTGGCCCAGCAGCAAGGCCAGCGCACGCTGGTTTTTGTGGATGAGGTGCATCGCTTCAACAAGGGGCAGCAGGACGCTTTTTTGCCGCATGTGGAAAGCGGCCTCTTCACCTTTATCGGCGCCACCACCGAGAACCCGTCGTTTGAGGTGAACTCGGCCCTGTTGTCGCGCGCCGCTGTCTACGTGCTGCAGCCGTTGACTGCCGATGATTTGAAGCAAATTGTGGCTTCAGCCCAGGCGCTGCAGGCGCTGCCAGAGATTGAAGGCAAGGCCATTGACCGCCTGGTGGCTTATGCCGACGGCGATGCACGCCGGCTGCTCAACACGCTGGAGACTCTGGCAGTGTCGGCCACGCAGGAAAAGCGCGCCGAAATCACCGATGTGTGGCTGTTGAAGGTGCTGGGCGAACGCATGCGGCGATATGACAAGGGGGGCGAGCAGTTTTACGACACCATCTCGGCCTTGCACAAGAGCGTGCGCGGCTCTGACCCCGACGCCGCGCTGTACTGGCTGGTGCGCATGCTCGACGGTGGTGCCGACCCGCGCTACATGGCGCGGCGCCTGATCCGCATGGCCAGCGAAGACGTTGGCCTGGCTGATCCGCGCGCGCTGCGGCTGGCGCTCGATGCGGCCGAGGTGTACGAGCGCCTGGGCACGCCCGAGGGGGAACTGGCCCTGGCCGAGTGCGTGATTTACCTGGCGGTGGCCCCCAAGTCCAACGCGGTCTACAAGGCGTTCAACGAAGCCAAAACGTTTGTCAAGCAGGACGGCACGCGTCCGGTGCCCATGCACCTGCGCAATGCGCCCACCAGGCTGATGAAGGAACTCGACTATGGCAAGGGCTACCGGTACGCGCACGATGAAGCCGATGCATTTGCCGCGGGCGAGCGCTATTTGCCCGAGGGCATGGCTGCGCCGGGTTTTTACCGGCCGGTGCAGCGTGGGCTGGAGATCAAAATTGCAGACAAACTGCGCGACCTGAAGGCGCGCAACGAACAAGCGCGCTGAGGTGGCATTGGTCTTGCGTGCGAGATGGTGGTGCAAGGGTTTACCCGGGTTGCGTTGCACCTTTATGGGGAGGCCCCGTGGCTACAATCCGTCCACTCAAACACGTCGTTGGGAGCTTGCTGCCAACACACTGGCAAGGCTCATAAGGCTGCATAACGCGTCAATCAACCTGTTGACACCTCAACCGGCCAAAAATCGGAGAAAAAACAAGTATGGAAACCTTGATCCAGCAGATCATCAATGGTCTGGTGTTGGGCAGCATGTACGCCTTGGTCGCCTTGGGCTACACCATGGTTTACGGCATCATTGGCCTGATCAACTTCGCCCATGGCGAGGTGCTGATGGTGGGGGCGCTGACCAGCTGGACCATCATTGGCCTGATGCAGGATGCCATGCCGGGTGCTCCCGGGTGGTTGATCTTGCTGATTGCGCTGGTTATTGCCTGCATCGTGGCGGCCACGCTGAATTTCACGATCGAAAAGGTGGCATACCGGCCGTTGCGCAACAGTCCGCGGCTGGCGCCCTTGATCACCGCCATCGGCATGTCGATCCTGCTGCAAACACTGGCCATGATCATCTGGAAGCCCAACTACAAACCGTATCCGAACCTGATTGGCGGCACGCCGTATGAAATTGGTGGCGCCGTGATCTCGGTCACGCAGGTGTTCATTCTGGGTGTTACCGCGCTGTCGCTGGCAATTCTGATGTACCTTGTCAACTACACCAAATTGGGGCGCGCCATGCGCGCCACCGCTGAAAACCCTCGCGTTGCTGCGCTGATGGGTGTCAAGCCTGATGTGGTGATTTCGGCCACCTTTGTGATTGGTGCCGTGCTGGCCGCCATTGCCGGCATCATGTGGGCGGCCAACTATGGCACCGTGCAGCACACCATGGGCTTTTTGCCAGGCCTGAAGGCCTTTACCGCCGCTGTTTTTGGCGGCATTGGCAACCTCGGCGGTGCGGTGGTGGGAGGCATTTTGCTGGGCCTGATCGAGGCGCTGGGCGCGGGCTACATCGGCAAGCTCACCGGCGGCGTGCTGGGCAGCCACTACTCGGACATTTTTGCGTTTGTGGTGCTGATCATTGTGCTCACACTGCGGCCTTCGGGCTTGCTGGGTGAGCGGGTGGCTGACAGGGCGTAAGGAGACAGAACATGACACAACAGAAAAAGATCATTGTTTTTTTGCTGGCTGCTGTGGGCTTGCTGGTGCTGCCGCTGTTGCTGCAGGGGTTTGGCAACGCCTGGGTGCGCATCGCCGACATGGCGCTGCTGTATGTGCTGCTGGCACTGGGCCTGAACATTGTGGTGGGCTACGCCGGCTTGCTCGACCTGGGCTACGTGGCGTTTTTTGCCATTGGCGCCTACATGTACGCGCTGCTGGCCTCGCCACACCTGTTCGACACCTTTCCTGCCATCGCGGCCATGTTTCCCAACGGCATGCACTTGCCAATCTGGCTGGTGATACCGGCGGCGGCCGGCCTGGCGGGGCTGCTTGGGGTGTTGCTGGGGGCGCCCACGCTGCGGCTGCGGGGTGACTATCTGGCGATCGTGACCCTGGGCTTTGGCGAAATCATCCGTATTTTCTTGAACAACCTGGACCATCCGGTCAACATCACCAACGGCCCCAAGGGTCTGGGCCAGATAGATTCCCTGAGTTTTTTTGGCGTGAGCATGGGCAAAAAGGTGGAGGTTTTCGGGTTTGAACTGGCTTCGGTCTCGCTGTACTACTACCTGTTTTTGGCACTGGTGGTGGGGAGCGTGATCATTTCGCACCGCCTGCAGCTTTCGCGCGTGGGGCGCGCCTGGATGGCGATTCGCGAGGACGAAATTGCCGCCAAGGCGATGGGCATCAACACCCGCAACCTGAAACTGCTGGCGTTCGGCATGGGCGCCACGTTTGGCGGAGTCTCGGGTGCCATGTTTGCCTCATTTCAGGGCTTTATTTCGCCAGAATCCTTTTCCCTGATGGAGTCCGTCATGATTGTGGCGATGGTGGTGCTGGGCGGCATCGGTCACCTGCCGGGTGTGATTCTGGGTGCGGTGGCGCTGTCTGCCCTGCCCGAGGTGCTGCGCTATGTGGCCGGGCCGCTGCAAAACATGACCGGCGGTCGTCTTGATGCCTCCATCCTGCGGCAGTTGCTGATTGCGTTGGCCATGATTTCTGTGATGCTGCTGCGTCCGCGCGGTTTGTGGCCCTCGCCTGAGCATGGCAAATCCCTGCAAAAAGCCAAGTCCTGACGCGGCCCTACCCAAGAAGTAATGACATGACAGACACCGTACTCAACGTTGCCGGCGTATCGAAACGCTTCGGCGGCCTGCAGGCCTTGAGCGATGTGGGCATCCAGATCAGGCGCGGCCAGGTCTATGGTCTGATCGGTCCCAATGGCGCTGGCAAGACCACGTTTTTCAACGTTCTCACCGGGCTCTACACCCCGGACACCGGTACCTTCGAGCTGGCAGGCAAGCCTTACAAGCCCACGGCGGTGCATGAGGTGGCCAAGGCCGGCATTGCGCGCACCTTCCAGAACATCCGCCTGTTTGCCGAAATGACGGCGCTGGAAAACGTCATGGTGGGTCGCCATGTGCGCACCCATTCAGGTTTGATCGGCGCGGTGTTTCGCACGCCAGGTTTCAAGGCCGAGGAAGCCGCCATTGCCGAGCGCGCCCAGGAACTGCTGGAGTATGTGGGCATTGGCAACCTGACCGACTACAAATCCCGCACCCTGAGTTACGGCGACCAGCGGCGTCTGGAAATCGCCCGTGCCCTGGCCACCGACCCGCAGTTGATTGCTCTGGATGAGCCCGCCGCCGGCATGAACAGCACCGAAAAAGTGATGCTGCGCACGCTGATCGACAAGATTCGCAACGACAACCGCACCATTTTGCTGATCGAGCACGACGTGAAACTGGTCATGGGCCTGTGCGACCGCGTCACGGTGCTCGACTACGGCAAGCAAATTGCCGAGGGCACACCGGCCGATGTGCAGCGCAACGAAAAAGTGATTGAAGCCTACCTGGGCACCGGAGGACACTGACATGGCCGAAGTATTATTAAAAGTCAAAGGCCTCAAAGTGGCTTACGGCGGCATTCAAGCCGTCAAGGGTGTGGATTTTGAGGTCCATGATGGTGAGTTGGTGTCGCTGATCGGCTCCAACGGTGCTGGCAAAACCACCACCATGAAAGCCATCACCGGCTCGCTGCCCATCAATGATGGCGACATTGAGTACCTGGGCAAAAGCATTCGCGGCCAGGGTCCCTGGGATCTGGTCAAGCAGGGGCTGGCCATGGTGCCCGAAGGCCGTGGTGTGTTTACCCGCATGACAATCATCGAAAACCTGCAGATGGGGGCCTACATTCGCAATGACCGGGCCGAAATCGCGCAGGATGTTGAGAAAGTGTTTGCCATTTTTCCGCGCCTCAAAGAGCGCCGTGACCAATTGGCTGGCACCATGAGCGGTGGCGAGCAGCAAATGCTGGCCATGGGTCGGGCGCTGATGAGCCGCCCCAAGGTGCTGTTGCTTGACGAGCCCTCCATGGGCCTGTCGCCGATTATGGTGGACAAGATTTTCGAGGTGGTGCGAGAGGTCTATGCGCAGGGCGTCACCGTGCTGCTGGTGGAGCAGAACGCCAGCCGGGCGCTGGCCATCGCCGACCGCGGTTATGTCATGGATTCAGGCCTGATCACCATGACCGGCGACGCCAAAACCATGCTGCATGATCCCAAAGTGCGGGCGGCTTACCTGGGTGAATGAGGGCACCAGGGAGCTCCGGGCTGCGTATCAAGCGCCACAAACCAGCTGTCGCGCCAGCGCGTTGTGGCGCTCAATCAGGGGCCCGAGTTCCACGCTGGCCAGTTGCCCCTGGCGCACCACGACCCGACCGTTGACCACGGTATAGGCGGCTGGCGGGCTGGCGCACAGCAACAGGGCGGCCACCGGGTCATGCACGGCACCGCCGGCAAAAGCCAGGGTTCGCAAATCAAACAGCGCCAGATCAGCACACATGCCCACCGCCAGATGGCCGATGTCGCTGCGGCCCAGCACTTGCGCTCCGCCACGCGTCGCCAGCGCCAGGGCATCGCGCGCGGTCATTTCGGCCGGACCCAGGTCGCAGCCAAAAAAGCTTTGTTGCCGGCCCTCGGTGTTGACCCGGGTTTCGGCTGGCTGCACAGCCCGGCCAACCCGCGCCAGCAGCAGGGCCTGGCGCGCCTCGTTGACCATGTGCGCAGCGTCGTTGCTGGCGCTGCCGTCCACCCCCAGCCCCACCGGAATGCCGGCATCAAGCATCTTGCGGATTGGTGCAATGCCACTGGCCAGCCGCATATTGCTGCACGGGCAGTGCGCCACGCCGGTGCGGCTGGCGGCAAACAGGCTGATGCCCGCCTCGTCGAGTTTGACGCAGTGGGCATGCCAGACATCAGGGCCCAGCCAGCCCAACTCTTGCGCGTACTCGGTGGGTGTGCAGTTGAACTTTTCGCGGCTGTAGGCCAGGTCGTGGTCGTTTTCTGCCAGGTGGGTGTGCAGGCGTGCGCCGTAGCTGCGCGCCAGCAGGGCAGATTCGCGCATCAGGCCCCGGCTCACGCTGAACGGCGAGCAGGGTGCAACGGCCACGTTGACCATGGCCCCGTGGTCGTTGCTGTGGTAGGCCTCGATCAGGCGCCGGGTGTCCTGCAAAATAAAGGCCTCCGGCTCGACCACGCCGTCGGGGGGCAGCCCGCCTTGCGACTGTCCCACACTCATGCTGCCGCGGCTGGCAACAAAACGCATGCCAATTTGCTGGGCCGCCTCGATGCTGTCGTCGAGTCGCACCCCATTGGGAAAAATGTAGAGGTGGTCGCTGCTGGTGGTGCAGCCGCTCAGCAGCAGTTCGGCCATCGCCACCTGCGTGCTGATGCTCACCATTTCGGGCGTCAGCCCCGCCCAGATCGGGTAGAGGCCGCGCAGCCAGCCGAACAACTCGGCGTTTTGCACTGCCGGAATCGCCCGGGTCAGGCTCTGGAACATGTGGTGGTGGGTGTTGATCAGGCCCGGGGTCACCAGGTGACCGCGCGCGTCAATCACTTCATCGGCGGTTTGGGGCAGTTCTGCGGCCGGTCCAATGGCCTGGATGCGATGACCCTGAATCAGGATCGACGCATCGCTCAACTCGCGCGCCAGCGCCGGGTTGGGGTGGTCAAAGGTGGCGA
Organism: Rhodoferax sp.; assembly: GCF_011391645.1. GTDB lineage: Bacteria > Pseudomonadota > Gammaproteobacteria > Burkholderiales > Burkholderiaceae_C > Rhodoferax. The sequence goes on along the minus strand of NZ_JAABQC010000014.1, from coordinate 10,055 downwards.
CGCAGCGGGCGTTCTGGATGAGAAGCGTACGCAAGAAAGAGGTCCTTGAAAACGGGTTCGATGCGCTTGATCGTAGCAAAAGCCCTGACTCAGGACAGTGTCTGGCAGCCGGGGGCGAGTTTTTCCATGTTTGTTGATCTTCCTCAAGTTTCCCAAGTGGCAGGCGCTGCAAAGTAACGAACATGTTTACCGTTAACTTTATCAACCCATGCGCCCAGCCCCAAAAGATCGCCCGCGGACAGCTTCTGCTGCAACGTGGCAGCAAACCGGTCTGGGTCAGTTACATCGAATCCGGCCGGGTGGCGCTGGGTGTGCTCGAAGATGGCTCGATGGAGCACCAGATCGGCGTGCTTGAGGGGCCGTGCTGGCTCGACGCCAGCTCAGTTGTGCTCAAGTTGCCGCATTTGGTCGACGCTTTGGCAGACACCCCGGTGGAGTTGCGCCAGGTGCGCGCGGAAGAATTCAGCAAAGGCATTGCCGACCTGCCCGCAGCAGCCCAGGCCGTGCTGCTTGATGTGGCGATGGCGCACCGGCGGCAGACCGAATTTGCCGTGAGCCGGCTCGCCAAGGATGCCGAGGCGCGCTGTGCCGAGTGGCTGCTGAGTCATGCCCAATCTGGCGCCCAGGGCCAGATGGCGGTGGAACTGCAGCAGCGCAAGCGCAGCATTGCGGTGCAGCTGGGCATTGCCCCCGAGACTTTCTCGCGCGTGCTGCGGCATTTGCGTGAGCAAAGCCTGATCAGCGGCTCAGGCCGTGTGCTGAATCTGGTTGATCCCACCGCACTGCGCTCGCTCGCCGGAGTCTGAAAACTTGAAACCTTGCGGGTCAGACCAAACTTGAGACCTTGCGGGTCAGACCACTCGCGCAGCGACGTGCTCTGACCCCAACCAACTTGAGGCTTTGCGGGTCAGACCACTCGCGCAGCGACGTGCTCTGACCCCAACTGTTTAGGTGTGCAGCGCCCACAACACCCGCTCTGCCGTGGCCGGTGCGTTCAATTGCACCGCCAGACCGTCGCCGCGCGCCTGGGCCACGGCCTCGCGCAGCGCCTCAAACACGCTGATGGCCAGCATGAATGGCGGTTCACCCACGGCTTTGGAGCCAAAAACATTGTCCTCGGGGTTGGCCTCGGGCCATAAATCGACCTTGAAATGCGTTGGCACATCACCGGCTGTGGGAATCTTGTAAGTGCTGGGCGCGTGCGTGGTCAGCAGGCCTTGGTCGTTCCACACCAGTTCTTCAGACGTGAGCCAACCCATGCCCTGCACAAAACCGCCTTCGATCTGCCCGATGTCAATGGCCGGATTGATGGACCGGCCGACGTCGTGCAGGATGTCCACCCTCAGCACACGGCTCTCGCCAGTCAGGGTGTCGATGGCCACCTCGGTGCACGCCGCGCCATAGGCAAAGTAATAAAACGGCCGCCCGGTCAGGGTGGTTTTGTCGTAGTGGATTTTTGGGGTGCGGTAAAAGCCGTCACTCCAGAGCTGGATGCGGTTGGCATAAGCCAGCGCCACGACGGCGTTGAAACTGCGTGTGGCTTTTGGCGTGATCACCTGGCCGGCGGCAAACTGCACGGCGCCGGCGCCAACACCGTCGATGCCGCTGACAAAGGCCGCCAGGTTGTCACGCACATGGCGCGCGGCAAACTGGGCGGCGCGGCCATTGAGGTCGGTGCCGGCCGAGGCGGCGGTGGCCGAGGCGTTGGGGACCTTGCTGGTGTCGCTGGCGCTCAGGCGCACCCGGTGCAAGGGCACCCCCAGCTCGTCGGCCACGATTTGTGCCACTTTGGTGTGCAGGCCTTGCCCCATTTCGGTGCCGCCATGGTTGACCATGACGCTGCCGTCCAGGTAGACATGCACCAGCGCGCCCGCCTGGTTGAATAGCGTGGCGGTGAAGCTGATCCCGAATTTGACCGGCGTCAGGGCGATGCCGCGCTTGAGCACTTTGCTGTTCTGGTTCCAGCCGACAATGGCTTCGCGGCGCTGCGGGTACCGGGCCGTGTCGGCCAATCGCGTGATCAGCGGCTGCAGGATGTTGCCCTCGACCTGCATGCCGTAGTGCGTGGTGTTGCGTTCTGACTCATCGCTGTACAAATTGCGTTGTCGCACGGCCAACGGGTCGAGCCCCAGATGGCGCGCGATGTTGCCCAGGATGGCCTCGGTGACGATCATGCCCTGCGGCCCGCCAAAGCCGCGAAACGCGGTGTGGCTCTGGGTGTTGAGCTTGCAGCGGTAAGACGTGATCTCCACGTCTTGCAAAAAATAGGCGTTGTCGGCATGAAAAATGGCGCGGTCGGCCACCGGGCCTGACAAATCGGCGCTGAAGCCGCAGTGCGCCAGCATCTGCAACTGCAGGCCGCACAGCCTGCCACTGTCATCGAACCCCACGCGGTACTCAAAGCTGAACGGATGGCGCTTGCCGGTGATCAGAAAATCATCATCGCGGTCAAGCCGCAGCTTCACCGGCCGCTGCAACTTGTGCGCAGCCAGCGCTGCCCACACGGCCAGATGGCCGGCCTGGGTTTCCTTGCCGCCAAAACCGCCGCCCATGCGCCGGCACTGCACCGTGACCGCGTGGTTGTCCAGCCCGAGGGCATGCGCCACCCAGTGCTGCACCTCACCCGGGTGCTGCGTGCTGCTGTGGATGAGCCACTGGTTTTGTTCCAGCGGCTGCGCGTAGGCCACCTGGCCTTCGAGGTAAAAATGCTCCTGGCCGCCGACTTCGAGCGTGCCCTGCAGGGTGTGCGGTGCCCGCGCCAGGGCCTGGCCTGCATCACCACGGCGCACGGTCACCGGCGGCAGCACAAAACTCTGCGCCCTGAGTGCTTCGCGCACGTCGAGGATCGCGGGCAGTGGCTCAATTCGGGGTGCCACCAAACGCGCTGCCCGGCGCGCCAGCATGACGCTGTCCGCCACCACCAGGGCAATCACCTGGCCCACATGCTGCACGCTGTCTTGTGCCAACACGGGTTCATCGCCGGCAAAGGCGGCCAGCACCTTGCTGCCGGGCACATCGGCCGCCAGCAGCACGGCGCGCACGCCGGGCAGCGCCAGTGCGGCCTGCGTGTCCACGCCGAGCAGCTTGCCGTGCGCCACTTTGGACATCACCGGCGCGGCGTACAGCGTGCCGCGCAACTCCGGGATGTCGTCGATGTAAGTGGCGGCACCGGCAATCTGGGCCGCCGCGCTTTCGTGTGGGTGTGACTGGCCGCTGGCGACCAGCGGCTCGGTGCCTGCGGGCAAAGGGGCGTTCATGCGCTTTCTCCTTCCAGGGTCAAGCTTGCCAGGTTGACATCTGCCGCGCCCTGGCTTTCCAGCCAGAAGCGTTGCATGAGCCCGTCGAGCACCTGCGCGCGGTAGGCGGCGCTGGCGCGCATGTCCGAGATCGGTTGAAATTCGGCGCGCAGACAAGCGCTTGCCCTGTTCACGGTGTCGTGAGTCCAGCCCTGTCCGGTGAGCAATGCCTCGGTTGTCGATGCGCGCACGGGCGTGGCCGCCACACCGCCCACGCCGATCGAGGCCTGCGCGACGCGTCCGTCATGCAACGCCATGCTGACGGCCAGGCAAACCGCAGAAATGTCGTCCTCGGTGCGCTTGGACACCTTGTAAACCCGAAGCAATTCATCGGGCCGTGGACGGGGCACATGAATGAAGGCCAGCACTTCGTCGGCCGCCATGACGTTCTTGCGGTAGCCGGTGTACAGCGCTTCCAGCGGCAACTCACGCTGGCCGCGCACGCTCATCAGCACCACGCTGGCGCGCAGCGCGATCAGCAGCGGCATGCTGTCGCCAATCGGAGAGCCATTGGCGATATTGCCACCCAGGGTGCCGGCGTGGCGCACCGGCAGTCCGGCAAAGCGGCTGAAAAAGGCGTGCAGTTGCGGCCGATCCAATGCAAGCGCGGCAAAGGCGTCGCTCAGGCTGACGGCCGCACCGATGACGGTGTGGTTGTTCTGCACCTCGATGGCCTTGAGTTCCGCCACGCGTGTCACGTCGAGCAGCTGCGCAAAATCCATGTGCAGCTTGTTGACCCACAAGCCCACATCGGTGCAGCCGGCCACCAGTTGGGCCTGCGGCCGCGCCGCCCGCGCAGCCAGCAGCGCGTCGAGGCGGGTCGGCGCGTCATAACAAAAATCAGCAGACTGTTGCCGTTGGGCGGGCGCGATGGCGGCTAATTGCTGGCGCAAGCGCGCCTCGTCCAGCTGCACCCGGGGCAGGGTGGCCATCTGCTGTGCCGCGTCCAGAATGGGCCGGTAGCCGGTGCAGCGGCACAGGTTGCCTGACAGCGCCTCCTGCGCCTGGGAGCGGCTGATCGGCTGCTCTTTCAGCACCCGGTTCTGGTACAGGCCAAACAGGCTCATGGCAAAGCCGGGCGTGCAAAAGCCGCACTGGCTGGCGTGGCACTGGTGCAATGCTTGCTGCACCGGGTGGGCTGTGCCGTCCACAGCGGTGAGGTCGGCGGCGGTCCAGAGCGCCATGCCATCCACAGCGTGCGCCATTTTGATGCAGCTGTTGACGGCGCGGTAGCTGATGTGCTCCCCCTGCAATTCCCCCAGCACCACGGTGCAGGCGCCGCAGTCGCCCTCGTTGCAGCCTTCTTTGGTGGCGCTGTGGGCCAGGTCTTCGCGCAACAGTTGCAGCAAGGTGCGGGTGGGCGCGATGTGGTGCAGCGTGACCGTCTCGCCGCGCCAGACAAACTGCAGGATGGGTGGGTTCATGAAAGCACTCACAGGCTAAGGTTAAGGGGTGATCCGGGGCACCACGAGCCTGAGCATAGAGCAAATGCCATGCCCGGTCATCAGGAAGCGTGATGCGAGCTGGCATTGATCTTGCAAGTTTTTTCTTGGGGTCGTGACCCCCAGTCAAAGTCAAAATCCAGATTTCAAGGCATTTTGCTGGTAAAAACAGCACCTAACCCAACTGACACCTTTGTTCATGACCACACCCCGTCTTCAACTGTTCGGCATCACCAAGCGCTACCCCAGCGTGGTCGCCAACAGTGACATCAGCCTGACGGTGATGCCCGGCGAGACGCATGCCGTGCTCGGTGAAAACGGCGCTGGCAAGTCAACCCTGATGAAAATCATTTACGGTGCGGTCAAGCCCGACGCCGGGGAAGTCCAGATCAACGGCCAGGTGATGCAGATCCGCAACCCCAAGGATGCGCGGGCCAACGGCATCAGCATGGTGTTCCAGCACTTCAATTTGTTCGACACCCTGACTGTGGCCGAAAACGTCTGGCTTGGCCTGGCGCGCAATTCGCTGGACCAGGTCACGGCCAGCATCGTGGCCAAGGCCGCCGAGTACGGCCTTGACATCGACCCGGCGCGCCCGGTGCACACCCTGAGCGTGGGTGAGATGCAGCGGGTCGAAATCATCCGCGCCCTGCTGACGCGTCCGGAGTTGCTGATTCTGGATGAGCCGACCTCGGTGCTCACGCCACAGGCCGTCGAAAAGCTGTTTGTGGTGCTGAAAAAGCTGGCCAGCGAGGGCTGCAGCATCTTGTACATCAGCCACAAACTGCACGAAATCCGCGAGTTGTGCAATGCCTGCACCGTGCTGCGTGGTGGCAAGGTCACCGGCGTCTGCAACCCCGCTGAGGAGTCCAACGCCTCCTTGTCGCGCATGATGATTGGTGCCGAGCCACCGCAACTGCAACACCGCCCGCAGCAGTCAGGCGCCGTGGTGCTTGATGTGAACGGGCTCAGTCTGGCGCGGGAGGACCAGTTTGGCGTCGATCTTGACGGCATTGGCCTGCAAGTGCGTGCCGGCGAGGTCGTGGGCATTGCCGGTGTTTCCGGCAACGGCCAAAAGGAATTGATGTACGCCTTGTCGGGCGAAGACTGCCGTGCGCCCAAGGGCAGCATACGCATGGGTAATACCGATGTGTCGGCCCTTCATCCGGGCGAACGCCGCAAGCTGGGCCTGCACTTTGTGCCGGAAGAGCGGCTCGGACGCGGCGCTGTGCCAACGCTGAGCCTGGCGCACAACCTGCTGCTGACCCGCACCGAGTCCATTTCCATGCCTAAATTTGCCGGTGGCTGGATCAAGGTGGGCGCGCTGGAGCAACATGCGGCGCGACTCATCCAGGCTTTCAATGTCAAGGCCGGCGGCCCGCGCGCGCTGGCGCGTTCGCTCTCGGGCGGCAACCTGCAAAAATTTATTGTCGGCCGCGAGATCGACGCCCAGCCCAAGTTGTTCATCGTCTCGCAGCCCACCTGGGGCGTGGATGTGGGCGCGGCGGCTCAAATCAGGGGTGAAATCCTGGCCTTGCGCGATGCCGGTTGCGCGGTGCTGGTGGTGAGTGAGGAGCTCGAAGAGTTGTTTGAAGTGAGCGACCGTTTGCATGTGATCTCCAAAGGCCAGTTGTCGCCTTCTGTGCCCATTGCCGAGGCCAGCATTGAGCGCATCGGGATCTGGATGAGCGGTCTGTGGGACGAAGACCTGCAGCGCCATCTGGCCGAACTCGAAGCCGTCACCGAGCCCGATTTGGTCAGCCCGTCAGGAGCCCAGCATGCTCAAGCTTGAAGCGCGTGCCGAACCCTCCAGGGCCTGGACCTATGGCTCGCCCCTGATGGCGTTGCTGATCACGGTGCTGATTGGTGCGCTGATGTTCACGGCACTCGGCAAAGACCCGCTCAAGGGTCTGGAAATGTTTTTCTGGCTACCGCTTCACAATGCCTACGCTATCGGAGAACTGCTGGTCAAGGCCACGCCGCTGCTGATCATTGCGCTGGGACTGGCGGTGTGCTTCAGGTCGAACGTGTGGAACATCGGCGCCGAGGGCCAGTACATCATCGGGGCGATTTTTGCCGGCGGCATCGCGCTGATGGCCGATGCCAGCACCGGCCGCTGGATCGTGCTGCCGATTCTGCTGGCCGGCGTGCTCGGCGGCATGTTTTGGGCCGGTGTCACGGCGCTGCTGCGCGACCGTTTTCACGCCAACGAGATTCTGGTGAGTCTGATGCTGGTCTATGTGGCAGTTCAGTTGTTGAGTTATCTGGTGGGCGGGCCGTGGAAAGATCCCATGGGTTTCAACTTTCCGCAAAGCAAGACCTTTGAGGCGGTAACCCGGGTTCCGCGTTTGTTCGAGGGTTCGCGCGTCAGCATTGGTGCGCTGCTGGCCCTGCTCAGCGTGGCCGGCTTGTGGGTATTCTTGTTTCGCACCCGGGCCGGTCTGGCCCTGCAGGTGGGCGGGCTGGCGCCGGCGGCGGCGCGCTACGCCGGTTTTTCGTCGCGCAAGGCGCTCTGGACGGCGCTGCTGATGTCGGGTGGCGCGGCTGGCCTGGCCGGTGCGCTGGAAGTGGCCGGCCCGATTGGCCAGCTCACCCCTTATGTGCCGGCGGGTTACGGTTTTGCCGCCATCATCGTGGCCTTTGTCGGCCGTCTGCACCCGGTCGGCATGGTGTTCTCGGCCATCCTGATGAGCATGTTTTACATTGGCGGTGAGCTGGCGCAGTCGCGCCTGGGGCTGACCAAATCGCTCACCGGGGTGTTTCAGGGGCTGCTGTTGTTCAGCCTGCTGGCCTGTGACACGCTGGTCAATTACCGTCTGAAGTGGAGCAAGTGATGGAATCCTACGCCTTGCTGATGGCCGCCACGCTCAATGCGGGCACCGTGCTGGCAATTGCCTCGCTGGGTCTGTTGATCAATGAAAAGGTGGGCATTGTCAATCTGGGCGCCGAGGGCATGATGCTGTGCGCGGCCATTGCCGGCTTTGCCACTGTGGTCACCACCGGCTCTGACATCATGGGTTTTGCCGCGGGCATGGCTGTTGGCGCCTTGCTGGCGGCAATTTTTGGTGTGCTGGTGATCTGGCTCAACACCAACCAATACGCCGCCGGACTGGCGCTCACGCTGTTTGGCACCGGGTTTTCCGCCTTTGTCGGCACAGGTTTTGTGCAGGCAAAAATTCCGGAGCGCACCAGCTTCGCCATTCCCTACTTGTCGGATATTCCCTGGTTTGGCCCGGCCCTTTTTCGCCACCACCCGCTGGTCTACCTGACGGTGCTGCTGGCGCTGGCGCTGATCTGGTTCATGTACCGCACCCGCAATGGGCTGGTGATGCGCAGCGTGGGCGAAAGCCCGGAGTCGGCCCACGCGCTGGGCTACCCGGTGCGCCTGATCCGGCTGCTGGCGGTGGTGGTGGGCGGTGCGCTGTGTGGCCTGGCCGGGGCTTATTTGTCTGTGGTCTATACGCCGCTGTGGGTTGAGGGCATGGTGGCCGGCAAGGGCTGGATTGCGCTGGCACTCACCACCTTTGCCACCTGGCGCCCCGGGCGTGTGCTGCTTGGGGCCTACCTGTTTGGTGGCGTGACGATGTTGCAGTTTCACCTGCAGGGCATTGGCGTCGACGTGCCACCGCAGTTTTTAAGCATGCTGCCCTACGTGGCCACCATTCTTGTGCTGGCGCTGATCTCGCGCAACCCGCAGTGGATCCGCATCAACATGCCTGCCAGTATTGGCAAACCGTTTTACCCTGGCGCCTGAGTGTTCCGGTTCATAATTACGATTTTCTCGCTGTCCAACCCGTCCCTTGATAAGGAAAAAACATGACTGATCTGCAAAAACGTTCGCTGCTCAAAGCGGCAGCACTTTCCGCCGTGGCCGCCGCCGCGCTGGTGGGCTGTGGCAAGAAGGAAGAGCCCGCGCCCGCGCCTGCTCCCGCGCCAGTCGCTTCTGCACCCGCGCCCAAGCCAGAGCCACTGAAGATTGCCTTTGCCTATGTCGGCCCGGTCGGCGACGGCGGCTGGACCTTTGCCCACGACAACGGCCGCAAGGCCCTGGAGGCAGAATTTGGCGACAAGGTCAGCACCTCATTTGTCGAGAATGTTCCCGAATCGGCCGACGCCGAGCGCGTGCTGCGCGACATGGCGGGGCAGGGCAACAAGCTGATATTTGGCACCACCTTCGGTTACATGGAACCGATGCTCAAGGTGGCCACGGACAACCCGGGCGTCAAGTTCGAGCATGCCACCGGCTACAAGCAGGCCGACAACATGCGCACCTACGACAGCCGCACCTATGAGGGCGCGTACATGGCGGGTGTGATTGCCGGCAAGATGACCAAAACCAACACGCTGGGTGTGGTGGGGTCGATCCCGATCCCGGAAGTGATCCGCAACATCAACGCCTTCACACTCGGCGCCCAAAGCAGCAACCCCAAGGTCAAGACCAAAGTGGTGTGGGTGAATGGCTGGTTTGACCCGCCCAAAGAGACTGAAGCCGCCACCAGCCTGATCAACGGCGGCGCTGATGTGCTGTTCCAGAACACCGATTCCCCGGCTGTCCTGAAGACCGCAGAGGCCAAAGGCAAGCGCGCCTTTGGCTGGGACTCCGACATGACCGCCTATGGCCCCAAAGCCCATTTGGCATCCGCTGTGATCAACTGGGGTCCGTACTACATCAAGGCCACCAAGGAAGCCCTTGACGGCAGCTGGAAGGGTGGCGGTGCCGAGTGGTGGGGTGTGAAGGAGGGCGCGATTGACATCGTGAGCATTGCCGAAGACGTGCCCGCCGAGACCAAAGCCCGCGTGGAAGAAGTTAAAAAAGGCCTGGCAGACGGCAGCTTTGCCATCTGGACCGGCCCCATTGTTGACAACACCGGCAAGGTCCAGATCGCCAAGGACACCGTGGCTGACGACAAGTTCCTGGGTGGCCTGAACTTCTACGTCAAGGGTGTTGAAGGCAAGGTGCCGGGCGCCAAGTAAGCTTCTTTGGTTGACGCAAAAGCCGCCTGTTCAGGCGGCTTTTTGTTTGGCTGATGCAGCGGGCCTTTGCCCGCGATCGCGTGCGGTCGCTCCAGTGCCTACTTCCAAAGCATCTCCACCCGCTTATCCCGACCGCACGACAAACGGTAGTAGCTGTAGCTCACCGTGTTCTTTTTGTAGTAGTCCTGGTGGTAGTCCTCGGCCAGGTAGAAAGTGCTGGCGGGGGCCAATTCGGTATGGATGGTTTTGAAGCGGCCGGTCTTCAGCAGCGCATCGCGGCTGGCTAGCACCGCTTGACGCTCGGCCTCGTTACCCCAATAAATGCCGCTGCGGTACTGGCTGC
>NZ_JAABQC010000142.1 GCF_011391645.1 Rhodoferax sp. | reverse complement strand
GTTCTGACCAATGCGGTGGGCGCGGCCGGTGGCCTGGGCTTCCACGGCCGGGTTCCACCAGGGGTCGTAATGGATCACGGTGTCGGCTTGCGGCAGGTTCAGGCCGGTGCCGCCGGCTTTCAGGCTGATCAAAAACAGCGGCACTTCGCCGCTGGTGAACTGGTCGATGATCGCGTCGCGCTGCTGGCTTTGGCCGGTGAGCTTGACCCAGCGGATATTGCGTTGCTTCAGCTCGGCCTCGATCAATGTCAGCATGCTGGTGAACTGCGAAAACAGCAGGATGCGCCGACCCTCGGCCAGCATTTCGGGCAGCATCGCCATCAACTGCTCCAGTTTGGCAGATGCCTTGACCTTTTTGGCCGCCTCCAGCTTGAGCAGATGCGGGTCGCAGCAGACCTGGCGCAGCTTGAGCAGTGCATCCAGAATGGTGATTTGCGACTTGGCCAGGCCCTTGGCATCAAGCGCCTCGCGCACGGTTTTTTCCATGCCCAGGCGGATGGTTTCGTAGAGGTCGGCCTGTTTTCCCGAGAGTTCCACGCGCATCACGGTTTCGACCTTGGGCGGCAGCTCATGGGCGATCAGTGCCTTGGTGCGGCGCAGCATGAAGGGTGTGACGCGGGCGCGCAACTGGTGCAACGCTTCGGCGTCGCCCTGTTTTTCAATCGGGCCGCGAAACAGTTCGGTAAAACGCTTCTGGCTGCCCAGAAAACCCGGCATCAGGAAGTGGAACAGGCTCCACAGTTCACCCAGATTGTTTTCCATGGGCGTGCCCGACAGGCACAGGCGGTGCCTGCTGTTGAGTTCGCTGGCCACTTGGGCGGCGTTGGTACTGGCGTTCTTGATGTTCTGCGCCTCGTCGAGCACCACCAGGTGCCACTGCGCCTCGAGCCAGCGCTCCCGGTCGCGGTGCAACAGCGAGTAGGGCGCTATCACGACATCAAACTCAGCCATGCTGCCAGCGACTTCGTGGCGGTCCTTGCCGTGGATCACCAGGCTGCGCAGCCCGGGGCAGAAGCGTTCGGTCTCGCGCTGCCAATTGCCCATCAGGCTCACCGGTGCAATGATCAGCGCCGGGTGGGTCAGGCGGCCGGCGTCTTTTTCGATCTGGATGTGCACCAGCGTTTGTAGCGTTTTGCCCAGCCCCATGTCATCGGCCAGAATGCCGGCCAAACCATATTCGCGCAAGAACTGCAGCCAGTTCACACCTTGCTGTTGGTAAGGTCGCAGCGAAGCGTTGACACTTTTCGGGGCAGGCACCTCGGGCAACCCGGTGCGGCCGCTGAGGCGCTGCACCATCTCGCGCAGGTGTTGCGCACCCTGCCAGACGGCACCTTCGCCCAATGCGGCGGTGGCGCGCATGGCATCCAGGCGCGAGAGCTTGAGGCTGTCGCCGGCAAAGTCATGGTCGCGGTCGCCCACCAGCTCCAGCAGGGCGCCCAGCCAGGGCTTGAGGTTGTCGGTGGGCAGCCGGATGAAGCCGCCCGCAGGCGCCGGCAAAAAAACAAACGGCGGAATGTCGGGCAGACCGGTGGTGGCATCGCGCGGGCTGCGCGCGGCCACTTTGATCAGCTCGGGCAAAAAGGGCAGGATGTTGTGGCGCTCGCCGTTGATTTCCATGCCCAGCGACAAATCAAACCAGGGCGAGGTGGCTTCGTCATCGCCTTGCGTTTGCAGTGTCACGCGCAGCGCCTCACCATGCTGGATCCAGCCATCAAGCGATGCATCCAGCGTGACCTCAAAACCCGCCTCGCGCAAGCGCGCGAAATTGCTGTCGGCCCATTGCAGCCAGAGTTGCTGGGGTGCGCTGCCGGCAATGCCAAAAATGCCTTGGGCGCCGACGGTCAGGCCAAGTTGCACCAGGCCGGTGATGGCTTCGAGTTCGGCTTGCGGGTCGCGTTGCAGCAAACAACGCGTCTGGCCGTTGTCCACCATGACCGTGGTGCCCTGGCCCACCCACCAGCCACGGTGGCCTGCGTAATCAAAGCGCAGCGTGGCCCGCATCAGTCCGGACGCGGGCACCTCGGCGGGCGCCACGGCGGTCAAGTGCAGGCAGGCCGTGGGTGTGATACCGGTCAGGGTTTCCAGCGGCTCCAGCATGGGCGGCAAGGGCACGGGGCCGAGGCGCTCGGCCAGCTCGACCTGGAGTTTTTTGAGCGCTGCGCTTTGCAGCGGCGGGCTCTTCAGCAGCACCGCCACCTGGCCCGGGCTCAGGTCTTTCACCCTGGCCAGGCCGCACACGCCGCGCTGGGCATCCAGGTACAAGGGCGGGTTGTTCAGACACAGCGTGGCCATCGAATGCGCCACCCGGGCGCGCAGCACCCAGGCGCTGTCATTGGCAACCGCCTGTTTGATTTCGTGCCAGTTCCAGTCCACCTCAAGCGGTGGACCCCAGTGCGCCGCAATCGTCGGCTGGCCTTTGCTGTCGCCCATGAAGAGGCGCCCGGTGCTGGCGGCCAGCTCGATCGCCTGCGCCCCGTACTTGCCCTCGATCGTGACGCGCGACTTGGCGCTGTGGCTGTAGAAGTAGCCGCTGGCCGCGCCCGGCATGGTGCGCATGAGTTGCAGCACGTCGTGGTCGGTCTCGGTTGCCAAATCGTAGGTCGTCTGGCCGCGTTCTGGCATGGTCCTGACGGGCTTGGCCTTGGCCCAGTCGCCGCTGATCTTGGGGTAAGACACCACCACTTCGAGCGTCAGCAGCGGTGTCGGGCCCTGCGGCGAGAGCATGTTGAGCAGGTACAAAAACTGCTCGTTGCGCAGGTTTTGGCCGCTGCGCTCGGCTGCCAGTGGGGCTTTGGCGCCACCGCGTTCGAACTCGCCCAGCCAGCGGATCACCTGGTTTTCGGCTTCCAGCTGGGCGGCAGCCTGGCGTCGGGCCAGATCGGCCTGGCGCTGCGCCGCCAGTTCTTGCTCTGTTTGTGGTTTGAAGCTTGGCGTTTGTGCGTTGTTGCCCAGGATTTGCTGACCTTTATAGGCGGCCTTGATCAGCAGGGCCACGCCATGCTTGCACTGCGCTCCCACCGGGCAGGTGCAGTCGCTGTCCCACGCCATCACCTGGCCATAGGCACCGAGCTTGATCTCGATCGAAACTTTGTACGGCAGGCGCGCGCTGCCTTGCACTTCGCCCAGCAGCAGCCACTCTTCTGCAAGCGGCTCAATCGACAGGCTGAGCACCCGCTGCTGGCGGTACAGGTCCATGCCTCGGGTGTAGGTGGCGCCGTCGCAGCGCTGCGCCAGCGAGGCCAGGTCCAGCCACAGACTGGAGGTATGCCAGTGACTTTGCATCAAAGCGGCTTTTTCAGGCAGTGGTGTGCCCCATCGCGTGACCGGCTTGAACGTCGGCGTGGTAGCTGGAGCGCACCATGGCGCCCACGGCAGCGTGGCTGAATCCCATCTCATAGGCCCTGGCCTCGAACATCTTGAAGACGTCGGGGTGCACGTAGCGTTTGACGGTCAGGTGGCTGGTGCTTGGCGCAAGATACTGGCCGATGGTCAGCATGTTGATGCCGTGGTCGCGCATGTCCTGCATGGTTTGCAGAATTTCGTCATCCGTCTCACCCAGGCCCACCATCAGGCCGCTCTTGGTGGGCACGTCGGGAAACATCGCTTTGAACTTTTTCAGCAGGTTCAGGCTGAACTGGTAGTCGGATCCCGGGCGGGCCTCTTTGTACAGGCGGGGAATGGTCTCCAGGTTGTGGTTCATCACGTCAGGGGGGGCCGCCTTGAGGATCTCGAGTGCGCGGTCGTCTCGGCCGCGGAAGTCGGGCACCAGCACCTCGATCTGGGTCTGCGGAGATTTGGCACGGATGTGCTCGATGCAGGCCACAAAATGCCCGGCGCCGCCGTCGCGCAAGTCATCTCGGTCAACACTGGTGATCACCACATATTTGAGTTTGAGCTGGGCGATGGTGTTGGCCAGATTCACCGGCTCGTTGACATCAAGTGGGTCGGGACGGCCATGGCCAACATCGCAAAACGGACAGCGACGGGTGCATTTGTCGCCCATGATCATGAAGGTGGCCGTGCCCTTGCCGAAGCATTCGCCAATGTTGGGGCAACTGGCTTCTTCGCACACCGTCACCAGCTTGTTGGCACGCAGCACGTCCTTGATTTCGTAGAAGCGCGTGGTGGGCGAGCCCGCCTTGACGCGAATCCATTCAGGCTTGCGCAAAATTTCGCCCTGCACCACCTTGACCGGGATGCGCGACAGTTTGGCACCCGCCTTTTGCTTGGCGGTGGCGTCATAGTTTTCAGCGCTTTGGGATTCGCGCACCGTGGTGCTGGTCGTGGATGTGTTCATAAATATGTAGGAGTCGCGCCCTCGCGACGAAGGTTGTTGGTTTTCAACGCATACCGGCTTGGCGCTTTCAAGGGGCCAAATAACTCGTCAGCTTCTGGCTGAAAACCTCAGCCGCTTCCTGCCAACTCGCCAAAACGCCGATTGTAGAAAGATCCACCGTTTGCAGCCCGACATAGCCGCAGGGGTTGATACGCGAGTAGGGTTCAAGGTCCATGGCGACATTGAGGGCCACACCGTGGTAGGTGCAATTGCGGCTGACCTTGATACCCAAGGCGGCGATCTTGCCGAGGCCGGTGAAATTGGGGCCTGCGGCATTTTTCATCGGGCGTTGCGGCAGCAGCGCGTGGCCGGCGGGGTCGTCCAGCCGGACGTAAATGCCTGGGGCGCCTGCCACCCGGTGACCGGTCACGCCGAAATGCAGCAGTGTGCGGATCACGGCTTCCTCGATGCGGTAGACGTATTCCTTGACGAAGTAGCCCGCGCGTTTCAGGTCAATCAGC
>NZ_JAABQC010000141.1 GCF_011391645.1 Rhodoferax sp. | reverse complement strand
GTCGGCGCGAAGACGCTTTTTCCCTGTACCAGCAATGGTTGCCGCTGATCAACTATGAAAATCGTCAGGGTGGCATCTTGAGCGCCAAGGCGCTGATGAAAGCCGGCGGTGTGATCGCCTGCGAGGCACCGCGCCATCCCTGGCCCGCCATGCACCCGGCGGTGCGTGCCGGCTTGATCGAAGTTGCGCAGCGCCTGGACCCGATGGTGCTGCGCTGGGGCAAGTGAATTAACAATTATTTAGGAGAAGCCACCATGCTGAAACCAATCGCCACAGGCGAAGGAAGCTGTCACGTTGTGATCACCGGCGGTGCCGGATTTTTGGGGGTGCGCCTGGCGCGCGCCCTGCTGGCGCAGGGCAAGCTGTCGCTGGACGGGGCTGCACCCATTGACATTGGCCCGATCACACTGGTCGACCGTGCGGCACCGCCCGCCGACCTGCTGGCCGACCCGCGCGTGATTGCCTTGACCGGTGACCTGAATGACCTGTTGGCCAGAGGCCGCGCCGGACTGGATGCGCACACCGACGTGGTGTTCCATCTGGCGGCAGCGGTCAGCGGCGAATGCGAGGCTGATTTTGACCTTGGCATGCGCAGCAACTTTGGCGCCACGCTGTCGCTGCTGGAGGCCTGCCGCGCCCTCAAGACCAAACCGGTCGTGGTGTTTGCCAGTTCGCTGGCGGTGTTTGGCGACGCGCCTGGCATGCCGCTGCCCCCGGTGATTGAAGACACCACACTGCCGACTCCGCAAAGCAGTTACGGCATCCAAAAATTCATTGGTGAGCAACTGATGGCGGACTTCAGCCGCAAGGCTTTTATTCAGGGGCGCAGCGTGCGTTTGATGACCGTGAGTGTGCGCCCGGGCAAACCCAATGGTGCTGCGTCAAGCTTTTTGAGCGGCATGTTGCGCGAGCCGCTGGCGGGTGTGCGTGCCGTTTGTCCGGTACCGGCTGACACCCCGGTGGCGCTGTCCTCACCCGAGCGCACCATCGCCGGTCTGATCACTGCAGCCCGGGCCAGCGCTCAGGCCTGGGGCCCGCGCATAGCCCTGACCCTGCCGGCCCTGACAACCACGCCGGCCGAGATGGCTGCTGCGCTGGAACGAGTCGCGGGGCCCGATGTGGCGGCGCTGATCGACTGGGTACCCGACGCCGCCATCCACAACATCGTCAAGACCTGGCCGGCGCGCATCAACGCCCGTCGTGCTGCGGGTCTGGGCCTGCTGCCCGAATCCAGTTTTGAAGAAATCATCTGGGCGTACATCAGGGAAAACACTGATGCCATCAAGCTGGCGAGGACGTGATAATTAAATTTGTCATACAACTTTTCGGTCGTTTATTTTTATATCTAGGAGACATTGCATGAAATTGAGCAAATTGTTTATCGGCCTTTCTCTCGCAGTCGGTCTGGTGGCCACAGCGGCCGCGCAGACCAACATGAAGATCAACATTGCCATTGCCCAGAACTCGCATCAGGGCGTGGCCATTGACACCTTTGCCAAGGAGGTCGAAAAGAACACCGCGGGCCGTTACAAGATTCAGACCTTTTACAACGCCTCGCTGGGCAGTGAGCGCGAGTCCATCGAGTCGGTTCAGTTGGGCACGCAAGAGCTGACCTTCACCTCCACCGGCCCGGTGCCCAACTTTGTGCCCGATGCCAAGATCCTCGACATTCCCTTCCTGTTCCGCGACAAGGCCCATGCCCGTATGGTGCTTGACGGCCCCATCGGCCAGGAAATGCTGACCAAGTTTGACTCCAAGGGCTTCAAGGCATTGGCCTGGGGCGAAAACGGCATGCGCAACGTGACCAACAACAAGCGCGCTGTCAATACCCCTGATGACCTGAAAGGCCTGAAGCTGCGCACCATGGAAAACCCGGTGCACGTGGCCGCCTACAAGGGTCTGGGCATTGTGACCACCCCGATGGCGATGGCTGAAGTGTTTACCGCGCTGCAACAGGGCACGGTTGATGGCCAGGAGAACCCGCTGTCGGTGATCATGGCTGCCAAACTGGACCAGGTGCAAAAATTCGTGTCACTGACCGGTCATGTCTATTCACCAGCCATCTTTCTGATGAACAAGGCCGCGTTTGACAAGCTCACACCAGCGGATCAAAAAGTGTTTCTGGAAGCAGCCAAGACTGCTGTCAAGTTGAATCGTGACCGCGTGGATGCCGACGACGCCATGGGTGTGACCTACCTGCGCGGCAAAGGCATGACCGTGACGGAAAACCTGGACAAATCCAAGTTTGTCGCAGCGCTGGCACCGGTGTATGCCGATTTCGAGAAGCAGTTCGGCAAAGACAACATGGACAAGATCCGCAACACCAAGTAATCGACTCGCGAGAGCTTGAGCGCCCGACAGTGATTCACTCTCGGGCGCTTTTTTTGACTTCCATGTCAGGCGGAGAACGCTATGAGAGATAAATTTTTGCGGCTGGAGCACTGGACCAGCCGAATTTCGCTGGTCACGGCCTGCGCCATGCTGCTGGTGTCGGCTAGCCTGGGCATGTTCCAGATCATCACCCGCTTTGTGCTGGAAACGCCGGCCGAGTGGACTGAGGTGCTGATTCGTTTCAGCCTGATCTGGATGGTCTTTCTGGGCATTCCGATGGCCTTCAGGCAGGGTGCCATGGTCAGCGTGGATGTGCTCTACCGCTGGAGCCCGGCACGTGTGCGCCACCTGCTTGACTGGGTGGTCTGTCTGGCCGCACTCACCCTGATTCTCATCATCATCTGGTGGGGGTGGGACTATGCCCAGCGCGGCAAGGTGCAAACCATGGCCGGGCTGGAATCAATATCCATGTTCTGGGCCTATTTGGCCATGCCGGTCGGCGGTGTCTTTAGCGTCATCAGCATCATTGGCAATCTGCTGGATCCCCAGCGTCTGGAACTGGAGACTGCACAATGACCACCGTTATGCTGATCACCATGGTGTTGTGCTTTGCACTCACCGTGTCGGTGGCTGTTTCGATCGGCTTGGCTGCCGTTCTGGGTATCCAGGTGGCCGAAATCAATATGCTGATTTCCGTCAAGGAGATGTTCAACGCCATCAACCGGTTCCCACTGGCGGCCATTCCCTTCTTTATTCTGGCCGGCAACATTATGGAAACAGGCGGCATTTCGCGCCGTCTGGTCGATTTTGCCAAAAGCCTGGTGGGTGGTGTGCAGGGTGGCCTGCCCATGACCTGCGTGCTGACCTGCATGATTTTTGCCTCGGTATCGGGTTCATCGGTGGCCACCACCTTTGCCATCGGTACCATCCTGATCCCGGCACTGATGAAGCACGGCTACCCCACCCCCTGGGCTGCCTCGCTGCAGGCCACCAGTGCTGAGTTAGGTGTGATCATTCCGCCGTCGATTCCGCTGATTCTTTATGGCGTGAGCGCCGAGGTCTCGATTGGTGAGTTGTTCATTGCCGGCTTCGGTCCGGGCCTGTTCATCAGCGGCGCGCTGATGCTGTTTGTCTGGGGCTATTGCAAGTACAAGGGCTGGGGCAAAAACGACGGCGATGGCCGCTTGTCGGTTGGCAAAGCCACCTGGAAAGCCGGTTGGGCGCTGCTGATGCCGGTGATTATTCTGGGCGGTATTTACGGCGGTGTCTTCACCCCGACCGAGGCCTCTGCGGTAGCGGTGTTTTACGCGCTGATCGTGGGTATGGTGATTTACCGCGAAATCAAGGTGGCGGACCTGTACATCATCCTGCGCAAATCGGTCCTGTCAGCGGCGGTGATCATGTTCATCATCGCCAATGCAGGACTGTTTGCATTTTTGATCACCCGTGCCGGTGTGCCCGAGGCCATCGGCACCTGGCTGCAGGATGTGCTCAAGTCACCAGTCTACTTCCTGCTGGGTGTTAATGCGGCCTTGTTCATCATCGGCATGTTCATTGAGACCGGTGCCGCCATCATTGTGCTGGCCCCGATTCTGGCACCTGTGGCGATGCACTTTGGCATTGACCCGGTGCACTTCGGCCTGATCATGGTGGTCAACCTGGCCCTCGGCATGATCACCCCGCCGTTCGGCGTGAACCTGTTTGCCGCTTGCACGGTGGCGCGAATTTCGCTGGACCGCATCATCAAGGACCTGATCCCGTTTGTGCTGGTGATCCTGGCCTGCCTGATGGTGATCTCATACGTGCCAGCGCTCTCCTTGACGCTGCGCGACCTGGTGTACGCGCGGTAAGGTCATAGGACAAGTCAGGCCATGACCGCGTCGTTCAAACCCGTGCTTCCCGGTGCCTACCTGTCGGACCAGGTGGCCGATGCAATGGCCGCCAAAATTCGTACCGGGCGCTTGGCTGCTGGCGACAAGTTGCCGACGGAAGCCAGCTTGGTGGACCAGTTTTCCGTCAGTCGCACCGTGGTCAGAGAAGCGATGTCACGCCTGAAATCCCTTGGCCTGGTCGAGTCGCGCCAGGGCAGTGGTGTGTATGTCAAGGAGGTCGGCTTTTCTCCGCTGAACTTCGACAGTAAATCGGTGGCGTCGCGCCAAGCCGTGATCCAGATGGTGGAGGTGCGCCGCGCGCTGGAGGCCGAGGTGGCGGCACTGGCCGCGCAGCGCCGCACCCAGACCGACATCAAACGCATTCACCAATCGATTGCCGCACTCGACAAGGCGGTGGCGGTTGGCGGCGATGGCGTGCTTGAGGACGTGCAGTACCACCTGGCCATTGCCGAGGCGGCGCGCAACCCCTTTCTGATGGGCACGCTGCAGTACCTGGGCCAATTCCTGCAGGGCGCCACCCGGGTGACCCGCGCCAATGAAGCCCGGCGTGCCGATTTTGCGCGGCAGGTGCGCGAGGAACATGCCCTCATTTGCCAGGCCATCGAAGCCGGCGACGCTGAAGCCGCACGGCGGGCCGCCGGCGCGCACATGAACAACGCCATCGTGCGCATCGAGCAGGCCGATCCGGCGTTCTGGCAACAAACCGGCGATGCGCTGGCGA
>NZ_JAABQC010000140.1 GCF_011391645.1 Rhodoferax sp. | reverse complement strand
CAACGGCAAGTAAGTGCGGCGCGCAAGGCTGCCCAAATGCGGCACAGGGTCTTGAAAATGCTTGCGCCAGCCCTATCGAAGACATCCAGGTCGCGGTGGATGGCAATATGGTGACCTTGCGCGCCGAGGTCAAGCAGCAAGACAGCACCAGCCAGGATGAAAAGGTGTTGCGCAGCGAGCGCTACTACGGCGCCGTGTCGCGCAGCTTCCAGTTGTCGTCTGACATTGACCAGACCCAGGCCAAAGCCAAATACGACAACGGCGTGCTGACCCTCACGCTGCCCAAAAAGCAGGCCATGAGTGGCGCGCAGCGCCTCACCATCGAGTAAACCGCAACCGCAACGCAATCCGGGGCAGGCTTGACGTGTATTCCCGGATTGCGCTTTGCCCCATCCGGGCTACCGAAAAATCTTGCCCGGGTTCATCAGGTTGTCGGGGTCCAGCGCCTGCTTGATGGCGCGCATCATGGCGATGGCCCCGCTGCCTGCCTCCTGCACCAGAAAGTCCATCTTGTGCAGGCCAATGCCGTGCTCGCCGGTGCAGGTGCCGCCCAGTTTGAGCGCGCGCTGCACCAACTGGTGGTTGAGTTGCTCGGCGGTGGCACGCTCATCTGCTGAATCGGGGTCGATCAGGTAGCCCATGTGGAAGTTGCCGTCGCCAACGTGGCCGACCAGAAAGTAGGGAATGCCGCTGTCCTGCGCCTCGGTCACCGAGTCCAGCAGCGCGTCAGCCAGCCGCGAGATCGGCACGCAGGCGTCGGTGGTGATCACTCTGCAGCCCGGGCGCGACTGGATGCCGGCAAAGTAGGCGTTGTGCCGCGCCGTCCAAAGCTTGGTGCGCGCCTCGGGTGTGCTGGCCCACTCAAAGGTCTGGCCGCCAAAATCATGGGCAATGGCCTGCACCGTCTCAACCTGCTCCTGCACACTCGCGGGCGAGCCGTGGAACTCCATCAGCAACATGGCGCCCTCTTGCAGGCTCAATTGCGAGTGCTTGTTGACCATGCGGATGGTGTTGGCGTCGAGCAGTTCGCAGCGCGCAATCGGCACGCCCATCTGGATGATCTGGATGGTGGTGTTGACGGCGTCTGCCAGGCTGTCGAATGAGCAGGTGGCGGCCATGACGGCCTCGGGCAGCGGGTAGAGCTTGACGGCCACCTCGGTGATCACGCCCAGCGTGCCCTCACTGCCCACCATCAGGCGGGTCAGGTCGTAGCCGGCGCTGGATTTTTTGGCGCGCGTGCCGGTGCGAATCACCTCGCCCTGGGCGGTGACCACTTCGAGTGCCAGCACGTTTTCGCGCATGGTGCCGTAACGCACGGCGTTGGTGCCGCTGGCGCGCGTGGCTGCCATGCCGCCCAGCGTCGCATCGGCGCCGGGATCAATCGGAAAAAACAGGCCGGTGGACTTGACCACCTCATTGAGCTGCTTGCGCGTCACGCCGGCCTGCACCGTCACCGTCAAGTCTTCGGCGTTGATGGCCAGCACCTGATTCATGCGGCCCACATCGATGCTGATGCCGCCCTGCACCGCCAGCAAATGGCCTTCCAGCGACGAGCCGACACCAAACGGAATCACCGGCACCTTGAACTGCGCCGCCAGCTTGACGGCATCGGCCACATCCTGCGTGCTCTCAGAAAACACCACAGCCGCGGGCGGCGGCACACTGAAGGACGATTCGTCGCGGCCATGCTGCTCGCGCACCACCAGGGCGGCCGAGTACTGGCTGCCAAAGCGGGCGGCCAGGGCTTGCAACAGCGCTTCAGGCGCTGGGCGGTTATGGATTTCCGGGTGCAATTGAGGGCTTGGGGCGTTCACGATGGGTCTCCGTCATAATCCCGGCCATTATCATGAATTGAGGCATCCAGAGCACACCCATGGGCAATCGACTGACACAAATCGCCACCCGCACCGGTGACAACGGCACCACCGGCCTGGGCGACAACACCCGCGTTTCCAAAAACAGCCTGCGCGTGCACGCGATGGGCGACGTCGACGAGCTCAACTCCAACATCGGCGTGCTGCTGTGCGAAGCCATGCCCGACGATGTGCGCAGCCTGTTGGTGGAGATCCAGCACCAGTTGTTCAACCTCGGCGGCGAGCTGTCGATTCCGGGTTTTGAGTTGCTCAAGGCCGAAGCCGTGCTGGCGCTCGACAACGCGCTGGCGCAGTACAACGAGGCGCTGCCGCGCCTGCAGGAATTCATTTTGCCAGCCGGCACCCGCGCCGCCGCGCTGGCCCATGTGTGCCGCACTGTGGCGCGCCGGGCCGAACGCGCGGTGGTGGCACTGGACGGCCAGGAGGCCTTGAAAGACACGCCAAGGCATTACCTTAACCGCTTGTCAGACCTGATGTTTGTGCTGGCCCGCGTGCTCAACCGCTACCGCACCGATGGCACGGTGGGTGATGACGTGTACTGGAAGAGCGAGCGCATGTTGCAGGCCCAATAACCCTGGTCGTTACGGCGCCTGGGCAGGCACTGCCTGGGGCCGTGTCTTGAGCCAGACAATGGCCGCACCCGTCAGTGCCACCGGGATGAGCGAGCCCGCATTGAGCAGTTGCCAGCCCTGGGTGGTGACCAGCACGCCCGAGGCAAATGAGCTCAACGCCGTGACGGCAAAAACAAAGAAGTTGAGCGCACCCTGGGCCCGGTCTTTCTCGGCCGGGGTGTAGGTTTGCAGCGACAGGGTGGTGCTGCCGGTGAACAAAAAGTTCCAGCCCACACCGAGCAAAAACAGGGCAATCAAAAACTGGTGCAGGTCCACGCCCGACAGGGCAATCACGATGCACAGTGCATTGAGCAGCACACCAATGCCCATGATCGGCAGCACACCAAAACGCTTGATCAGATGGCCGGTAAAAAAGCCGGGTGCAAACATGCCGATCACATGCCATTCCAGCACCAGCGCCACATCAGAAAACGGCAGGCTGCACTGCTGCATGGCCAATGGTGTGGCCGCCATTAAAAGGTTCATCACACCAAAGCCCAGCGCGCCGCAGGCCGCAGCCACCATAAAGACGGGCTGGCGCATGATCTCGCGCAGCGGGCGACCCTCATTTTGGTGCTGCTTGGCCGGCGCAGGTGGAAAGGTGATGAAGGCCAGCACCGCCATGGACAACAAGGCCACGCCGGCCAGCGCCAGGTAGGCGCCCATGAACGGCACATCCGTCAGGGTGCGGGTTTGCGCCGCCAGATTGGGCCCGGCCACGGCGCCAATGAGGCCACCGGCCATCACCATCGACACCGCTTTTTCCTTGTAGCCCGCGCTGGCGAGCTCAGCCGCGGCAAAGCGGTACAGGTTGGCATTGGCGTTGTAATAGCCGGCAATCACCGTGGCCGCGCACAACAGCCAGAAGTTGTGGCTCCAGGCGGCATAGGCGCACAGCAGCGCGCTCAGGGCCGCCACCACCAGCCCCATCTGAAACGCGGTCTTGCGGCCAAAGCGGTGCTGGCTCTTGGCCACCAGCCCGGTCGAAAACGCGCCCCCCACCACGTAGCCCATCACCGGCAGCGTGGCCATCCAACCCAGTGGCGCCAGGCTGAAGCCGACCAAGCCATTGATGGCGATGAACGTGACGTTATTGGTCAGGAAAAGACCTTGGCAAATGGCCAGTAGCCAGAGGTGTCGGTTCATGGGGGCAAGGGCCTCAATATAAGAAGCAACTGATTGTCGCCAGTTTTTCGTTTTTTATGAATAGATTGACCTGCATCATTTACTCGCATGGCCAGCATGGTTACGCTCTGCGGCTTGACTTCGCCTGCGCCTTCAAGGCGTTCTCTCAATTCGCCATGAACACCTTTCCTGCCCCCCTTACCCCAACACAACCCGACGCGCCAGCACCCATGGAACTGGTCTGCCCGGCCGGCAGCCTGCCCGCGCTCAAGGCCGCCGTCGACAACGGTGCCGACTGCGTTTACCTGGGCTTTCGTGATGCCACCAATGCGCGCAATTTTGCCGGCCTGAACTTTGACGAAGTCGCCATCGAGGCCGGCATTCGCTACGCCCATGACCGCGGCCGCAAGGTGTTTGTCGCGCTCAACACCTACCCGCAGGCGGCCAAGGCCGAACTCTGGCAGCGCGCCGTGGACCGTGCCGCGCACAGCGGCGTTGATGCCGTGATATTGGCCGACCCCGGCATGATGGCCTATGCCGTCAAACAGCAGCCGCAACTGCGCCTGCATTTGTCGGTGCAGGGCTCGGCCACCAACTATGAGGCGCTGGACTTCTATTCCCAGCACTTTGGCATTGCGCGCGCCGTGTTGCCACGCGTGCTGTCCCTGACCCAGGTGGCCCAGGTGATCGACAAGACCCCAGTCGAGATCGAGGTGTTCGGCTTTGGCAGCCTGTGCGTGATGGTCGAAGGTCGCTGTGCCCTGTCGAGCTATGCCACTGGCGAAGCGCCCAACACCAATGGCGTGTGCTCACCGCCCAAAGCAGTGCGCTGGGTCGAGACGCCGCAGGGCCGAGAGTCACGCCTCAATGGCGTGCTGATCGACCGTTACGCCCCCGGCGAAAACGCCGGCTACCCCACGCTGTGCAAGGGCCGCTTTGACGTGGGCGACGAAAAAAACTACTACGCCATCGAAGAACCCACCAGCCTGAACACACTGTCGCTGTTGCCCGACCTGATGAAGATCGGCGTGCGCGCCATCAAGATCGAGGGCCGCCAGCGCAGCCCGGCCTACGTGGCGCAGGTGACCAAGGTGTGGCGCGCCGCCATCGACAACTGCCGCGCCAACCCGCAGCACTACAGCGCCAAACCAGCCTGGTTCAGCGAGCTTGACAAAGTCGCCGAGGGCCAGCAGCACACACTCGGCGCTTACCATCGTCCGTGGAAGTAATCATGAAACTGTCTTTGGGCCCCATCCAATACTACTGGCCGCGCGACGAGGTGCTGGCTTTTTATGAAGCCGTGGCGCAGTCGCCGGTGGACATTGTTTACCTGGGCGAAGCCGTCTGTTCGCGCCGCCACGAGGTGCGCCTGGCTGACTGGCTCGACATCGCGGCGGTGCTGCGCGAGGCCGGCAAAGAGGTGGTGCTGTCAACCCAGGTGCTGATCGAGTCGGGCGCCGATGTCACGGTG
>NZ_JAABQC010000139.1 GCF_011391645.1 Rhodoferax sp. | reverse complement strand
GCCCTTCCATCACCTGAAATCCGTCCATCACCGGCATTTGCAGGTCGAGAAGGATCAAATCGAAGCTGGTTTTACGGTGCAACGCGCACACTTCTTCGGGGTTCATGGTTGATGTCACCTGGGAATAGCCCACGTCGTGCAGCAGTCTCTCCAACAGTTGCACATTGGCCTGCTGATCGTCCACGATCAAAATAGAGGCATTCAGAATATCAACGGTCAGCGACATGATTTTTTCCTTGTTGGCTTTGATTGGAACAGCTTTTTCCAAGCTCGCCATGTTGCGCGTCTCAAGTCGCCTGATCTGTGCGCTGCCTCACATAGCCTTTTTGGCGGATTGCGCTTTGGCGCTCTTGTCGCCTAGCTTGAGGGCAGCGCAGCGCGCCCGGCGGCGTCTGGCTGCCAGCTGGCGGCCCAGGCGGGCAAATCAGCAGCCGGCTTTCCATGCAACGCATCGTATCAGGGCACAGGTGCAACTCAAGTGACAAACTTGCGTCATGTCAACACATCCATCACGGAATGGGTAAAACTGGGGGCCGCACCATTTGGAGACGCACCATGACCCTTGCCCACTTGAGCCCCGCTGACCTGACGCTGACCCTGGCACCCGATTCGCTCGGGTTCCACGACACGTCCGAGTTGGCGCAACAACCGCTGCCCTGGATCGGCCAGGCGCGGGCCGAAACGGCGGCGCGCTTTGGCCTGACCATGGACCAGCCCGACTACAACCTGTTTGTGTTGGGCGAGGTGGGCAGCGGCCGCTCGTCGCTGCTGGAATCACTGATGCGCGAGGTGGCGGCCACCCGGGCTGTGCCGCCCGACTTGTGCTACCTGCACAACTTTGATGCGCCGGAAAAACCCCGTGCCCTGCGCATGCCGCCCGGCCAGGGCAAACAGTTGCGCCAGTTCATGGTGCAACTGTGCAAGACGCTGCAAAAGGAAATTCCGCAACGGCTCGACGGCCCCGACTTCAAGGCCGAGAGTGCGCACCTGGAGAAAACCTGCAAAATTGAGGAAACCAAGGCCTACGCCGAGCTCGATGCCTTTGCCGAGGCGCGCAACTTTGCGCTTTACCGGGAAGACGGCCACATGGTGTTCACCCTGCTGGGCACAGGAGGCAACGCGCTCACCGAAAGCGAAGCCCGCTCGCTGCCGAAAGACCGCCGCGCCCAGGTGGAGCAAGCCGAGCAGGAGTTGCGCAGCGAGATTGCCCGCTACCTCGACAAAATCAGACCACTTGAGCGCATCAAAAACGAGGGCCTGACCGCACTGCGCCGCCAGACCATCAAACCGCTGCTCGAACGTGAGCTGCAAGAGATCAAACTCGGGCTGAAAAAGCAGATCAAGGACTCGGTCAAGCTCGGCAACTACCTGGACCAGGTGATGCAGCATGTGCTGGACAACCTGGATGCCTTTCGGGCGTCGGAGGACGACGAAGAACTGCGCCTGGAGGAACTGGCCACGGTGCTGGCGCGCTTGCGGGTCAATGTGGTGGTGGACAACGAGGGGCAGACGGGCGCGCCGGTGATCATCGAGAACAATCCCTCCTACCACAGCCTGTTTGGCAGCATCGAGTACCAGGCCGAAGAAGACGTGCTGCTGACTGACTTCTCACGAATCCGCGCCGGCAGCCTGCACAAGGCGCACGGCGGCTTTTTGATGCTGCATGTGCGCGACCTGCTGGCCGACGAGCTGGTGTGGGAAAAACTGCGGCGCTTTTCGCGCACCGGGCGCCTGCAGATTGAAGAGCCAATGCAAATGTTTGCCCCCATGGCCACCGTGTCGCTGGCGCCTGAGGCGCTGGACCTGAGCGTCAAGATCGTGCTGGTTGGTGCCACTGAAGAGTATTACGTGCTGCAGGAGGCCGACCCCGAATTCGCCCGACGCTTTCGCGTCAAGGTGGATTTTGCCGAGAGTTTTGCCGCCAGCGCAGACACCTATGCGGCGTCTTCGGCGTTTGTGGCGCACACCTGCCAGCGCCTGGGCTTGCCGCACTTCTCAAACGCCGCCGTGGCCCGGTTGCTGGAAGACGCGCACCGCGAGGTCGACGACCAGGCCCGCCAGAGCGGTGTCTTTTCGCACATGGAGGCGCTGGTGATGGAAGCCGCCGCCGTCTGCCAAAACCGCAAGGGCAGTCTGGTGGACCGTGACGATGTTGCCGCCGCGCTGCAAGCCCGCCGCCTGCGCCACAACTACCCCGACCAGCGCATGCAGGAGACCATCACCGACGGTGAACGGCTGATCAGCCTGACGGGCGAAAGAATCGGCCAGCTCAATGGTCTGACGCAGATCGACCTGGGCGACTACCGCTTTGGTTTTCCGGTGCGGGTCACGGCGCGCACCTCGGCCGGCGAGGACGGCCTGGTGAACATTGAGCGCGAGGTCGAGTTGTCGGGCCCGATCCACGACAAGGGTGTGCTGATTCTGAACAGCTATTTGTCCTCCCTGTTTGCCGCGCAGGCCCCGCTGGCACTCAACGCCACACTGGTGTTTGAGCAGGAATACCACGGCATCGAGGGCGACTCGGCCTCGTGCGCCGAGTTGTACGCGCTGCTGTCGTGCCTGTCCGGACTGGCGTTGAACCAGGGTATTGCCGTCACCGGCGCCGTCAACCAGTATGGCGAAGTGCTGCCGGTGGGTGGCATCAACGAGAAGATCGAGGGATTTTTCAGGATTTGCGCCACCGCCGGGCTCACTGGTCGGCAAGGTGTGCTGATTCCCCAGCGCAACCGGCGCCACCTGATGCTGAGCAGTGAGGTAGCGCAGGCGGTGGCGCAGGGCCGGTTTCATGTGTACACCGCCGAGCACGTGAGTGAGGGCATTGAATTGTTGACCGGCTGTGCCAGCGGCCTGCCTGGCACGGCCAGCGGCTACGCGCCAGGCACGGTACTGTGCCACGCCGAGCAGACCCTGCAGGCCTACCGGCGCGCCTGCCGTCTGGCGGGTCGGCCCAACGTGGGGCGCAAGCGCGGTCGCTGACATCCGGGCATTTTTTCTTCATCGGAAACCTCCCGATGGGCAAGTTGCAAACAGAACAGGCCTCGGCGCCTGCTGCAGGAATCAGCCGCCGGACGGCGGCGGTTCGCCACCGGGGCCAGGAACCAGACAGGCGCGACGCTTCGCGTCCAGACCTGATGTCGCATGCATGTCGGGGTCGTCAGGGATGGAGGCGGGAACCGGACCCTCATCGGGTTCAACGGGCGGCGCACGCTGCACCGCGTTGTTCAGCACAGCCAGCGCTTGCGGTGCGGCTTTCTCGCTGACTGGCTTTGGCGAGTGCGGCGGTCTTGGTTGTGGTCATGGGCCGTCCTGGGTCAAATTCGGGGGATATTTGCAGTCGTTACATGAACAAGGCGATTCGGGCGTCGGAAGATCCGACGGCTCGTGCCTTGCGCATTGGTTGAATCGTAGGGAGGCAAGCCAGGGGCATCTGTGCGCTCGCGCACCCTCTTCGCTTCATTTGAAGCCCGTTGCTGGCAAGTCAAAGAGATCAAGCCAACTGCATTGAAGTGGTCCATCAAAGCCGGGCATTCAATGCCTTGCAGCTCACTTTCAACCCCTGCCCGCGATGAAGGGGCTGAGGAGGTGAGAGGAACTCCTGCGATATGTTCACCCCTCTCATCGCAGCTCGAAAGAGATTTAGCCCGGCCCTTGCGTCGGGCTTTTTTTTCCCCTCTGGCAGCCGATTTCGCGACACTTCGAAGCCCATAACTGGCCCGCAGTCAGGACATCGGCAACGGGGTGGGCAACGGTGCAGGTGGCGGCGAGGGAAAGGGCACCTCGGTTGGCGCTGGCATGGGCGATGGCGGCGTGGGCATGGGAGGCAACCATTCTGGCACCGGCGAAGGTGACGGCACTTCAATGTTCATGTGGGTGTGTTTCATCAGACGATTGTTTGTCCAGCCAAGGCAGGCGTCTGTGTGTTCACGCACGCAGGAAGGACAGCAGCGCATCGTTGAAGGCCTGCGCATGCGACACGTTCAGCCCGTGCGGCGCGCCCTTGACCCGCACCATCTGGCTGTGCGGCACGGCGCGCTGGGTGCGCTCTCCCGAGCCTTCGATGGGCACGACCGCGTCCGCGTCACCGTGAATCACCAGCGTGGGTACCGTCACTTTCTTCAGGTCGTCGCGGAAGTCGGCCGTGGCGAATGCCTCCATGCACGCCAGCGCCGCATGCTGCGCCGACTGCTGGCACAAGGCGATGGCCTCGCCACGTTGCGACTCGGTGACCTGCAGCACACCATTGGCCGAGAAGAAGGCTGTGGTGAACTGGTCGAAGTAGGCATTGCGGTCCTGCGCGAACGCCTCCTTTTTCTGCTGCGCCTTGTCGGGCGTGAGCGGGCCGTCTGGGTTGTCGGCCGACTTCATCAGGCATGGCGGCACGGCCGCGGCAAACACCACGCTGCGCAGGCGCGACTCGCCGTGGCGTGCAACGTAGCGCGCCACTTCACCCCCGCCCATCGAGAAGCCCACCAGCGTCACATCCTGCAGCCCGCACTGGCTTATCACGCGGTGCAGGTCGTCGGCCAGCACATCGTAGTTGTAGCCTGACT
The DNA here is from genome assembly GCF_011391645.1 of Rhodoferax sp. Classification (GTDB taxonomy): domain Bacteria; phylum Pseudomonadota; class Gammaproteobacteria; order Burkholderiales; family Burkholderiaceae_C; genus Rhodoferax. The sequence goes on along the minus strand of NZ_JAABQC010000139.1, from coordinate 536 downwards.
CAGGTTTGTCTGAACGCCCGAAACCCCGTCGGTCGTATGCCACCACGCGATAGCCAGCGGCTTGAAGCACCGACACCTGCGGCTCCCAGGCCTGTGCCGACAGCGGCCAGCCATGGATCAGCACCACCGGTCGGCCGTCGCCACCGCTGTCGTCAATGTGCAGGTGCACGCTGCTGGCCGGCGCTGTGCTGGCGCTGCCTGAATCCTCCGGGCTGGTCGTGGCGCCGGCGGCAGCGCCGCCCAGTGCGCCGGCAACGGCACCCACGGTGGCTCCCACCAAAATACCCACCGGGCCGGCCATCACCACGCCGATGGCGGCGCCCGAGGCTGCGCCTGCCACCACGCCGCCACCCATCAGCACAGAGTTGGCCTCGCGCTCGGCTTCATCGGGCTCCAGCGCGGTCTGCGCCGCAGTGTTCGGATCCTGCGAAGGGATGCCGTGGCCGGGGTTGGCCTGTTCGGCAAGGTCTTCGTCAACCGGTACGGTCTCGGACGGCGGGGTGGTCAATGGGTTCATGTACTTCTCCTGAGCAAGT
>NZ_JAABQC010000138.1 GCF_011391645.1 Rhodoferax sp. | reverse complement strand
ATGCGCTCGTCCAGCCAGACCGGCAGAGAAATTGGCGGAAAATGGACCAATGAACCTGCAGCAATGGATTACCTGGATACCGGCCAGGCAGTTCGCTGAATGCGGTGGACAGAGGGTTTCTGCCGGCCCACGCCATTGGCGCCCGCTACACGGTTCCGTATGCGGTGGGTGTGGATGCGCTGGCACCTTTGCAAGAGCTGTTTGGCACCTGTAGCAAGGCATCACACGAAAATTTATGGATGAAGCCAGGCAACAACTCAGCGATCTTGTTCGCCAAACTGAAAGAACCCCGGGGGTATCGGCGGGCGTGTTATGCGGCCTGTGCTGATTGGCTGGTTGCCTCGCTCAGGCAGTCCTCGCTCCAGGCGCAGTCCTGCTGGTCGCATGTGCCGTTGGTGGCGCTGCCATAGCAGTCAAAATTGCCCTCGGCAAGCTGTATTTTTCTGATCAATTCCGGCTTGGACAGCTTGCCCGTATCGACGCTGAGGGTCTTGGCTATTTGACGAATGTTCTTCATGTTCATGACGGGGTCTCCTGTTTGGTGTGGCATGGCGGGACGGGCTCGTCGGAAAGGTTCACGACAGCACCCAGTCTCACTTTAAGCACTGTCACAACCCTGAGCATTGAGAATTCGCAACGTCCGTCACGCTGACCCGCGTGTTGCGATGGTGGCTTTGAATGCCAGCGCCAACAGCGAAAAGCCCCGTCAGTCACCAGGACCCACGGGGCTTTTCCGTTTTTAGCCACACCTCAGAGGCGTGGCAGATTCAAGCTAGACCAGCAGCGCGTTCACCCGCTTGACATAGGCCGCCGGGTCAGCCGGCAGGCCGCCTTCGGCCAGCAGCGCCTGGTCGAACAAAATGTGCGCCAGGTCATTGAAGTGCACCGACCCGTCGAGCTTTTTCACCAGCGCGTGCTCGGCATTGACTTCAAGCACCGGTTTCACATCGGGCGCGGCCTGGCCGGCCTGCTTGAGCATGCGCGCCAGTTGTGTGCTCATGCCGTGGTCTTGCACCACCAGGCAGGCGGGCGAGTCGACCAGGCGGGTGGTCACGCGCACGTCTTCGGCCTTGTCTTTCAGGGCTTCTTTCAACTTGGCCAGCAGCGGCTTGAAGGCTTCGGCCGCTTCTTCTGCGGCCTTTTTCTCGGTTTCGTCCTGCAGTTTGCCCAGGTCAACCGCGCCCTTGGCGACGCTTTGCAGCGGCGTGCCGTCAAAATCTTGCAGGTAGTTCAGCGCCCATTCGTCAACGCGGTCGGTCATCAAGAGCACTTCAATGCCCTTCTTTTTGAAGACTTCCAGCTGCGGGCTGTTTTTGGCGGCGGCCGCGTTGTCGGCGGTGATGTAGTAGATGGCTTCCTGGCCCTCTTTCATGCGCGCCTTGTAGTCGGCGAAGCTGACGCTGACCGCGTCGGTGGTGCTGCTGGCAAAGCGCAACAGCTTGGCCAGGCGGTCCTTGTTGGCGTAGTCTTCGCCCAGGCCTTCCTTGAGCACGGCGCCAAATTCGTTGTAGAACTTGGTGTACTTGCCCGCGTTGGCGGCGGCATCCAACTTGTCTTCTTCGCTGACCACGTCCGTCACGCCTTCTGCCGAGGTGGTGGCCTCCGGCAGCTTGTCGTTCTTGGCCAGGTCTTCCAGCATGCCCAGCACGCGCTTGGTGCAGCCTTCGCGGATGGCTTTCACGTCGCGGCTTTCCTGCAGCAGTTCGCGGCTCACGTTGAGCGGCAGGTCGCTGGAGTCGACCACACCCTTGACAAAACGCAGGTAGGTGGGCAACAGGGCCTCGGCGTCGTCCATGATGAAGACGCGTTTCACATACAGCTTGACGCCCGCTGATTTTTCACGGTTGTACAGATCAAACGGTGCCTTGCCGGGGATGTACAGCAGTTGCGTGTATTCGGTGCTGCCTTCGACGCGGTTGTGGGTGTAGGCCAGCGGCGCTTCAAAGTCGTGGCTGATCTGCTTGTAAAACTCGTGGTACTCGTCCTGGGTGATGTCTTTCTTGGCGCGCGCCCAGATGGCGTTGGCCTTGTTGACTGTCTCCCACTCGCCGGTCTTGACCATGGCGCCGGGCTGGCGGCCACCCTGCTCGTCGCTCGGGTTGATGAGCTCGCCGTCTTTCCACTCTTCCTTTTCCATCATGATGGGCAGGCTGATGTGGTCGGAGTATTTGTTGATGATGCCCTTGACTTTCCAGGCTGACGCGTAGTCCATGGAATCCTCGCGCAGGTGCAAGGTGACGCTGGTGCCGCGCTGTGGGCGGGTGATGTTTTCCACCTCAAAGTCACCGGCGCCGCCGCTGATCCAGCGCACGCCTTCTTCCGATTTCATGCCGGCCCGGCGCGACTCCACCGTGATCTTGTCGGCCACGATGAAGCCCGAATAAAAGCCCACGCCAAACTGGCCGATCAATTGCGAGTCGGCCTTTTGGTCACCGCTGAGCTTGCTCACAAAGTCCTTGGTGCCGCTCTTGGCAATGGTGCCCAGGTGGTCAATGGCTTCCTGTGTGCTCATGCCGATGCCGTTGTCGGTAATGGTGAGCGTTTTGGCATCCTTGTCAAAGGTGACCTTGACTTTGAGTTCGGTGTCGTTTTCATACAGGCCGCCGTCGTTGATGGCCTCAAAGCGCAGCTTGTCGCAGGCGTCTGAGGCGTTGCTGATGAGCTCGCGCAGAAAGATTTCCTTGTTGGAGTACAGCGAGTGGGTCACCAGATGCAGCAGTTGCGCGACTTCGGCCTGAAAGGAAAGGGTTTGTTTGGTCATGGGAGTAAGTTGGTTGCAGAAAACAGTGTCAATGCCAGAGGCAATCAGACATTAGGAGAACTCGCTAAATAAGGCCGAAGACGGGCGTTTCAAGGGCTGCCAAGAAAAATCAGCGCTTCAGCCAGGTCATGACTTGTTCGGCCACCGCCGGGCTGCTGAGCAGGGCCAGGTGGCCGGTGCGGTAGGCAATGTAGTGGTGATCGGGGCCAAAGTTCAGGCAGCGATGCGGGTCGTCGTGCTCCCCCAGCGCGCTATGCAGCGGCACCAGGCCATCGCCCACCAGCCGGTCAGCCAGCGGGCTGCGTTTGCTGGCGGTGGTGGCTGCCACGGCAAAACAGGCGACACCTGCGGGCAATGGCACCGGAGTGCGGCTGTCGGGCTGGCGACGAAACCGTTCAATCCCTTGCCAATCCGTGTCAAGCACCAACCCGTAGCGCAAATCTGTCACGCCGGCGCTGCGCAACTGGCCGAGTTTGGCAAACGGGCGGCTGTAGGGCGTGCTGCCCAGCACCACGTCAACCCAGTTGCCGGCCCGCTCCAGCGGCGAGCCGTGGTGCGGTGTGCCCAGAAAGACGATGCTTTTCAACAAGCCAGGCCAGGCCAGGGGCTTTGCCGTGACGCTGGCCAGCGCACTGCGCGTGACCAGCCCGCCCATGCTGTGCGCCAGCACGCTGAGCTCGGTCACGGGCACCGGCCAGCATCGCACCAGGTCTTCCAGTTGGCGTGCCAGCAGGTGGCCATTTTCAGAAACGTGCAGACCGCTGTTGTAGCGCACATAGACCGGGGTGCAGCCTTCGGCCTCACGCAGCATTTCGGCGAGGTTGACCGGCGCGCCCGCGTGCTGGCTGTTCCATTGCCGTTCGTTCATGCACAGACCATGAATGACGACCAGCACCTTGCCGCTGACTTGATCGGCACCGGGTGGTGCGGCCCAGTCCAGTGGACGATTCTGAAAACGCAGCGTCATGGGCGTGGCCAGTGGATTGGCACTGGCCTGCAGGCGGTCGCCCATGACGCCGTTCAGGGCGGCCAGCACGGCAGCGCGTTCCAGCGATTCATCGCCCTGGCCTTCAATGCGCTGCAAGAGCGGCTCAAGTCGGGTCAGGGCCGCCGTGATGCTGCCTCCCACCCGGTGCGTCACACCGGTGATGCTCCGGTAGATCAGCCCGGTCAGGCCGCGCGCCTGGGCGGGGCTGGTGCCGCCGGGTGCGCCCAGCGTGCGCCAAACCGACTGGTGCACGCCCTCGGCCATGGTCGTCACCGCTGTTGTGGCGTCGGTGGCGAGCAGTGTGATGGCGCGCAGGTCTGAGGCGCGCCAGTGGTGGCGCGGGGTTTTAGAAGTGCTCATGCGGTGCCAGGTAGCGCCACTGGCCAACGGGTAAATTGCCCAGCATCACCCTGCCGATGCGCACCCGCTTGAGGCCCACTACTTTCAGGCCAACCTGCTCGCACATGCGGCGAATCTGGCGTTTTTTGCCCTCGGTGAGCACAAAGCGCAATTGCTCGGGGTTTTGCCATTCCACTTTGGCGGGCTGCAGCGCCTGGCCGTCCAACTTGAGGCCATGGCGCAGCAGGGCCAGTTTGTCGGGCGGAAACACCGACTGCACGTCCTGGCTTACCGGGTCATCATCGTCAATGCGGCTGAGTTGGGTGACCTGACCGGACTGCGCGGACCTCGCCTGCGCGCCGGGCGCTGCGGCATAGGTGGCTGCCGCCGAGTCGGCCGCGGCCGCATTGAGCACACCGGTGTACATCACGCGCACCAGGTACTCTTTTTCCATCACCGCATCTTCGCCGATCAACTGGCGCGCCACCCGGCCGTCTTGCGTCAGCACCAGCAGGCCGGTGGAGTCAATGTCGAGCCGACCGGCGGGCACCAGGCTTTTGAGCTGGCTGGGGTGAAAGAAAAAGCGCGCATTGTCCTCGGCCCAGCGGTTCTGCGGCTGCACCAGGGTGATGGCCGGCTCGTGGCCGTCCTCGGCCTGACCGCTGACCAAACCGAGCGGTTTGTTGATCAGCACCGTGACCTGCTTGGCTTGCGCGCCGGTGGCCTGTTTGTCGATCTCGATGCGCACATCGGGGGTCACCTGCATGCCCATTTCGGCCACCCGGCCGTTGACCTTGACCCAGCCCTTGCCAATCCATTCGTCGGCCTCGCGGCGTGATGCCAGGCCGAGCTCGGCCATGCGTTTGTTCAAGCGCAGCGTGCCGTTGGCGCCATGCGCGGCCGTGTTGCTTTGCCCGGCAGGAATGGGCGCCTTGGGGGCGGGCGGCGCAGCACGGCGGAAAACGGGGGGGTGTTGTGGGGTGGCCATATCTAAGTTGACGGTTAAAGTGGTTAACTTGTTAAATTTAAAGTCCTTAGCGCACCAGGCGGCGCAGCAAGAAAGACTGCAAATCGCGGCGTGAATCGACAACGAGGT
>NZ_JAABQC010000137.1 GCF_011391645.1 Rhodoferax sp. | reverse complement strand
TTGAAGTGCCGCGTCGAGCACTTCGATCCAGTGCCGCACCGGTGTGTCGGTGCCGCTTTGCAGGTGGGTGATGCAGCCGATGTTGGCTGACACGATTTGCTCGGTCTTGTCGGCGCCAAAGGTGGTGGCCAGGTTGCCCAGTTTGCGGTCACGCAGCTGGTAGGAGATGGCGGGGTTCAGCACGCTGTAGGTGCCGGCCGAGCCGCAGCACAGGTGGGGTTCGCAGCCGGTGGTCTTGACATTAAAGCCCAGCTCACCCATGTATTTCTCCACGCCGCCGCGCAGCTGCATGCCGTGCTGCATCGTGCAGGGCGGGTGAAAGGCAATGCGGCTGGCGCTGCCAGTGACCCGATCCTTGAGCTTGACGGAGAGTTCGGGCAGCCATTCGCTGACGTCCTTGGTGAGTTCGCTGACCCGCCGCGCCTTGGCAGCGTAATGCGGGTCGTCATGCAGCACGTGGCCGTAGTCCTTGACCATCACGCCGCAGCCCGACGCGTTGATGACAATGCCCTCCACACCGGCCTCGATGTGCGGCCACCAGGCGTCGATGTTGGCGCGCATGTGCGCCATGCCGCCGTCCTGGTCGTTGAGGTGAAACTTGACCGCACCACAGCAACCCGCCTTGGGCGCCACCACACACTGGATGCCGGCGGCGTCAAACACCCGCGCCGTGGCGCTGTTGATGTTGGGGCTCATGGCGGGTTGCACGCAACCTGCCAGCACCAGCACCTTGCGGTTGTGCGTGCGGGTGGGCGTGTGGCCCGCGCTTTTTTTCTCGGGCACCTTGTTCTGCAAGACCTTGGGCAAGAGCGAGCGCACCAGTTGGCCCGCGGCCATGGCCGGGGCAAACACCGGTGACGGCAAGCCTTCCTTCAAGGCCCAGCGCAGTGCGCGCTCGGCGGGCGGACGCTCCACCTGGGCGTCGACCAGCTTGCGCCCGATGTCGAGCAAATGGCCATATTGCACGCCGCTGGGGCAGGTGGTTTCGCAGTTGCGGCAGGTCAGGCAGCGGTCCAGGTGTTGCTGCGTCTTGCGGGTTGGCACGACGCCCTCGAGCACTTGTTTCATCAGGTAGATGCGCCCGCGCGGGCCGTCGAGCTCGTCGCCCAGCAACTGGTAGGTGGGGCAGGTGGCGGTGCAAAAACCGCAGTGCACACATTTGCGCAAAATGGCTTCAGCGGCCTGGCCGTCGGCGGTGCCCTGGTATTGGGGTGCGAGTTGAGTTTGCATGGTTTTTTGGCTTTAGATGTCCGCGTACATGCGACCCGGGTTGAAGATGCCTGTCGGGTCAAATTCGGCCTTGAGGCGGCGGTGGATCTGTTCAACCGCAGGGGTCAAGGGGCTGAAACGATTTTGGCCGCGGCTGCCGCCGGGCGCGATGAACATGCTGGCCGAGCCACCCACCGCAGCTGCGGCTTGGCGAAGTTGTGCCAAGGCCGATTCGGGCGCCCATAACCAGCGCTGGCCGCCATGCCACTCCACCAGTTGGGGCCAGGGCAGGTCGAGCACCGGTGCCGTTTGCGGCACGCTCAGGCGCCACAGCGCCGTGGGCTCGGTGGCATCGGCCGGTGCGGTGAAGAAAGGCAGTTTCAGGTCGCGGCAGGCGGTCCAGTCGGGCCCGGCCTGGGCGTTGTCCATGCGCTTGCCGGGCAGCTCCGACAGCATCTTGGTGCAGGCCGAGTCAACCGCTGCCACGGCGCCGCGCAAACGCACGAACAGCAGCTCGGGAGCGCCGGCAGCGGTCTCGTCACGCACCCAGCAACTGGCATTGAGCGGCAGCGGCTGCCCACCCCAGCGGTGCAGTTGCGCCAGCGCATTGGCCTGGTCCAGCCCAAACACCAATGTGGCCTCGGCTGGCGCCACCGGCAACACCTTGAGCGAGATCTCGGCCAGAAGTCCCAGCGTGCCCATGGCACCCACCATCAACCGTGACAGGTCATAGCCGGCCACGTTTTTCATGACCTGGCCGCCAAAAGTAAGGTGTTCGCCGCGGCCATTGATGAGTTGCAGACCCAGCACGTAGTCACGCACGCCGCCCACACTGCCGCGCGCCGGGCCACTCAGGCCGGCAGCCACCATGCCGCCGCAGGTGCCGCTCAAATCGCCAAATCTGGGTGGCTCGAACGCCAGGCATTGGCCCTTTTCAGCCAGTGCGGCTTCAAGCTCGGCCAGCGGGGTGCCGGCGCGCACCGTGACCACCAGCTCGCTGGGTTCGTAGCTGACGATCCCGCGGTACGACGTGGTGTCGAGCAACTCGCCTTGCAGCGTTTCGCCGTAAAAGTCTTTGCTGCCACCCCCCCGAATGCGCAAGGGGGTGCGCTGTGCCGCAGCGGTCTGGATGTGTTCTATAAGGTGTTGCAGGGCGGTGTCCATAGGAGTTCACTGGTGTAACGGTGGCTCCGATGGTAGAGCACAAGCCCGCAACTGCAGATTGAATTTTTCGAACACGAGGTGTTCGAAAACTTGTGCGCGTGTGCCCGGTTGAATCAGGGTGGCGCCACTGCTGGCCTTGCACCGTCTCACGCCATGCCGTGGCGTGATGGCCGAGCTCGCAGGCTGGGTTTGTCAGCGCTGCGCCAAATACCCCATCACGGTATTGCGCCAGCGGCGCAAGCGGGGCAAAGACTTCCAGAGCCAAAAAAGTCTGCCACCCCAGGCCAGTGCCCGCCCGGGCTTGAGAATCAACAGCAGCGCCAGCACACCAGCGGGCCATTGCGGATTTTGGTAGAGCCAGTTGAGGCCCGCCTTGGCCTGGTCGACCCAGGCCGCAGGGCGCTGCAGGCGCTGCAGGTCAGCACCGAGCTGCAGACGCAGTTCGGTGCTGCGAATCAGCAGGCGCTGTTGCTTTAGCAGCAGTTCAGCGGATGTCATGTGACGCTGTGGATGTGAAACTGGCGCGGTCGCGGTCAAGCTCGGCCAGGCTGACGCTGAACAGGTTGGACTCTGCGCTCAGGCAGCGCTTTGCAGCCTGGAGCAGCCACAGTCCGCCAGCCAAAAAGAGCAGGGCAAGCACACCCACCGCAGCCAGCCGATAGCCTTCCCACAGCAGCAAGATGACAAAGCCGCAGAACAGCACGGCAGCCACGGTCAGGCTGAGCAACGCCATCGCACCCCATAAAAGAGCAGAGGCAAAGCGTTGCTTTTCCAGCCCAAGCTCGGTGCCCAGCAGGGCCAGTCGCACCCTCAGCAGTTCAATGACCGAGCCCAGGGATTGCTGCAGCTGGCCAAACACCCCGGCGTTGGCGTCTGCCATCGGTTTTAGCGGCGGCTGATCAACAACCCGACCACCAGACCCACACCGGCTGCGATGCCGATGGATTTCCAGGGATTTTCATGAACAAACACATCGGTGGCGTGACCAGCGGCCTTGGCTTTTTCAACGGTGGCCTGCTGCAGGTGAATCAGCTCGGCCTTGGCCTGGCTCATGCGGTCGCGCACGCGCTCGCGCAGTTGCACGGCGCCCTCGCCGGCATGGCTGGCGGTGAGTTTCAGCAACTCCTCCGCATCGGCAATGCCCTGGTGCAGATCGTCCATGAGTTTGTCTTTGCTGTGTTGAATGGCGTCTGTCATGGTGAAACTCCTTGAAGGTTAAAACTGGAAAGTTTAGTTTAGCCCGGCTTGGGGCTGAATGCACGACTTTGAAAGTTTAGTTGTAACAATCATGAGAAATATCATGGCCATCAGCCCCGGAAAAAGTTGACTGGCAGGCCCGCAACATCAACCCGCATCGACAACACACCGCCCGACAGGGGATAAGCCGCCAGTTCGGTGGCGTTGCGGTGGTGGCGGGCGCTGGTGAGGTACAGGGTTTTAAGGTCTTCGCCGCCAAAACACGGCATGGTCGGGCATTGCAGCGGCACGGCAAATTCGGCCAACAGGCTGCCATCGGGCGCAAACTGGCAAACCCTGCGGCCCTCGAACATGGCGACCCAGTAGTTGCCCTGCACATCGACCGCGGCGCCATCCGGGCGACCCCGGTAGCCGCCGTTGCTGGCATCCAGCGCATCCGGCAGCCAACCCTCGGGCCGGGCCTTGAAGCGGGCAAACTCACGTTGTGCGCTCAGGCTGTTGGCGGCCTGGTCATGGTCCCACGCCCACACCGCGTGACTTGGCGTGTCGGCCCAGTACAGCGTGTGGCCGTCGGGGCTCCAGGCCAGGCCGTTGGCGGTGGTGGCGGGCAATTCAGACGGGCTGATCATGCAGCGCACTTGGGGCGCCCCGCTGCTGGCCATGTCGCGGGCATCAACGCAATACAGGGCCGCATTGTGCCGGGTCCGGGTCTCGTCGATGGTGCCCACCCAGAAGCGGCCCAGCGCGTCACACTTGCCGTCGTTGGCGCGCATGTGGGTGGGGTCATAGTCCAGCGTGGCAACGTGTTGCAGCGGCCCGCCCCAGGTGTGCGCGCGATAAACACCGTCGCGCAGCGCCATCACCAGCCCGCCGCCGGCCGCCGGGGCGATGCAACCGGGCTCCGACGGCACGTCCCAGGTCTCCACCGTGCCCATGTAAATGTTGGCGCGCAGGATCTGCTTGCCCGAAATATCCACCCAGTACAGCATTTGCTCGTGCGGGTGCCAGAACGGCGACTCGCCCAGGGCGGCAATGTGCGGGGTGACGGTTTGCCAGGCTTCTGGCGCATAGGTGGGGTTGGGGATCATGGTGTTTTCTCCTGGTGAAGATTATGAAGGGTGCCACCACGTCTGCCAGATATAGCTTGCGGTGAACATGCTGCAGCGCCGCGTGCAGCAGTTCATGCGCCACTAAACCACACGGTTGCGGTGGATCCTGCTTTTCGACAAACGTCGGGTTGAACCACAGCACTTTGCCATCGGTGGCTGCTGTGGCAAAGTCTTTCAGCTCGGCATTACGTGCATTCAGCGATCTGAGTGATCAGCAAGTCCTGTCAGGCAAATTTCGCCTGACAGGCGTAGCGCTTTGGTAGTTGTCGTGAAAGGTACGTGAACTGCCGGCCGCTCAGCCGCCCAGGGTCTGGATTGCGTGTGCGGGAATGGTCAGAGCCACTGCCGCCGTCCCGATCTGCACAAGGTAGCGCACTGGCTTGTCGCTGTCGTTCAGGACCACGATCGCCAGGCGGCCGTCGGGATTCAAGAACGCAGTGGTGTGCAGGTAGGTGCGGCTGCTCACCGCGCTGACGCGGAGCGCGCCGGGGCGGATGAACTTCGAGAAATGGCCCAGGTAGGAGAAGGTCGGCGTGAACGTC
>NZ_JAABQC010000136.1 GCF_011391645.1 Rhodoferax sp. | reverse complement strand
TTGCCCTGCTCGAACTGCTGCTGCGACGCCAGGGCGAGGTGCTACCGCGCTCGCTGATTGCCTCGCAGGTGTGGGACATGAATTTTGACAGTGACACCAATGTGATCGAGGTCGCCATGCGCCGCCTGCGCGCCAAGGTGGACGACGCCTTTAGTCCGAAGCTGATCCGCACCGTGCGCGGCATGGGCTACGTGCTGGAAGACCCCAATTGCGCGCCCTGAACCGGATTTCGCTCACCCAGCGCCTGACGCTGATGTTTGTGCTGGCCGCCTCGGCGGTGCTGCTGGGGCTTGGCTTTGTGATTGCCAGCTCGGTGGAGCAGCATTTTGAAGATCTCGATCGTGAGGTCTTGGCGGGCAAGATGGAGCTCACCCGCCAAGCCCTGCAACGGGTGCAGTCACAGCAGGGTCTGACCGAATTCACCCATCAGCTGGCCTATTCCCTGGTGGGCCACCATGGCATGGAAGTGATGGTGATCGACGCCGACGAAGCCGTCATTTTTGCCACCGGCCATGCCGACTTTGACCCCGCGCAAGTGATCCGCCAAGCCACCCAGGCGCCGAACCAGCCGGCGCTCTGGCGGCTGGGCACGCAGACTTACCGCGGCCTGGCCGCGCGCTTGCCGACGGCGATCGTTGACACGACGGGGCAAGCGCTGCCCGTGGTGGTGGCCGTGGCCACCGACATTGCGCACCACCAGGCCTACATGCAGGAGTTTTTGCGCACCCTGTGGTGGTTTGTGGCGGGTGCGGCCCTGTTGACCGGCGTGCTGGGCTGGGTGGCGGTGCACCGGGGCCTGGCGCCTCTGCGCGCCATGCGCAGACAGGCCCAGGGCGTGACCGCGCAGCAACTCAGCCAGCGCCTGCCGGTGAGCGCCATCCCGCGCGAGCTGGCCGAGTTGGCGCAGTCGCTCAACGAGATGCTGGCCCGGCTGGAGGAGGCGTTTCAGCGGCTCACCGACTTTTCTTCCGACATCGCGCACGAGTTGCGAACCCCGGTAAGCAACCTGCTGACGCAAACGCAGGTGACGCTGTCGCGGGAGCGCAGCGCCGACGATTACCGGCAGATTCTGGAATCGAACGCAGAAGAATTCGAGCGCATGGCGCGCATGATTTCCGACATGCTGCTGCTGGCCAAGTCGGACCACGGCCTGGCGTTGCTGCAGCGGCAAGAGCTATCGCTGGCCGACGAGGTGCGCGCCCTGTTTGATTATTTTGACGCGGTCGCCGAGGAAAAAAATGTGTCGCTGCGCCTGCTGGGCGACGGCACGGTCAGCGCTGACCGCCTGATGCTGCGCCGGGCGCTGGGCAACCTGCTGTCCAACGCGCTGCGCCATGCCGAGGTGGCCAGTAGCGTGACGGTGCACGTGCAAGCGCTGGAAGATGGCGTTCAGATCAGCGTGGCCAACCAGGGCGAGGCCATTGCCCCGGAGCATCTCACCAGGGTCTTTGACCGCTTTTTTCGGGTTGATCCGGCGCGTCAGCGCCGCTCCGAGGGCACCGGGCTGGGGCTGGCCATTACCCAGTCTGTTGTGCAAGCCCATGGGGGAACGATTTCGGCGGCCTCAGTCAATGGCGTCACCACATTCACGATGTTCTTGCCTAATTGGTTGGGGTCAGAGCACGTCGCTGCGCGAGTGGTCTGACCCGCAAGGTACTTTTTAACGCAACACCCGGTGGTAGGCCTTCAACACCAGCGAGGTCAGGCGCAGCGGGGCATGGCGCAGCGGCGCGGGCAACCACTGCGGCGCGTTCAGTGAGAAGCGCGTGGCCCAACGCGTCACCGGGCGCAGCCACTGCGTGGACTGGACGAAACGTTGCTGTTGGTTCATGAACGGGAGACCCTTGTTGGCGTGAAAAGAGAATGCATTGTTGTGCTTTGCCGAAGACCTTGCCGGCGGGGTGTTAACGTGCATCCCCGGATTTCGCTGCCCTGCATTCGGGCTACAGTGTGTGCGAGCCAGTGGTCCGGATGCCAATCCGGGGGTGTGCTGGGTGACAGACCCTTGCTGCAATGCCTGTCAAGCTGCAGGATTCTCCGTGTTGTGCGCTAATGTCTCACCCTGTTTTAGGACCCCATCGCCTTGAAAACACCCCCTGATGCCCCCGGTTCATCCGTGCCCAGCAGCCGCCTGGGCCGTCTGGCGCGCCTGGGGCAAATGGCCACCGGTGTGGCGGGCAGCATGCTGATGAACGGCGCGCGTCAGCTTGCCCAGGGCAAGCGCCCCAATCTGAGCGACCTGCTGCTGACGCCCGCCAATGTCAGTCGCGTCACGGAGCAACTGGCGCAAATGCGTGGGGCTGCAATGAAGCTGGGGCAATTGATCTCGATGGACGCCGGCGACATGCTGCCGCCCGAGCTGGTCGCCATTTTGGCGCGGCTGCGCTCGGATGCCCAGGCCATGCCACACAAGCAGGTACAGGCGGTGCTTGGCGCCAACTGGGGCGCCGGCTGGCAGCAACGGCTTGAGCCGTTTTCTTTCACACCAATCGCCGCTGCCTCGATTGGCCAGGTGCACCGCGCCAAAACCAAAGACGGGCGCGATCTGGCCATCAAGATCCAGTACCCCGGCGTGCGCAGGAGTATCAGCAGCGACGTCAACAACGTGGCGTCACTGCTGCGCCTGACCGGCCTGATCCCCAAAACGCTGGACATTGCACCGCTGCTGGCTGAGGCCAAGCGCCAGCTGCGCGAAGAGGCCGACTATCAGGCCGAAGGTGCGCACCTGCGGCGCTTTGCCGAACTGCTCGCAAACGCGCCAGAGTTTGTGGTGCCCGCCTTTCACGCCGACCTGAGCACCCGCAATGTGCTGGCCATGTCTTATGTGGGCGGCGTGCCGGTGGAGTCAATGGTGGATGCGCCCCAGGCCGAGCGCGACCGCATCGTGCGCCTGTTGGTCAACCTGCTGTTTCGCGAGTTGTTCGAGTTTGGGTTGATGCAGACCGACCCCAACTTTGCCAACTACCGCTATGACCCCGAATCCAGGCAACTGATCCTGCTCGACTTTGGTGCCACGCGCAGCTTCGCACCCGCCTTTGGCCAGGGCTACCGCACGTTGATGCGGGCGGTTATGGCGGGTGACCGTGCCGCCATGCGGCAGGCCGCCATGGACGTTGGCTATTTCAATGCGCAGACTCAGCCCAGGCATCAAACAGCGCTGCTGGATATGTTCGAGATGGCGCTGGAGCCGCTGTGCCAGGCGGGCGAATTCGACTTTGGCGCCACCGACATGGTGCAGCGCCTGCGCGATGCCGGCATGGCGCTGGGCCTGGACCGTGATTTTTGGCACATTCCGCCCATCGACACCCTGTTTTTGCACCGCAAGCTCGGGGGTCTTTATTTGCTGGCGGCGCGGCTCAGGGCGCGTATCAACGTGCGGCAGTTGGCGTTGCCGTACTTGAAACCCTGACTGCGGATTGCGCGGCGCTTCATCCGGGCGGCGTGTTGTGCCGGGTGTGGCCGGTCGGTCATTCATCCTGTTACAGAACTTGCATTTCCGGTGGCGACTTTTCGCGCCCAGGCCCATAGCATGGCGTTTTCAAAGGAATCCAATGGCCATGTCACCGAACTTTTTCAATAAACGCGAAACAGAGCCAGCCACGGCGCGGCATGTGGTGCCCCTTCCGTCACAAAGCACAGGGTATGGGGCAACCGGCAGCACGGCACCGCAGTCAGTGACAAGCCAGGCCAGCCCGGGCGTCAGTGGCAATGCCAGCGCACCTGCACCCGCCCCGGTGGGTGGGAGCAAGCTCATCGTGGGCCCCAACATCAAACTCAAGGGGGTGGAGATCACCGACTGCGACACCCTGGTGGTGGAGGGTATGGTCGAAGCCACCATGGATTCGAGGCTCATGGAGATCGCAGAGCAAGGCTCTTTCAAGGGGTCGGCCGAGATCGACATCGCCGAAATTCGTGGCCAGTTTGACGGCAATCTGACGGTGCGCCAGAAGCTGGTGATTTATGCCACCGGCCGGGTCACGGGCCAGATTCGCTATGGCAAAGTGGTCATCGAAGAGGGCGGGCAACTCACAGGCGACATCCAGTCTGGCGCGGCACACAACCCCAAGCCAGGCAAAGTGACAAAACCTGAGCTGGCTGTGGCCGGCTGAGGCGGTCTGCAAGGGTTGGCAGACTGGGTGCCCTGGCGCACAGACCGCTCGTGTTCTGGCGGCCATGATGAGGTTCCATTTATTCGGTACATCCTGAGGAGCCTTGAAATGACCCGTCCCATCACACACCTTCCCATTGCCTGCAAGCCACTTCGTCAACTCGTTCTGGCATTTGGTGCCATCCTTGTGAGCGCATCTGCCGCCATGGCGGCCACGCCGAGTGCGGCAACCGAGGCCCAGGCGCGCTACCGGCAGGACCTGGCTGTGTGCAACAGTGGCCAGTCCAATCAGGACATTGCCACCTGCCGCCGTGAGGCTGGCAGCGCCCTGGCCGAGGCAAGGCGGGGCGCCCTCAATGACGCGCCCGGGGAGTACCGGCTGAACGCATTGCAGCGCTGCAGCGTGCATCGGGACGCTGAAGACCGATCTGCCTGTGAACTCCGCATGAGCGCGCAGGGCACCACCGAGGGCAGTGCGGCAGCTGGCGGCATCTTGCGCGAGAGCGTGATCGTCACGCCTGTCAAATAAGCCCGGGCGAGCGGTTGCTCGCTGCCGCCGGGGTCCACAAAGTCATGCGATCACTGTGCCTGACTCTGCATTGCCGCAATCTGGCGCAGCGCCTGCTCAAACACGCCAACCGGCTGGCCGCCCGAAATCAGGTGCTGGTCGTTGATGATGACGGCAGGCACTGAACGAATGCCTTGGCTGGCGTAAAACGCCTGCGCCTCGCGCACCTCGGCGGTAAATTCGTCGCTTGCCAGAATATTTTGCGCGCGCGCCACGTCGAGCCCGGCTTGTGCCACCGCCGCCAGCAATATGGCGGTTGAGTCCATGGCCTGGCTGTCGCTGTGGCAGGCCACCAGCAAAGCCTTTTTCAGGGCCAGTTGTTTGTCGGCTGATTCAAGCCCGGCCCAGTGCAGCAAGCGATGCGCGGCAAAGGTGTTGTAGATGCGGCCGCGCCCGGACGCGTTGAAGGCAAAGCCCAGCTCGGCCCCACGCTGGCGGATGGTGTCGCGGATTTGCGCCTGTTGCTCAGCGGTGGAGCCATATTTTTGTGTCAGATGTTCGGTGATGTCCTGGCCGCCAACCGGCATCTGCGGATTGAGCTCAAAGGGCTGAACGCTGAATTTCACCACCACGTCGCCGGGCAAATTTGCCAG
>NZ_JAABQC010000135.1 GCF_011391645.1 Rhodoferax sp. | reverse complement strand
GGCGATTTGCACCCCAATCTGCCGTCCATGCGCTGTGTCGGCTACCGGCAGGCCTGGGAGGCTCTTGACGGCCTGTGGCCCATGAGCGAGCTGCGCGACAAGGGCATTTTTGCCACGCGCCAGCTCGCCAAGCGCCAGATCACCTGGCTGCGCTCCATGCCCGGACGCCAGGTGGTGGCCGGCGATGCGCCGGATGCGCTGACGCAGGCGTTGACGCTGGCCAAGCGTTTTATTGAAGGCTATCCATGACCTTGATCATCAACCATTTAAGCAAAAGCTACGGCCAGACGCCGGTCTTCAGCCAGGTCTCGCTGCGCGTGGCGGCGGGCGAATTTGTGGCCATCGTGGGCGAGTCAGGTGTCGGCAAATCGACGCTGCTCAACTGCATGGCGGGGCTGGACAGTTGGGACAGCGGCACGGTGGAGCTCGACGGGCAAGACCTGGGCACGCTCAGCGACGAGCAACTGGCGCGCCTGCGGCGTGAAAAAACCGGCTTTGTGTTTCAGGCCTTTCATGTGCTGCCGCACCTGAGCGTGGCGCAAAACGTGGCGCTGCCGCTGATGCTGCTGGGTCAACACGACGACGCGCGGGTGCAGGCCATGCTTGATGCCGTGGGCTTGGCCGGCTTGGGTGCTCGACTGCCGCAGCAGCTCAGCGGCGGCCAGTTGCAGCGTGTGGCGATTGCCCGCGCGCTGGTGCACCGCCCAATGCTGCTGCTGGCCGATGAGCCCACCGGCAACCTCGATCCCGGCACCGCCGCGCGGGTCATGGACGCGCTGGTCGAGCAAACCCGCCAGCACGGCGCGGCCATGGTGCTGGTGACGCACTCGGTGGCCGCTGCCCAGCGCGCCGACCGGGTGCTGACGCTGACGGCCACGGGGCTGGTCGGCTACGCCAGCGCCAGCGCTTGAAACCGATCCGTATGCAGGTTTTGCTTGATTTTTGCGATCCACACGGTGAGCAGCCTGCGCTGCGCTGCGCGTTTGAGCAGCCGCAGCGGACTCTGGTGGCGCAAACACCCGAGCAGGTCAAGCCGTTGCTGGAGGCCGTCGGCGCCTTGGCAAAAGAGGGCTTTTGGTGCGTGGGTTACGTGCGTTATGAGGCCGCCCCCGCGTTTGATGCCGCGCTGCAAGTGCATCACAACGATGGCCCGCTGGCCTGGTTCGGCATTTATGAACACGCCCAGCCCTGGCCTGCCGAAACACCCCCGCAACTGGCTGGTGCCGAAACCCGCGTGCTGTGGCGCAGCGCGCCAGGCCGGCCTGATTTTGACGCGGCCATGGCGCGCATCCACCAGGCCATTGCGGCGGGCGATTTGTATCAGGTGAACTACACCGCGCCGCTGCACGGCGAGTTTTCTGGTGATGCACCAACGCTGTTTGGCCGCCTGCACCGCGCCCAGCCCAACGGCTATTCGGCCTTGATTGACACCGGGTTCGAGCAGGTGCTGTCGGTCTCGCCCGAGCTGTTTTTTGACTGGCACAACGGCCAACTGCTGACGCGGCCCATGAAAGGCACCGCGCCGCGTGGCAGCAGTCCTGAGGAAGACGCCAATCTGGCCGCAGCGCTGGTGGCATCGCCCAAAGAGCGCGCTGAAAATGTGATGATTGTCGATTTGCTGCGCAACGACGTGTCGCGCGTGGCACAACCGCACAGCGTCAAGGTGCCGCATCTTTTTACCGTGCAAGAGCTGCCCACCGTGCTGCAGATGGTGTCTGACGTGACGGCCCTCACCCGACCCGGCACCACGCTGTGCGATGTGTTCAGCGCGCTGTTTCCGTGCGGCTCGGTCACCGGCGCTCCCAAGGTGCAGGCCATGCGCATGATCAAGTCGCTGGAGCCCACCCCACGTGGCATTTACTGTGGTGCCATCGGCGTGGTGCGACCGGGCGGCCACGCCACCTTCAACGTGGCGATTCGCACCGTCACCTTGCGTGGCGCCCAAGCCACCTGCGGCATCGGCAGCGGCATCACGGCAGACGCCATTGCGCAGGCCGAATGGCAGGAGTGGCGCCTCAAGCGCGGTTTTCTGGAGCGTGCCAGCGAGTCATTCAAGCTGCTGGAAACCTTGCGCCTGGAGCAGGGTGTTTTTCAGCACCTGGAGGCCCACCTGGCCCGGCTGCAACGGGCGGCAAAACACTTTGGCTATCCGTTTGATGCATCCGTCATTGCGAACGCAGTGACGGGATCGGAATCAAGGGCTGCATGCAAAGACGAGGGTATCTGGCGGGTGCGTTTGCTCCTGGATGCCTCTGGCCAAGCCCAGGCGCAAGCCTTTGCGCTGCCGCCATCGCCGTCCCCGGTCGCGCTGCAACTTGCCAATCGACGCTTTGACGACGCGCACAGCGAGTTCACCCGCTTCAAGACCACGCACCGCGCGCACTACGACGCCTTTGCCCCCACCGACCCGGCCGTGTTTGACACTCTGCTCTACAACGAAGCCGGCGAGTTGACCGAATGCACGCGCGGCAACATCGCCCTGCTGCTTGACGGCCGCTGGGTAACCCCGCCATTGCGTTGCGGACTGCTGGACGGCATCGGTCGGGCAATCTATTTAAAAGAAGGCCTCCTGGTTGAAGCCGTGGTGCGCCTGGAAGACTTGCCGCGGGTGCAGGCCTTTGCGTTCATCAACAGCCTGCGCGGCTGGCTGGATGCGCGAGTGCTCAGATAATTTCATCGCCTATGACTTCCAAACAACCGGGGAAACAACCATGTTCGTCGTGATTTTTCGCGCCAAAGTCCGCAGCACCGACAGCGAATACACGCTGGTTGCGGCGCGCATGCGCGAGCTGGCGCTGGGGCAATTCGGCTGCCTTGAATTCACCGCCGTGACCGAGGGCAGTGATGAAATTGCCCTGTCTTACTGGCCTTCCCAGGAACATATCCAGGCCTGGAAGTCACATGCCGAGCATGTGCTGGCGCAGACACTCGGACGCGAGCGCTGGTACGAGTCGTACAGCGTGCAAGTGGCTGAAATTTCGCGGGAATACCGCTTTTCTCATTAACCGGACGCACTTCCCAGTGCCCTGGTAGCCATCACGGCTGGCACCGCACGCCACCCCATGCTTGACCTGCTCAAAACCTTCTCCTGGCAAGAACTCAAACACCACCCGTGGCGCAACGCGGCGGCGGTGGTGGCGGTGATGCTGGGCGTGGCGCTGGCGTTCTCAGTCCATTTGATCAACGCGAGCGCCCTTGATGAGTTCTCGCAAGCGGCGCGCTCGGTGGGCGGCCAGCCCGACCTGGAGTTGCGCGGCACGCAGGGCCAGTTTGATGAATCAATATTTGCCCGGGTGGCCAAATTGCCGCAGGTGGCGCTGGCCTCCCCAGTGCTTGAAGTGGGCACTTATGCTGTCACGCCCGACGGCAAGCGCAGCCTGCAGGTGGTGGGTGTCGATGCGTTGGTGGTGGCGTTTATGGCGCCCGACCTGATGCCGATACCCGACCGATCAGGCGAACAGGCATCCGTTGACCGCTTCGCACTGTTTGCGCCTGGAGTGGTGTTCTTGAACCCGACGGCACAGGCAATGGCCGGGTCCGGCCTGCAGTTGCAAAGCGGCCCTGGACTGCTGCCGGTCACGGTCGCCGGCCGCGTGCGCGCCAGCGGCCGGGCACTGGCGGTGATGGACATCGGCGCGGCGCAAGATCTGTTCGGCAAGCAGGGGCAGCTAAGTCGCATCGACCTGCGCCTGAAAGCCGGGGTGAATCGCGACGACTTTGCCCGTGCCCTGCAAGCCGCCCCCGACTGGCCCGCAAATATCACTTTAAGCGTGCCCGGCGATGCGCAAGCGCAAATCAACAACCTGTCGCGCGCCTACCGCGTCAACCTCACCGTGCTGGCCTTCATTGCCCTGTTCACCGGGGCGTTTCTGGTGTTTTCGGTCTTGTCCCTGAGCGTGGCCAAGCGCGCGCAGCAGTTTGCCCTGCTGGGCGTGCTGGGCCTGAGCGGCCGCAAACGCCTGACGCTGGTGATGTGGGAGTCGCTGGCACTGGGCGTGCTGGGCAGCGCCGCCGGAATTGCCCTGGGCACCGCCTTGGCGGCGCTGGCCCTGAAACTGCTGGGCGGCGACCTGGGCGGCGGCTTCTTCGCCGGCACCGCGCCCAAGCTGCAGTTCAGCGGCTGGGCCGCGTTGGTCTATGGCGTCATGGGGGTGGCTGCCGCACTGGTGGGCGGCTGGTGGCCGGCCCGGGCGGCGCAAGCCCTGCCACCGGCGCAAACCCTCAAGGGGCTGGGCGGCGCGCTGGTGAGCCCGCACAGCCATTGGCTCAGTTTGATCTTGATTCTTGTGGGGGCGGCGCTGACCCAGGCACCCGCCGTTTGGGGTATTCCCGTGGCGGCCTACCTGTCGGTGGCCTTGCTGCTGGTGGGCGGCATCACCGCCCTGCCCTGGTTGATTGGCCTGCTGCTCGATCGCATCGCGCCGCTGCTGGCACGCCAGACCCTGCCGCTGCTGGCGGTGGCTCGGGCCCGGCACCAACGCGAAACGGCGGCGGTGGCGGTCAGCGGTGTGGTGGCCTCACTGAGCCTGGCGGTGGCGCTCACCGTGATGGTGGCAAGCTTTCGGGAGTCGGTCACGCACTGGCTCAACCAAGTGCTGCCCGCCGACCTGTACGTGCGCAGCGCCGGCAACCTGGGCGCCAGCGACACAGTGTATTTCAGCCCCGAATTCGTGCAGGCTGCCGCCGCCCTGAAAGGCGTCAAACAGCTGCAGGCACAGCGAGTGGTGCCGCTGCTGCTCAAACCCAGCCTGCCGCCGGTGGCGCTGATCGCCCGCGAGCTGTCAGACCCAGCCAAAAACCTGCCGCTGGTGGGTGAGCCGCTGCCGGTGCCCGCCGGGCAAATTGGCATTTACGTGAGCGAAGCGGTGGTGGACCTGCATGGCGCCACACCTGGCCAGATTTTTGCCCCGATGGACAAAACCTTCAGAACACTTGCGCCAACGGGATCAGCCCCCGAGGTCTCCTATTTTGTAGCGGGTGTCTGGAGAGACTACGCGCGCCAAAGCGGTGCCATTGCCATGGACCGGAGCATTTTTCAGCGCCTCACCGGCGACCAGCGCGCCAACGATCTGGCGCTGTGGCTGAGCGACCCGGCTGACGCGCCCCAGCTGCAACAGGCACTGCGCGCGCTGGCAGAACAAATGGGCTCCGGCACCGGTGACCTGATGGAGTTCGGCACCCCGGGGCAGATCCGCGCCACCTCGCTGCGCATTTTTGACCGCAGTTTTGCCGTCACTTACTGGCTGCAGGCGGTGGCGATTGCGATTGGCCTGTTTGGCGTGGCGGCCAGTTTCAGCGCGCAGGTGCT
>NZ_JAABQC010000013.1 GCF_011391645.1 Rhodoferax sp. | reverse complement strand
CGTTTTCAAGCTCGCCCAAAGGCGAAAGAGCAATGGGGGTCATGATGGTCGGCCTGTTCAGTGGGCGTCAGCGGCAAAAGCGGAGTAGCTGGTCTCGTCCATGAAGGTGTCAAGGTCGGATGGATTGGACAGCTTGAACTTGAAGAACCAGCCCGCGCCCAGCGGGTCGGAATTGGCCAGCGAGGGGTCGTCGCGCAGCGCTTCGTTCACCTCCAGCACTTCGCCATCGGCGGGCATGTACACGTCGGCGGCGGCCTTGACCGACTCGACGACGGCGGCAGGGTCTTTGGCGGCGTAAGTTTTGCCCACCTCGGGCAGGTCGACAAACACCACGTCGCCGAGGGCGTCTTGCGCGTGGTGGGTGATGCCGACGGTGCCGATGTCGCCGTCAATCTTGATCCATTCGTGGTCGGGGGTGTATTTGATCGTCATAAGAGTTCTCAGGATAGGTCGTGTGTTGAAGGGGAAAAGGGAAGATTAACCGCGGAAATAGTTGGTTGGAACAAAGGGCATGGCCACCACTTCCATCCTGACCGGCTTGCCACGCACCATGGCGTTGACCTGGATGCCCGGGGTGGCAAACGATGGCGGCACGTAGCCCATGGCTATGGGTTGGTCGATGGTGGGGCCGAGCAGGCCGCTGGTGACTTCTCCGATGCGTTCACCGGCCAGGTTTTGTAGTTCAACATGTTCACGCACCGGAACACGCTCCAGCGCTTTCAGGCCAATCCGTTTGCGCGTGAGCGAACCCGCCTCACCGCCCAGCTGAGCCAGGATTTTGGCCGCACCCGGGAACCCTGCGGCGCGGGCACCACCGATGCGGCGCACCTTCTGGATCGCCCATTGCAGGCCGGCTTCCACCGGCGTGGTGGTGGTGTCAACGTCGTTGCCGTAAAGCGGCAGGCCGGCTTCCAGCCGAAGTGAATTGCGCGCGCCCAGGCCAATGGGTTTGACTTCGGGCTGCGCGAGCAGCGCCTTGCCCAGCGCCAGCGCATCATCGGCGTGCACCGAAATTTCAAAACCGTCTTCACCGGTGTAGCCGCTGCGGGTCAGGAACACGTTGATCGTCCGGTCGCCGGTCTGCACGGCAAAGTTGCCGCCGGTCATGAACACCAGTTTTTCCACGCCGGGCGCCAGGCGCGACAGGGCGGTCACGGCTTGCGGGCCTTGCAGCGCCAGCAGGGCACGTTCGGGCATGGGAATGACCTGGCAGCGGCCGCCAATTTTGGCCTGGATGTGGGCGATGTCGCCCACCTTGCAGGCGCCGTTGACGATGACAAAGATGTCCGTGCCGCGGTTGACAAACATCAGGTCGTCGATGATGCCGCCATCCTCATTGAGCAGCAGGCCGTAGCGCTGCTTGCCCACCGCCAGATCGATCACATCGACCGGGATCAGGCTCTCAAACGCGGCTGCGGCATCAGGCCCGACCAGGCGCAACTGCCCCATGTGCGACACATCGAACAGACCGGCTGCCGTGCGCGTGTGTTTGTGTTCGGCCATCAGGCCTGCGGGGTATTGCACCGGCATCGCATAACCCGCAAACGGCACCATGCGGGCACCCAGGGCAATGTGAAGGTCGTTGAGGGGGACTTTGAGAAGGTCGTCAGATGTGGCGGACATCAATACTCCGATAGAGCAGGGGGCAAATCAAATTCCATGGCCTGACGCAGTGTCAATGCCATGGGCTGCCCCCGCTGTCCGCTTTACCTGAGAGATTCGCCAACACCAGTCACGCAGGGCGCCGGTTTTGGGTTGCTCCTTCGGTGGATCGGCCCTGGCGCATGCGCCAAGGTTGACCTCTCTCCAGTGGGGAGTCGTCAAAAAGTCTGTCGACTTGGTGACGCTTGTCAGTCCTTTTGCCTGAGCGTTCAAACTGCTGCAATCAGCAACCCTGCGCCTTCGGCGGCCAGCGCAAGGGCTGGCTCTCTCCTGACAGGCCAAATTCTACAGGCAGCGCGTGATCATCGGCTGGTCGACAAAACCCGCGGCCTGTACTGCCGAGGGTTGGGTGCCCTTTATCGGGTCGCGTTGGCAAAGCGGGCCAAGTCGGTGTCGGCTGTCTCCATATGCCTCAAAAACCAGTCTCCGATGAACCTCTCCAGGTCGGCCTTCACCAGGTTTTCGCTGGCAATCCTGAGCGAAATCGTGTTGAGCCCGACGATCAACGCGTGATGCTCCAGCGCATGGGCTTCATAGTCTGGATATTGAAGTCGTCGCATCAGTTCTTCCTCGTGCGAGAGGTGTGCGCGCATGTACTGAAAAAGCCGCATGGCAGCAATCACCTGCCCCTCATGGGAGGTCGCGGCCAAAACATGAGTGGCGCGGTGGAACAGCTCCCGGTGCTGTTCGTCAATGTCCTTATCGCCGATCTTGAAACTGTCATTCCATTGAAGTCGCGTTGAGAACTGGCTGATTTCGGACTCCACCCAATTCAACGCGCTGACATAGTCTTCAAACACCTGAACCTTGATGCCGGCTTCGAGATAGCACCTCAGAAATTGCGGCGCCATCAACTCGCCTCCCTCAAGGCCGGGCTCCAAAACCAGGGCAACAGCCGGCTTAATCTCCGAATTTACATACCTCAGCTTGAGATAGACAGCAAAATTCTGCAGGGATGCAGCTGGCATCAAGGCGCTTTGCTGGAAGATAACGATCTGGCCCCAACGGCCCTGTTGTGCCAGCCTCTGAATGAATCCGGTGACGGTGGCGGGAATGGCTTCGACGATTTCCCTGAACGGTCCCCTGGCCGTCGTGTGCAGAATGCGACCCTTGACGCGGTACTCGATCTGGCCGTGTATCCTGAACGGTGTCGTCGGTATGGCTTCCGACTGACCTTTTTGAGAACCCATGTTTTGATCGTCCTGCAATGTTTGAATTCCTATTGTGGGTCAAAAATGCGACGAACACCAGACATTGCCAATGCCGTGGCAGCATGGCCCGGCCGCCAAGCCAGTTGTGGCATCAGTTCAGTGAATAATCGGTCGCATAAACGATCAACACAACAGGAGCCTCATGAAAAATTACGCCGACATTGGCATCCAGAGCCCGCTGGTCTATCTGCCCGCACCCGGTGTCGACCTGCAAAAGTGGGCGGTGATTGCCTGTGACCAGTTCACCGCGGAGCCGCATTATTGGCGCGAAGTGCAGGAAACGGTGGGTGACGCGCCGTCAACCCTGAAGCTGATGTTTCCCGAGGTGTATCTGGACCAACCGGGGGCACCCGAGCGCATCGCGGCAATTGGCAGGACCATGCAGGATTACCTGCAAGCCGGTGTTGTTGTGCCACACGACGGCATGGTGTACGTCGAGCGCAGCGTGGCCGGCAACACGCGCCATGGCGTGGTCATGTGTCTGGATCTGGAGAGTTACGACTATCAGGCGGGTTCCGCCAGCCTGATTCGTGCCACAGAGGGCACGATTGTTGACCGCTTGCCCCCGCGCATCAAAATTCGTGAATCTGCGGCGCTGGAGTTGCCGCACATCCTGGTGCTGATTGATGACCCGGATCACACGGTCATTGCACCGTTGACGGCTGCCAAAGCCGATCTCAAACCGCTCTATGACTTTGATCTGATGCAAGGCGGCGGCCATCTGGCAGGGTTCGCCGTCACCGGGCAGGCTGAACAGCGGATGGTGCAAGCGCTGCGTGCGCTGGCGAAGCCAGACCACTTTGCAGCCAGATACGGTGTTGGAACGGAGCGCCCGGTGCTGTTGTTTGCCATGGGCGATGGCAATCATTCACTGGCGACCGCCAAGGCGATCTGGGAAAAGAACAAGCCCCTGCTTGGTCCGGACCACCCCAGCCGTTTTGCGCTGGTTGAAGTTGAAAACGTGCACGATCAAGCGCTGGCGTTTGAGGCCATCCACCGCTTGCTGTTTGGACTGAAAAAGGACCTGCTGCTTGAACTCAAGCGGGCCTTTGGTGCCAACGTCAATTACACCCCAATGGCGTCTGCTGAAGCCATGCGAGAGCGTGTCGATAGCGCTGGCGGCACCCGTCACACCATCGGCTGGATCGGTGGTGGGCAAACTTTTGGTGTGCTTGAAATCGATCGACCCGGGTTTAACTTGCCGGTGGGCACCCTGCAATATTTTCTGGACAAGTTTATGCAGGATGGCGGCGCCGATGCGCTTGACTACGTGCACGGCGCTGACGTGCTGGAGCGCCTGGCTCTGCAAACTGGCAATGCTGGCTTCTATCTGGCTGGCATGCACAAATCCGAACTGTTCAAGACCGTGATTCTGGAGGGCGCCTTGCCGCGCAAGACCTTTTCGCTGGGGCAAGCCCGTGAAAAGCGCTACTACATGGAAGCGCGCAAAATTGGGTAGCCTTGCTGTGAATTGGTAAACGTCAGGCCTGCAGCGTTAAACGGTCACACAGATATTGGATGCCGATGGCTCCACGACCAAGACCCGACATTGGGAGCAGTTGCGTCGAGTGGTTCATATCGCCTGAGCGATTTTTGCGATGACGGTAGCGGCATGAAAGACGCACCGGATGGGGTATCACATCAAACGCCAACTCAGCGTTGCTCGTGTCGAGCCAACCTATAGACAGCGATTTGTCACGCATTTGTCACAAACTGTATTTATATTTCAACGATTATTGAAATATACACAGGGTCATCGTGCAAATTCGACTTTGAGCGCTCAGCCATCCTGTGCACTGCACGACGTTTCACTTCAATCCAATCCACAAGGAGTCCGCATGAAAGTAGGTATCAATGGCATGGGTCGCATAGGCCGTCTGGCGCTGCGCGCCGCTCTGGGCGCCGCCGAGCGTCCAGCAGATGACCCGCACGCGGACAACCGGTTGGAGGTGGTGCACCTCAACGAACTCAAAGGCGGTGCCGATGCCACCGCCCACCTGCTCACCTTTGACACGGTGCAAGGCCGCTGGCGCACCGACATTGCTGCCGACGGTGCTGACCGCCTGCACATCGGCACGAAGCAACTGGCATTTTCATCGCACGCCACAGCAGCCGAAATTCCCTGGGGCGATCTGGGCGTGGATGTGGTGCTGGAATGCACCGGCAAGTTTCTGACCCCCGAAACCCTGCAAGGCCACCTGGACCGCGGTGCCAAACGTGTCATTGTGGCAGCGCCGGTGAAGGTGGGCGGCGTGCTGAACATCGTGGTCGGCGTCAACCACCACCTGTATGACCCGGCGCGTGATCACATCGTCACCGCTGCCTCCTGCACCACCAACTGCCTGGCACCAGTGGTGAAGGTGGTGCATGAAGCCATTGGTATCCGCCACGGCCAGATCACCACCCTGCACAACCCCACCAACACCAACCTGGTGGTGGACGCGCCGCACAAAGACTTGCGTCGCGCCCGCAGCGCCATGGTCAACATGGCCCCCACCACGACCGGCAGCGCCACCGCCATCACGCTGATCTACCCGGAACTGCAGGGCAAACTCAATGGCCACGCGGTGCGCGTGCCAGCGCTCAATGCGTCGCTGACAGACTGCGTGTTTGAGATGAAGCGGGAAACCTCGGCCGAGGAGGTCAACGCGCTTTTTGCCGCCGCCGCTGCCAGCGGCCCGCTGGCAGGCATTCTGGGCTACGAGCCGCGCCCACTGGTGAGTGCCGACTACGCCCGCGACACCCGCAGCAGCATCGTGGACGGCCTCTCAACGATGGTCACCGACGGCACACTGCTCAAGGTCTACGCCTGGTATGACAACGAAATGGGCTACGCCACCCGCATGGTGGACCTGGCCTGCCATATGCGGCATCGAGGCATATAAGGCCCCATCCACGAACCATCAACTTTCAGGCCATGACCACCCACACGGCCGGCGCCAGCGCCGCGCGCAACTACGCCATCGTCACCGCCGCGTATTGGGGCTTCACGCTGACCGATGGTGCGCTGCGTATGCTGGTGCTGCTGCACTTTTACCGGCTCGGCTACTCACCGTTCACGCTAGCTTTTTTGTTTCTGCTTTACGAGGCGGCCGGTGTGCTGGCCAACCTGATTGGTGGCTGGCTGGCCACCCGCTATGGCATCCAGCGCATGCTGGTCGTGGGGCTGTGCACCCAGATCACCGGATTTTTGCTGCTTTCGGCCCTCTCGCCCGCCTGGTCGGCCACTTTGTCGGTGGCCTGGGTGGTGCTGTCGCAAGGGGTGTGCGGCGTGGCCAAGGACTTGACCAAAACCGCCAGCAAATCGGCCATCAAACTCACAGCGGGTGAGGCTGAGGGCCAGCTATTCAAGTGGGTGGCCTGGTTCACTGGTAGCAAAAACGCCATGAAAGGCGTGGGCTTTTTCCTGGGCGGCCTGTTACTGGACCAGCTGGGGTTCAGCGGCTCGCTCTGGCTGATGGCGGCGTTGCTGGGGCTGGTGCTGCTGGGCGTGCTGCGATTTGTACCCAAATTGATGGGCAAAAGCCAGGCCTCCAAATCCGCCAAAGAACTGTTTGCCAAAAACCGTGGCGTGAACCTGCTGGCCGCGGCGCGAGTGGTGCTGTTTGGCGCGCGTGATGTGTGGTTTGTGGTGGGTGTGCCGGTGTTTTTGTACGCCAGCGGCTGGACTTTTACCATGGTCGGCGGCTTTCTGGCCAGCTGGACCATTGGCTACGGCCTGGTGCAGGCGCTGGCACCGCAGCTGGTACGCCGCAGTGCCGATGGTTTAACGTCAGAAGTGCCTGCGGCCCGCCTGTGGTCCGGGCTTTTGGCGCTGGTTCCCATCGCGTTGGCCGTGGCTGTGGCGCTGAAGTTGCCGCATCTGGAATGGGTGGTGGTGGGTGGCCTGGGGTTGTTTGGCTTTGCGTTTGCGGTGAACTCGTCGGTGCATTCCTACCTGGTACTGGCCTACGCAGGCTCTGAGAAGGCGGCGGAAGACGTGGGCTTTTACTACGCCGCCAACGCGCTGGGGCGCTTTTTGGGCACGCTGCTGTCTGGCCTGCTGTACCAGTGGGGCGGGCTGCTGTACGCGCTGATCGGCTCGGCACTCATGTTGGTCATCTGCTGGGCGGTGACGCTGGCGTTGCCAGTGGTCAAACCCCAAGCCGTGGTCGCTGCATGACAGAAGCCGAGACCTTGCGCGCGCTGGCGGCGCTGGCTCAAGCCTCGCGGCTGCAGATTTTTCGGCAATTGGTGGTGATGGGCGCCCAGGGCATGACACCGGGGCGTTTGTCGGATGCCCTGGCGATTGCGCCCAACGCTTTGTCGTTTCATCTGCGAGAACTGTCCGCCGCCGGTCTTATCAGCCAGCAGCGCGATGGCCGCCATCTGATTTACTGGGCGGCATTTGACACGATGAACGCGTTGCTGTCCTACCTGAGTCTGAATTGCTGCGAATGGTCTCCGAATGTTTTTTCCAACTCTGTCACACAAAGGAGTGTCTTGATGAACCAAAAAGTGATGAACGTGCTGTTCATTTGCACCCACAACTCGGCCCGCAGCATCTTGGCTGAGGCGCTGCTCAATCAACTGGGCGGTGGTCGCTTTAGGGCCTATAGCGCGGGTAGCACTCCAGCGGGCCAGGTCAACCCGCGGGCGGTCACGTTGCTGGAGAAAAATCGCTACCGGGTCGGGGAACTGCGCAGCAAAGACTGGGCTGAATTCGCCGCGCCTGGCGCGCCCCTGATGGACTTTGTGCTCACCGTGTGCGACAAGGCCGCTGGAGAAGTCTGCCCGGTATGGCCAGGCCAGCCCCTGTCGGCGCACTGGGGTGTGCCGGACCCGGCGTCAGTCTCAGGCACCGATCAGCAAATCGACGCCGCATTTACCGATGCTTTTATGGTGATGCAACGGCGCATTTCGCTATTTTTGAATTTGCCCATCGAGAAGCTGGAGCGCTTGTCGCTGCTCCACGAATTGCAGGCCATTGGCAAGGTCTCCCGTATCTGAGCCTTGGCTCTTGCCGCTGGCTCGCACTATGCCTTCGCAGTGCAGCGCATCGTAAACCTGCCGATGGGCATGTCTGATCATTGTCTGACTGTGCAGGTGCCCCATTCAACCGAACTGGGATGGAAATTTCGATGAGTCGGTGCTTGTAACCGGTCACTGGTGAATTTCGACTCCTGGTCGTTATGACAGTCCCCAGTTATGAACAGTTTTATTCAGTCGCTCGCTTGGAAGCCTCCTGTGGGTTGACTTCCTTCTGATTTCTCGAAGTTGCGTCCCTCCATAATTCCATCGCCTTGCACACCTCGGAAACTCCTGGCCTTGTATTACCGGAGGGTAAGATAAGGGGCCACTGATTTTTAGGAGTTTCATCATGTTCAGAAAAGGTATGGTCCTGTTGGCTTTCCTGGCGGGCACAGGCTTCGCGGCGGAGGATGCGCGTCAACTGGCCAAAATGCCGCCGGCGGCCGAGGCCAATCTGCGTGAGGAAATGCGTGCCAACCTGCTGAACTTGAACGAGATCATCAGCCTGACGGTGGCCGGCAAGCTGAAGGAAGCCGGCGAACTGGCCGAAAAAGAGCTGGGCCAGACGGCGATGGGCAAGAACCGTGCCCTGCCGGTGGACGCCCGCCCCGGCGCCAACATGCCGCCCGCCATGCACGAACTCGGTCTGGAAGGTCACAAGACGGCCAGCGCGTTCGCCGCCATCGCCGCCACGGGGGACCGCGAAAAGGCCCTGGCCGCGCTGCCCACGCTGAGCGGCTCCTGCGTGGGCTGCCACTACTCGTATCGCATCCGTTAGTTGTAGTAATTCCGGTCCAATCCGAGGCGAGAAGAATGAACGGCGGATATGCGGCAGGCAGATCGGCAAACTGTAGATCCGCTTTCAGCCTTATGCCGTCAATCAGCCCAAAAAAACGTGGTGAATTCGGGTGGTTGGTTCGCGGGCGCAGGTGCTGGAGCGTGCCAAGCACGCCGCCATACTGGAGTCAGGCGAACTGGATTGCCAACTTCTCATCATTCCCGATTTGTCATGTTCACATGCCCGCGTAATTCGGTCCGCCACCGCCCTCGGGCGTCACCCAGACGATGTTTTGGGTTGGGTCCTTGATGTCGCAGGTCTTGCAGTGCACGCAGTTTTGCGCATTGATCTGCAGGCGGTCGGTGTTGTCGTCGTTTTTCACGTATTCATAGACACCCGCCGGACAGTAGCGCGCCTCGGGGCCGGCATATTTGGCCAGGTTCACGCTGACCGGCACACTGGCATCCTTGAGTGTCAGGTGCGCCGGTTGGTTTTCTTCGTGGTTGGCATTGCTGATGAAGACACTGGATAGGCGGTCAAAGGTCAGCTTGCCGTCGGGCTTGGGGTAGTCGATGGATTTGCATTCCGAGGCCGGTTTCAGGTAGGCATGGTCGGGCTTGTCACGGCGGATGGTCCAGGGCATGTGGCCGTTCAAGCCAAACTGTTCCAGGCCGTTCATCAGGGTGCCCGCCGTCAGGCCATGTTTGAACCAGGCCTTGAAGTTGCGCGATTTGTTGAGCTCGGTGTAAAGCCAGCTGGCTTCAAAGGCTTCGGGGTAGGCGCTCAACTCATCCTGCGCACGGCCAGCAGTCACGGCGTCGAACGCCGCCTCTGCCGCCAGCATGCCGGATTTGATGGCGGCGTGGCTGCCCTTGATGCGGCTCACGTTCAAATATCCTGCGTCACAACCCACCAGCGCGCCACCGGGGAACACGGTCTTGGGCAGCGACAACAAACCACCGGCGGTGATGGCGCGCGCACCATAGGCGAGGCGCTTGCCGGTGACTTCACCCTTGTCATTTTCCAGGTACCAGCGGATGTTGGGATGGGTCTTCCAGCGCTGGAATTCCTCGAACGGACTCAGATAAGGATTGCTGTAGTTGAGGCCGGTGATGAAGCCCAGGGCGATCTTGTTGTCTTCCATATGGTACAAAAACGAGCCGCCGTAGGTGTCATTTTCCATCGGCCAACCGGCGGTGTGCACCACCAGACCGGGTTCATGGCGACTGGGTTCGGCCTCCCACAGCTCCTTGATGCCAATGGCGTAGCTTTGCGGGTCGCAGCCTTCGTCCAGATTGAATTTGGCAATGACTTGTTTGCCCAGATGGCCGCGCGAGCCTTCGGCAAACACGGTGTATTTGCCCAGCAACTCCATGCCGATCTGAAAGTTGGGGCCGGGCTCGCCATTCTTTTCCACGCCCATGTTGCCGGTGGCCACACCTCTTACGGCACCGTTGTCGTCGTACAGCACTTCCGCCGCCGCAAAGCCGGGGAAGATTTCAACCCCCAGACCTTCCGCCTGCTCAGCCAGCCAGCGCGTCAGTGCACCCAGGCTGATGATGTAGTTGCCATGGTTCTGGCTGCATTCGGGCAGGAACATGTTGGGCGTGCGGTAACCGGTGGTCTCAGACAGGAACATCATGGCCTCGTCCGTGACCGGCTGGTTCAGGGGCGCTCCCATGGCTTTCCAGTCGGGAAAGAGTTCGGTGAGTGACTTCGGGTCGAGCACCGCGCCCGAGAGGATGTGGGCGCCGGGCTCGGAGCCTTTTTCGAGCACCACCACCGAGAGCTCTTGGCCTTTCTCTGCAGCCAGTTGCTTCAGGCGAATGGCAGTGGACAGGCCGGCGGGGCCGCCCCCGACCACGACCACGTCGTATTCCATGGATTCTCGCGGGCCAAATTGGTTAAGAATGTCTTGGTTTGTCATGGTGGGGCTTTCTTCATCAACTGATTAAACTCACGCCAAGCTGAAGTTGGCTGAAACCTGTCCGAATTGTCTTCGACAAATCCGGGTTTCAGGCAACCAACTGCCCATAATAGAACAGCCGTTCTATTATTACGGAGTAGACAACATGGCATACAGCATTGACCTTTCGGGCCGGGTGGCCTTGATTACCGGCGCCTCGGGTGGTTTGGGGGCGCAATTTGCACGCACGCTGGCCAAAGCTGGTGCCGCCGTGGTGCTGGCCAGTCGTCGCATTGAGAGACTCAAGGAGTTGCGTGCGCAAATTACCTGCGAGGGTGGCGACGCACATGTGGTTGAGCTCGATGTGACCGACCTGGCGTCGATCAAGTCGGCTGTGGCGCACGCCGAGACCGAAGTCGGATCGATCGACATTCTGGTCAACAACTCAGGCGTCAGCACCACGCAGCGCCTGGTGGACGTGAACGAGGACAATTTTGATTTCATGTTCGACACCAATGTCAAAGGCGCGTTTTTTGTGGCGCAAGAGGTTGGCAGACGCATGCTGGCGCGCGCGCAAGGGACGGCACCAGGGAGTTTTACCGGCGGGCGCATCATCAATATCGCCAGCATGGCAGGCCTCAAGGTGTTGCCCAAAATTGGCGTCTATTGCATGAGCAAGGCGGCGGTGATTCAAATGACCAAGGCCATGGCCGTGGAATGGGGCCGCTTTGGCATCAACGTCAATGCCATTTGCCCGGGCTATATCGACACCGAGATCAACCACGCGCACTGGCAAACAGATTCGGGCCAAAAACTCATCGAAATGCTGCCGCGCAAACGCATCGGCAAGCCGCAAGACCTGGATGCGTTGCTGGTGATGCTGTGCTCTGACCAAAGCCATTTCATCAACGGAGCCGTGATTTCGGCCGACGATGGCTTTGCGGTGTAGGCCCGCATGCTGACCGGATTGATGGCTGGCCTGGCTGCGGGGGCTTTATGGGGCATGGTGTTTGTGGTGCCACGGATGACGCCAGGCCTGAGTTCTGTGGACCTGACCGCCGGGCGCTTCATCAGTTTTGGCGGCATCGCCGCGCTGGCCATGCTGGTGACCTGGCGCCGCCACACCTGGCCCACGCCACGCCAGGCGGTAACTGCCCTGGGCATGAGCCTGCTGGGCGCCACCGGTTACTACCTGCTGCTGGCGCAAAGTATTGTTTATGCGGGCACTGAAGTGCCCACGCTCATCATTGGCACCATCCCGATCTGGGTCATGCTGCTGGGCAAGCCGGTCGGACTCAAATGGGCGGGCTTGCTGCCGGGGTTGCTGCTTACTCTGGGCGGGTTGACGCTGATGATGCAGTCCACATTGAGCCACGCGGCACAGTTGCCTGCCGGGGGTGGTCAGTTTTGGTGGGGTGTGCTGCTGGCGCTGGGGGCCATGCTGTGCTGGACAGCCTTTGCCCTGGTCAACGCGGCCTGGCTTAAGCGCCACCCTGAGGTCAGCGCCACCGAGTGGGCCAACTGGATTGGCGTGGCCACCGGGGTGGGTGCTTTTTTGCTGTGGCTGCTGCTGGGTTCTGACCTGCAGACGCTGTCGACGCTTGACAATCAAGGTCTGATCGTTATTGCCTGTATCGCCACCGGCATCGGTTCTGGCTGGGCTGGCAGCATTCTGTGGAATATGGCCAGCCAGCGCCTGAGCGTCAGTTTATGTGGCCAGTTGATTGTGAGTGAAACCTTGTTTGCCTTGTTTTATTCGTTTGTTTGGGACGGTGTCTGGCCAACGGCGGCGCAAGCCTGGGCCGCCGTGCTGTTCACGCTGGGCATTCTGGCCTCGATCAGGGCGCATCGCTGATGGGCTGGAGAACATTCACCCCGGCGCGCGGCGGTTTGCGGCGCTGGCTGCAAGCCCCCGGCTCGTTGAGCGCCCGGCTGGCGGCCACGGGTGACAACTTCAGCGTGCAGGTATTGGCGCAGGGGCGCCAGCCGCTCACAGCCGATGAGTCGCGCGCCTTGGGTGTGGGCGTGCGGCGCGTGGGCTATGCGCGTGAGGTGATGTTGCAGGTGGATGGCCAGCCGTTGGTGTTCGCCCGCAGCGTGACCGCGCACGCAGCCTCGGTGGGTGCCTGGCGCTCGGTGCGGGGTTTGGGCAGCCGGCCATTGGCCGATGTGCTGTTCAGGCGCTCAGGCATCGCCCGCGCGCCGCTGGCCTACAGTCAGATCAAGCGTCAATCACCATTGCAGCGCCATGTGGCCGCTCGCTGGCTGGCAGCGACGGGTTTAACCGTGGGCCAACAGGCTTTGCCAGCGCGACGCTCGGTATTTACCCGCCATGGCGCGGCCCTGTTGGTGATGGAGGTCTTTGCCGCACCCGCGCGCTGCTGGCGTTGGCCAGCGTGCAAGCCATTAAAAAACATCAAGAACAGGAGATAGCGATGAAATATGACATACCGGACCGGAAGAAACTGGTGTTCGAAGTGGTGATCCCGATCCGCTGGGGTGACATGGACGCGATGGGGCACGTCAACAACACCACATATTTCCGTTATCTGGAAACCTGCCGCATCGACTGGATGCGTGCCGCCGGTTGCATGCCCAATCCGCTCGGTGAGGGCCCGGTGATCGTCAATGCCTTCTGCAACTTCTACAAGCAGCTGGAGTACCCCGGCAATGTGCTGGTCAAAATGTACGCCAGCGAGCCAGCCCGCACCACCTTTGAGACATGGGCCACGATGGAAATGGCCGACCAGCCCGGTGTCATTTATGCCGCGGGTGGCGCCACCACAATCTGGGTGGATTTTCCGAAACAAAAAGCGATCGATTTGCCTGACTGGATGCGCGCGATTGTTTCATGAGGCGGCAAGCCAGCCGCCTGGAACCGACTATTTGGAGAAATGCCCTGATGCAATCAGGCTATCAACTTCACGCTCGGCCATGGCCCAGTCATCGATCGGATTGCCGGGAGCGAAGCCGCGCCGTTGTGCCACATAAAAAGCCGCCACCTCAATGTAGTTGTGACGCTGCTCGGCCGTCACGGCTGGGCGTGTTGCTGCGGGCTTGACGCTGGCCTTGGCCGGGGCTGCTTTTTTGGCTGGACTTTTTGCAACTGCTGCCTTGGGCGCGGCGGTCGCCACAGGCGCGGGAGCAGCTTTTTTGGCAGGCGCCTTTGTCTCAGGGACTGCGGCTGCTTTGGGTGCTTTTTTAGCGGTGACCATGGGTTTCTCCTTAGGTTAAGTACCCCTGATTATTGATTGTTTTTTACCGTCGCTTGCCGGCGAATATTGACGCAGGTCAACAGCTTGGCAATATTAGCCAGCCATTAGTTTGTGCACCAGATCACCGGTGTTGGATGCCTTGTATTTTTGCATCAGTCGGGCGCGGTAGATTTCGACGGTGCGATGGCTGATTGCCAGCGCTTTGCCAATCTCTTTGCTGGTCAGTCCGCCCATGAGAAAGGCCGCCACTTCGCGTTCGCGCGGCGTGAGTTCAGCCCTGACCGGGCGGCTGGCGCTTAAATCCTCAAAGGACCAGATACCGGCCTCATGCGGTGCTGCCTGGTTCAGGGCGCGGCCGGTCACATGGCACCAGAAGGGTTCGCCCTTGAAGCGGCCGTCCACGCGTTTCATGATCCGGTCGTCGGCATAGGTGCCGTTACGGTTGAGCAGGGGCGCGATGCGCTGGCCGGTGCGCTCGAACTCAAGCGCGCTGGGGTAGAGCACTTGAAAGGACTGTCCAATGAGTTGATCAGGCGCGGCGCCAAACATCTCGCACAGGTGGCGGTTGCAGTCCACCATGATGCGGTTGCGCGAAAGCGCCAGTCCGACGGGCGCCATCTCGAAGGCAAGGCGGTAATTGATATCCATGGATAAATTTGAAAACTTGCGGGTCAGACCACTCGCGTAGCGACGTGCTCTGACCCCAACTGGTTAGGGTTTGCACCTTACGAAAAACTACGTAGGTCGTTAGGTAGTATCGTTGGGATATCATTTTTTACCAGGAGCATGTTTAAGTGAAGAAAATTTATCCTTCTGCAGCCCAGGCGCTCAAAGGCATCGTCAGGAATGGCCAACTGCTGGCCGTCGGCGGCTTTGGCCTGTGCGGTATCCCCGAGGCCCTGATTGACGCATTGCGCGACACCGGGGCCAGCGACCTGACGGTGATCTCAAACAACGCCGGTGTCGACGGTTTTGGCCTGGGAAAACTGCTGGAAACGCGCCAGATCAGCAAGATGATCTCCAGCTATGTGGGCGAGAACAAGGAGTTCGAGCGCCAATACCTGGCCGGTGAGTTGCAACTGGAATTCACGCCACAGGGCACGCTGGCCGAGAAACTGCGTGCCGGCGGCGCCGGTATCCCGGCGTTTTACGTGCGCACGGGTGTCGGCACGATGGTGGCCGAGGGCAAGGAAAACCGCGTTTTTGATGGCCATGTCTACATTCTGGAGCATGCCCTGGTGCCAGATGTGTCGCTGGTAAAAGCCTGGAAAGCCGACAAGAGCGGCAACCTGCTGTTCAGGCGCACCGCGCGCAATTTCAACCCGGCGGTGGCCATGGCCGGCAAGATCACGGTGGTGGAGGTTGAAGAGATTGTCGAGACCGGCACGTTTGACCCCGACAGCGTGCATTTGCCGGGCATTTACGTGAACCGCATTGTGCTCAATGCCAATCCCGAGAAGCGCATTGAAAAGCGCACCGTTCGCTGAAATTTTGCGGGACAGACCGCAGCGACGAAGTCGCCAGCTCTGTCCTCAACGAAACTGAAACCTTGTGGGACAGACCGCAGTTACGCGTAGCGAACCAGCTCTGTCCTCAACACAATAGAAGGAGTTTGATCATGGCTTG
Source organism: Rhodoferax sp. (assembly GCF_011391645.1). Lineage (GTDB taxonomy): Bacteria > Pseudomonadota > Gammaproteobacteria > Burkholderiales > Burkholderiaceae_C > Rhodoferax. Next base: position 25,203 of record NZ_JAABQC010000013.1, on the reverse strand, counting down.
GACACACGACGAAATGGCGGCGATTGCAGCCAACGAATTACAAGACGGTTTTTACGTGAACCTCGGGATCGGCCTGCCCACGCTGGTGGCCAATTTTGTCTCGCCCGAGATTGAGGTCTGGCTGCAAAGCGAAAATGGCATGCTCGGCATTGGCCCGTTTCCGACCGAAGAAGAAGTGGATGCCGATTTGATCAACGCCGGCAAGCAAACTGTGACCACCATTGCGGGCTCCAGCATTTTTGGCAGCCACGACAGTTTCGCCATGATTCGCGGGGGCAAAATCAACCTCAGTATTCTGGGTGCCATGCAGGTGAGTGAAACCGGCGACCTGGCCAACTGGATGATTCCGGGCAAGATGGTCAAGGGCATGGGCGGTGCCATGGACCTGGTGGGCGGGGTGAAAAGTGTGGTGGTGCTGATGGAGCATGTGGCCAAGAAGAAAGACGGCACGATCGACCTCAAGATTCTGCCAAAGTGCACCCTGCCGCTGACCGGCGTGGGTGTTGTGGACCGCATCATCACCGACCTGGCCGTGATGGACATCACGCCGCACGGGCTCAAGGTGGTGCAGCGAGCACCCGGCGTGACCATGGAAGAGCTGGCCTCAAAAACCGGCGTTGATTTGCACTGACGGCGTTGCCACGAAGTCCCGGATGGCGCAAAGCGTGATCCGGGGAGTTGCCGTTACCCAATCCTGCTGCGCGCCACATGGCGCAGCAGCCAGGTGAGGCCTGCCGCGGCAATCGTCAAACCCAGCACCAGCGCGAGCCAGAAGCCTTGGGCTGCCATGGCTTGCGCCGGTGCCCAGGGTGCCCAGGCTGGCGCCAGCCCCAAAATGTATCCCAGCGGCAGCGAAAACACCCAGAATGCGGTCAGGTGAATCACCATTGGCGCACGGGTGACCTTGTAGCCGCGAATCGCGCAACTCGCCACGACTTGGGTGGCATCCGAGAGCTGGAACAGAGCCGCCAGCATCAGCAACTGCGCGGTGAACGCAATCACGGCCGCGTCGCTGGTGTAGGCACGGGCAATCTGCTGGCTGAAAAGCGCCATCAGCGTGGCTGACAGCGCCGCAAAGCCCAGACCCAGTGCCACACCGACCCAGGCCTGGTAGCGAGCCAGCACCGGGTCACCCGCACCCAGCGACTGGCCGACGCGCGTCAGCAGCGCCAGTCCCAGGCTCAGCGGGACCATGAAGACCAGTGAGGTGAAATTGAGCGCAATCTGGTGCGCTGCCATTTGTGCGCTGCCGAATTCGGCAATCAGGAGCGCAATCAGGCTGAAAGCACTGGTCTCGGCGAAGTAGGTGATGCCGATGGGCAAGCCCAGTTTGAGCAGGCTTTTGATTTGCGGCCAGTGCGGCGCTTCAAACCGGTCCAGCGGCCAGGTGGCACGGTAAGCGCTGGCGCGCTGCATCCACCACAGCAAGGCCACCAGATTGAAGGCCACGGTGATCAGCGTGGCCCAGGCGCAACCCAGCCCGCCCAGGCGTGGAAAGCCCAGCGTTCCGAAGACCAGCAGGCTGTTGACGATGATGTTGAGTCCGAGCGACAGCAGGGCAATCACCATCAGGGGTTTGGTTTGGTTGATGCTGGTGCTGTAGCCGTAGAGCACGCGGTAGCAGGCAAACAGGGGCATCGACAGGCTGGTGATCCAGACAAAATCTGTGGCCAGGTCGCGGACATACGGCTCCAGCGTCATGTGCTGGAAGAGCAGGGCGGCAACGTTGGCAATGACCGCCGCCAGCAAGCCCACGGCCAGCGCTTTCCACAAGGCCTGGCGCACCACGTGCGGCACCTGGGTCAGTTCACCCGAGCCCACTTGATGTGCGACCACCGGGTTGACGGCCATCAAGATGCCCATCAGGGTGATGATGAGCATGTTCCAGATTGAGACCCCCAGCGACACGCCAGCCAGATCCTGTGCCGATGCGTGGCCCGCCATCGCCACTTCAACCACGGCCATACCCACATAGGCCAGCTGACCCACCAGAATCGGCCAGGCCAGGAGCCAAAGACCGCGCAGCTCGTTGGCAAGACGGTGACGTGAGGCGGGGTGATGGAGCAGGTGCTGAAGGGGACGTATCAAGAGGTTACCCAATCAACTTCAAGCCCGGCGGCAGCGATTCACCCAGCATGCGGCGCTCGGTGGCCACGTCAAGTTCCACCCGCTGGCGAACCATCTCGACCCAGGCGACCGGCGCATGAATGGCAGTGAGCCGTGTGGCGATCTGCGCGCGCAACGCTGGCTCGAGGTCGCGCGCCCGGTCGTCAGTCACGCGGGCCAGGTGGGTGGCGGCAAAGGCGGCGGGCTCCAGCTTTTTCCAGTCCAGCAAAAGCAAAGCGTCCAGCCAACCGGTGGCAACGCCGATGGCCACCACCTCGTGCGGGCTGCCGTAAAACGGTTGGCGCGCACCGATGCGGCCCAGGGCCCATAGGTGCAGGGCATCGCTGCCCGCGCTGGCATCGGGGCGCGGCTTGGCCAGTGATTTGTGCAGGCGTTTGAGAAGCCAGTCGCCAATCTCGGCCTTGTAATTTGCCGGAATGCGCTCCAGCGCCGCACCCAGACGCAGCATGTCGTCGTCGCTGCCTTTGACGGGCGGTGTGGTGTCCGGCGTCACGCCGTGTTCATTGCGCTGCAGGTTGTAGGCAAAGGCATCCAGCAGGCCAAGTTGCTCGGGCGCCGCCAGGCCACCGGCCACGCGGCGCCACAGCGTCCACCACTCGGCACACACCTGTCTGTCGCGGGCGTTCTGCACACCGCCGGGGTATTGCGTCCAAAGTTGCTCAACCCGCCAGCCGTCCAGCGTATCGCCCAGGCCGGGGCGCAGGCAGTAGCCGGCCAGATTCAGCCACACGCGCTCGTGTTCCACCGAACGGCGCCGTGCACGCTGGCGCGCCCACAGGGCGTCATACAGCTGGCGCAAGTCGGGCGTGGCCCATTGCTCGCGCGCACCCAGGGTTTGCTCAAGCTGGGCACGCAGTTGTTTGACTTCCTTGGCCGCCAGTGGTTGGGTGCCGGGGCCAAAGATGCGGTCGATGTGTTGAATGGCTTGTGCCAGCCGTGCCGTTGTTGATCGATCCGATGGGTCTGTGCTTGCGGCCGTGTCGACATGGCGCAAGTCAAATTCCAACCGCCAGCGCTGCTGCGCGTCTGTCAGGCTGACGCAGTGCATCTCCAGTGTGCCCACCTCGGTGAGTGAGGCCACCAGGTGCACCGGCGTTTCCTGTTTGCTTTTGGGCGAGGTCGCGCCGACCGTGGTGGTGTTGCCAGCGTCCGCAGCCGCTTGCAGCACCACCACGATGGGTGGCAGGGGCACAAAGTGCGTGTCATCCAGTTCGACCAGATCACCGGCTTGCGGCTGTACTTTTTCCCTTAAATCTGCGGTGGATGTGACCAGATGAAACCGCACGGGTTGCCCCAGGCGCAGGGCAAACGTGCGGCCGCACAGGCGCACCTCCTGCCCCGGTTCGGTGCCGCGTGGCAGCAGGCACATGCCACGTGGGGTGCGACCCGGGCCGCTGGTGTCTTCAAGCACCAAAAAGTAGCTGCGCGCCGAGCCGCCGCCAATCACCGGTGCCAGCCCCTGTTGCGCCAGCGCATAAGCGACGGCACCGCGCGCCACGGCGATGTCGGGGTTGTCGTTGTGCAGCAGCCGCAGCGGCGCACCGAGCCAGTCGGCCAGAGTCTGCTGCAAGCGTTTTACCAATGGCTCGGCGCGAAACACGCCGCCGTTGAGCAGCAGGGTGTCGGGCCGGGCATGGGCATGCTGGCGCAAGAAGTCGGCCAGGTGGCGCGTGATGGCGGCGTCGCGGGCATACGGCAGGCCAAACGCCACCAGACCACCCCGGGACTGGGTGGCTTGCGCGCTGGCCTCGACTTGCGGGAAAAATCCCTCAACAATCAGTTGTGCCACGTCTTCTTGTGTCAAAGCGGTCGAGCGGCTGCCGCCAATCAGGCGCGCACCGCTGCCCAGCAGCGTGACCTGCACCTGGGTCGGAGCATCGGCTGCCAGCAGCTGCTCCTTGGCATGGCGGCATCGCTCGACCAGTTGCGCCAACTGACTGGCTGACAAGCGGGGGGCCGATGCGTCCGGCGTGCTGCCCAGGCGGGATTCCACCAAGTGCGCCAGCGCCAGGTCCATGTTGTCGCCGCCCAACATCAGGTGCTGGCCGACGCCGATGCGGGTTAGCCGCGGCAACTCGTCTTGCCACGCCACTTCAAACAGGCTCAGGTCGGTGGTGCCGCCGCCCACGTCACACACCAGCACCAGGCGCGATTGCGCCAACTCTTCCTTAAGGCTGCCGCGGTGGCGCCAAAGCCAGTCATAAAACACGGCTTGTGGTTCTTCAAGCAGCCGCAACTGTGGCAGTCCGGCCTGGCGCGCGGCGCTCAGGGTGAGTGCGCGCGCCGCCTCGTCGAAGGACGCCGGCACGGTCAGCACCAGGTCTTGCTCTGCCAGCGGGTGCTTTGGGTGCTGTATGTTCCAGGCATCGCGCACATGCGCCAGGTAGCTGGCGCTGGCCTCCACTGGCGAGACTTTGGGCACCTCGGCGGGTGCGCCCCACGGCAGGATGGGGGCCAGGCGGTCCACTGCGGGGTGTGACAGCCAACTCTTGGCGCTGGTCACCAACCGACCCGGCACCTGCGCGCCCAGGGTGCGCGCCCACTGGCCGATCACCACCGGCGCCTGCGGGTCGGCACCGGTGGCCCAGGGTAATTGCCACGCGCCGCTGGCGAGTTCATCGGCCCCGGCGTGGTAACGCACCGAGGGCAGCAGCGGCAATCCGGCCACCTGGCCGGCGCCAACCAATTGCTCGATCTGCAGCAACTCAATGCTGGGTTGTGCAGTGGCCTTGGCCCGTGCCTTGGCTGAACCCAGCCGTGCAAAAGCGACCACCGTGTGGGTGGTGCCCAGGTCAATGCCGACCATGTACTGGCGCATCCGGCCCTTGGTCAGCTGCTGCTGCGCACGTCAAATTCCACCTTCCAGCGCTCACCGCCCTGGGTGGCCACCGCGGTGAGTTCGAGTGTGCCGGTGTCGGTGGCGGTGGCGCGCAGCGTGACTTGCACCAACTCCCCGACCTGGCGGCCCTCTGTGGGTAGCGTGGCCCGGATGTCGCCCAAGGCCTGCAGTTCGTCGGGTTGCCAGAAGTCGAGCAGGGTGCCAAGCAGGTCCTGGCGGCGCACCGATGAGCCATAAAAACGTAACACCACCGGCTCGCCCACCCACAGGCCAAACTCACGTGCCTGCAGGTTGGCCTCGGTGCCCTCTTCCATGCCAAAGGGCGCCACGCACAGCGCTTGCAGGGGCGGCTCCATGCCGGGAATGGCGGGCATGGAGGATTCGACCCCGACGTAATAGGCGCGCGCCGTGCCGCCGCGAATGCGCACACCCTGGCCGCGGCGCACATAGCCGTAGTAGGCGGCACCGCGGGCCACCGCCAGGTCCATATCGGCCCCGGCCAGCATGCGGGCCGGCTCGGCGTTTTCCGCCACCAGCCAGCTGTTGAGTGTGCCCAGGGTGCGCTCGATCAGTGCCTCAGACTTGAAAACGCCGCCGTTGAACAGCACCGCCGTGGGATGCAAAAAGCTGGCCTCGGCGTCAAACTTGCCCGCAAAACCTGCCAACTCGGTGGTGGCGCCGGCTTGGCGACCCAGCAGGGCAGCCAGGTGGCGTGTCACACCCGCGTCTTGCGCGTAGGGCAGGCCAAGTTGTGTCAGGCCGCTGCGGGTGCGGATGGCCGGGCGTGCCATGGCTTCAACCTGCGGGAAAAAACCTTCCAGGATGGTGACGCGCACCTCTTCCTGGGTGAGTTCGGTGCGAATGGCGCCACCGATCAGCTTGGAGCCACGGCTGGGCACCACGATGGCTTGGGTGGTCAGGGTGGCGTCGCTCAGCAGCGCCTCCTTGGCCACGCGGCAGGCATAGGTGAGGGCGCGCATTTGCCAGCCATCAAGCGTCTTGCCCTCAGTGGCCAGTTTGCGGGCCACCACATGCGCCAGGGTGAGGTCCATGTTGTCGCCACCGAGCAGGATATGGTCGCCCACAGCGACGCGGTGCAACTCCAGCTGGCCTTCGCGCTCCAGCACGGCGATCAGCGAGAAGTCACTGGTGCCGCCGCCTACGTCCACCACCAGAATGATGTCGCCGGGTTTGACGTCTTTGCGCCAGCGCCCCGCACTGCCCTGAATCCAGTTGTAAAGCGCGGCCTGCGGTTCTTCCAGCAGGGTCAGGTGGATGTACCCGGCAGCGCGGGCGGCCTCAGCCGTGAGCTCACGCGCGGCGGGGTCAAAGGACGCGGGTATGGTTACCGTGACATCCTGCTCCACGAACGGCGCTTCCGGGTGGGCCTGGTCCCAGGCCTGACGCAGGTGGTTCAGGTAGCGGGTGGATGCTTCCAGCGGCGACACGCGGGCCACCTCGGGCGGTGCGTCAAAGGGCAGGATGGCGGCGCGCCGGTCCACGCCCGGGTGGCAGAGCCAGCTTTTGGCACTAGACACCAGACGGATGGGGGTCAGCGCGCCGCGTGCGCGGGCGAACTCACCCACGGCAAAGTCCTGGGTGTCAGACCAGGGCAGGGTCAGGTCGCCTGCGGCCAACTCATCCGCATGCGGCAGGTACAAGAATGAGGGCAGCAAGGCCAGGTTGTCGACACTGCCGGGGCCGGTCAGCTGGGGAATGTCAAGCACGCCATAACTGGTGGCTTCGCCGTCGCTGGCACTGATGTCCACGTAGGCCAGCGCGCAGTGGGTGGTGCCCAGGTCGATGCCAATGGCAAAACGCGGGGTGCTCACAGTTCCACCTCGGCCTGCGCCAGTACACGCACGTCGTGGCTGTCGGCCAGTTTGGGCAGGCGGGTCTCGGTGACGCGCCAGCCGCGGTGGCAGAGAGTCCCGTTGAAGGGCGCCTGGCCCACCACGTTGCCGGTCAGGCGCACACCACGAGCGTCAAACCCGGCGGGCAGCGTCAGGCGGCTGCCCTCGGTCTCGGGGCGAACGGGGTCAATGGTGAAGTGTTCACGCAACACCTTGCGGCAGCCTTCGTGTAACACGCGGGCCACGCCGCCAATGTCGGCATCGCTGTACTGGGTCAGGTCTTCTTGGGTGAAGTCGATCAGGCGCGCGTCGCGCTGCAGCAGGCCCAGCAACTGCAGGGCGGCGTCTGGCGTGGCTTCTTTCATGACTGGGGCTGGCACCGGGGCAGGCTTGACAGCCGCCGCAGGGGGAGCAGCAACTTCTGCTGCGGGTTGGCTCAGCGCGATCACGCGGGCTGCAAATGCCGGATTTCCCAGCACGCTGAAAAATGCGCCAAAGGCGACTGGCAGGCGTTGAAAAAATGAGGGCAGGGCCCCTGGGGTTGAAGATGTCATGTGAGGGTTCCTGAGGGTTGCGGGGGCCTGATCCGTGAAGGACGTGGCCGTTACCCGGCGTGTGCCGAGGTGTGATGGTGTGGATTTTAAAGTCTGCTCAACGACCGCGCATGAACAACGCGTCCAGCTCGCGCAGGCTGATTTGCCGCCAGGTGGGGCGGCCATGGTTGCACTGGTCGCTGCGCTCGGTGGCCTCCATCTGGCGCAGCAGCGCATCCATCTCTTCCAGCGCCAACTGCCGGTTGGCGCGCACCGCGCCGTGGCAGGCCATGGTGCCGAGCAGTTCGTTGTGGGCGCGCTGCACCACGGTGCTGGCCTCATGCTGACTCAGTTCGGCCAGCACGCTGCGCGCCAGCTCCACCGCATCGCCACGGGCCAGTGTGGTCGGCACCGCACGCACCGCGAGTGTCTTGCCGGAGAAGGGCGTGATGTCGAGCCCCAGCAACTGCAGCGTGGCGGCGTTGGCTTCTGCCGTGGCAACTTCGAGCGGAGTCGCGGCAAAGGTGGCCGGAATCAGCAGCGGCTGGCTGGGCAAGGCGGCACTGCCCCTGGTTTGCGCGTCAGCCCACTGTGCCTTGAGCCGCTCGTAAACGATACGCTCGTGGGCGGCGTGCATATCCACCATCACCAGACCCTGCGCGTTTTCTGCCAGGATGTAAATGCCTTTGAGTTGCGCCAGGGCACGGCCCAGCGGCCAGTCGCCGGCGGGCAGGGGGGATGGTGCTTCGGCTGGGGCTGCAGCGGGGGCAGGTGGCGGTGTGGCCGCCCACAGCGCTCCCATGTCAGTGACCCGATGACCCAAAGGGGCGTCAAAGCGCATCGCCGCCTGGGCGTAGGAAAAAGGTGCCTGCGCACGGTCGACCCCGTGGGCGGTGGGCGTGATTGGTTGATTGCCATGGCTGAGCTCGCTAGTCCAGGCTGGCGCAGGAGACGAAGTCGTGGTGCCATTGGTCATCGTCTGCCCGGCGCGGGGTGCCGCCAGCGCACTTTCGACCGCATGGCGCACCGCCTGATGCACTTCGCGGCTGTCACGAAAACGCACCTCGATCTTGGTCGGGTGCACATTGACATCGACCCGCGTTGGGTCTATTTCGATGTACAGCGCATACACCGGCTGGCGCTGGCCGTGCAACACGTCCTCATAGGCGCTTCGGGCGGCGTGGGTGATGACCTTGTCGCGCACAAAACGGCCGTTGACGTAGCAAAACTGCTGGTCAGAGCGGGCGCGGGCGGCATCGGGTATGCCGGCACGACCCCAGACCTTGATCACCGGGGCGTAGTCGGGGCGGCCCGGCGCGGCGCTGGTTGAAAAGTCGACCCAGACCGAGCGCGCCACAAAGTCGCTGCCCAGCACATCAGCCAGGCGTTGCTCCAGCGCGGGCAGGCTGCCCGCCTCGCCGCAACGCCGCCATTGCTCAACCAGTTTGCCCTCATGCCAGATGGCAAAACCGACATCGGGGCGCGCCAGCGCGTGGCGGCGCACCGCTTCAACACAATGGGCCAGCTCGGTGGCATCGGTCTTGAGGAACTTGCGCCGCGCGGGTGTGCTGAAAAACAGCTCCTTGACCTCGACCGTGGTGCCGGTGCCGCGTGCCACCGGTGTGATTTCGCCAGTCTGACCTTCCAGCAGGTAGGCGTGGGCCTGGCCGCCAACCCGTGATAGCAGGGCGCAGTCGGCAATGGCGTTGATGGCCGCGAGCGCCTCACCGCGAAAACCCATGGTGCCGACCGATTCCAGGTCGGCCAGGCTGCCAATCTTGCTGGTGGCGTGGCGCTTGAGCGCGATCGGCAGTTCTTCGGGCAGGATGCCCGAGCCGTCGTCTTCCACACTGATCAGGCGCACGCCGCCGGCCAGCAGCCTCACGGTGATTTGACTGGCCCCAGCATCGAGCGCGTTGTCGACCAGTTCGCGCACCACCGAGGCGGGCCGCTCCACCACCTCACCGGCGGCAATCTGGCTGATCAGGGTGTCGGGCAGTTCGCGGATGGGGCGGCGGGGGGCGGTCGGGGAAGCGGTGGAGGTGTTCACCCGGCCATTTTAGGGGAGGGTCATGGTGCCAGCAGTTGTGGCCCATGACCGTTTTGGGCTTTAGATCAAGCCGTAGGCGCCCGCCAACAAGAAGCCAACCAGGCAAGAGGTGCTCACGCCAATCAGGCCCGGCAGGATAAAGCTGTGGTTGATCACATACTTGCCGATGCGAGTGGTGCCCGAGCGGTCAAACTGGATGGCGGCGAGGTCGCTGGGATAGGTCGGCAGGATGTAGTAGCCGTAGGAGGCTGCGGCAAACGCCACGATGTAACCGGGGGGCACACCAATCGCCAGACCCACAGGCACCATGGCGCTGATGGCGGCGGCTTGCGAATTCACCAGCTTGGAGACCAGCAGCAGGGCGATGGCAAAGGTCCAGGGTTGGGTTTTAACCAGTTCCGAGAGGGCTTCTTTTATCACGGGCAGGTGGGCTTCAAACACGGTGTCTGCCATCCAGGCAATACCGAAAACGGCCACCACGGCGATCATGCCGGCGCGAAAGACTTCGGTCTTGCCAATGGTGGCAGGGTCAGTTTTGGTGAACATGATCATCAGCGCACCCGCCAGCAACATGAACATCTGGATCGTGAGCACCATCGACATGGGCTTGCCATCGAAGGCCGGACGCAGGTTGGGGAAGGCTCCCAAAAAGGCCACCACGGCAATCGCACCCAGAAAAATCCACATGGCTGTCCATTGGTCGCGGCTGAGGATTTTCCCCATCAGCGTGGCGCTTTCACCATAGATAAGTTTGCGTTGCTCAGGGTCGGCGATGCGGGCCTGAAACTCCGGGTCCTGGTCCAGGTCTTTGCCGCGGAACCAGCTGAAGATGCCAATCATCAGCACCCCGACCAGTGTCGATGGAATGGTGATGGAGAGCACCTGCACAAAGTCAATCACATGGTCACCCACCGGTGCCTTGGCCAGAAAAGCCACCAGCGCCACCACCGCCACTGACACCGGGCTGGCCAGGATGCCCATTTGTGCGGATATCGACGAGGCCGCCATGGGTCGCTCGGGGCGAATGTTGTTCTTGATGGCCACGTCGTAGATGATCGGCAGCATGGTGTACACCACATGGCCGGTGCCACACAAAATAGTAAGGATGCAGGTGGTGAAGGGCGCCAGTATCGACACATATTTTGGGTTGCGCCGCAACAGCTTTTCAGCACCCTTGAGCATCACCTCCAGACCGCCCGAGGCCTGCAGCGTGGCCGAGGCTGCCACCACCGCAATGATGGTCAGCATCACATCGACGGGCGGCTTGCCGGGCTTGAGTCCAAAGACAAAAGTCATGATGATGATGCCAATGCCACCCAGCAGCCCCAGGGCCACACCGCCTTTTCTGGCGCCGTAGAACAGGCACACCAGGATGACGATCAGTTGTAGAGAAATATCCATAACGACTTCCTTTCAAGAAGGCTTGACTTTAACTTTTATTGGGGTAAACCCGAATTTTTTGCGACCTGCTTGTTTGACTTACATCAAAATAGTGGGAAATTTTGTAATAAATTGTTAATTATTTATGGATATGTCTCGACGCTTGAAATGGGCGCAACCGGTTCGCCGGAGATAATTCGGCCCCATGGAACTCATCACTTTTCTTCTCGATTTCATTTTGCACGTCGACAAACACCTGGAGGCGTTCGTGCAAAGTTACGGCGTCTGGGTATATGCCTTGCTGTTTTTGATCATCTTTGTCGAAACCGGCGTGGTGGTGATGCCGTTTTTGCCGGGCGACTCCTTGCTGTTCGTGGTGGGCGCCATGTGTGGCGTCGGGCTCATGAGTTATCCGGTGGCGGTCTCGGTGCTGTTGCTGGCTGCCATTTTGGGCGACCAGTGCAACTATTCCATCGGGCGCTACTTTGGGCCGAAGGTTTTCAAGTGGGAAAACTCGCGTTTTTTCAACAAGGCAGCCTTTGACCGCGCGCACAATTTTTACGAGCGTTATGGCGGCATCACCATCATCGTGGCCCGGTTCATGCCATTTTTGCGAACCTTTGTGCCGTTTGTTGCCGGTGTGGCGGCCATGAGCCGGGGCAAGTTCAGCTTGTACAACATCATTGGGGCGCTGATCTGGGTGCTGAGTATCTGCACTGCGGGTTATTTTCTGGGCAGTATCCCGTGGGTCAAGCTGAATTTGGACAAGATCATCTGGGCGATGATTCTGGTGCCGGGGCTCATCGTGATTTTTGGCGCCTGGAAAGGGCGCCGCGCGGGCGTCACGTAGCCCGGTTGCGGGCCAGCGGCGGGTTGTTGGAGAAATAGCGCTCAATGCCGCGCATCAGGGCGTCAGCCAGTTGATTCTGGTACGCGTCGCTGTTGAGCTTGGCCTCTTCATCCGGATTGCTGATAAAGGCGGCTTCCACCAATACACTGGGTATATCTGGCGCCTTGAGCACCGCAAAGCCGGCTTGTTCGACGCGTGGCTTGTGCAGTTTGCCGACACGGCCAATTTCCCTGAGCATGGCGCCGCCCAGCAGCAGGCTGTCCTTGATCTGGGCGGTGGTGCTCATGTCGAGCAGCGCGCGCTTCACCTGCACGTCCCGGGCGTGCACGTTGAGTCCCCCAATGATGTCAGCCTTGTTTTCCTTGGCGGCCATCCAGCGCGCTGCGCTGCTGGAGGCGCCGCCCTGGCTCAGGGCGAAGACGCTGGCACCTTGCGGGTTGGGGGTAAAAAAGGCATCGGCATGCAGGCTGATGAACAGGTCGGCCTGCACCCGGCGCGCCTTGTCCACCCGAATGTGCAGGGGCACAAAAAAGTCAGCATCACGGGTCAAAAAAGCACGCATGGGATTGCCGTTGACCGAGGCCGCGTTGATGCGGTCACGCAGGCGGTGGGCCAGCCGAAGCACCACGTCTTTTTCGCGCGTGCCGGCGGGGCCAATTGCACCAGGGTCTTCGCCACCATGGCCGGGATCCAGGGCAATGATGATCAGCCGGTCCGTGGCTGTCGGGGTCGGCACGCGCATGCTTTGAGGCGGCAGCTTTGCCGGTTCTTTCTTGACGCCTGGCGCGGCAGCAATACCAGGCGCGGGGGCGGGTGGCAGCTGGGCTTTTTGCGCGATCAAGTCACCCAGCGGGTCGCCCACCGGCGGTGCGACTGCACCGCGGCTGGCACTCTCTTTTAGCCGCTCTGCAATCAGGGCCTCCAGCGGGTCCGCCACCTGGGTTGGGTACAAATCAAATACCAGCCGGTGCAGGTAGGCCGCGACGGGCGTCAATGTGAACACCTGCGGCGCAATGGCCTGTTTGAGGTCAATCACCAGGCGCACCACGCCAGCACCAAACTGCCCGACGCGAATGCCGGAAATGGTGGGGTCGTCGGGGCCGACCTTGGCCACCAGTTCCCTGAGCGCCGGGTTGAGGTCGATACCCTGCACATCCACGGCCAGGCGCGGCGGGTTGGGGATAAAGGTCTGGCTGAAGGTGAGGCGCGCGTCCGACTCAATGGTGACGCGTGAATAGTCTGGCGCCGGCCACACCCGCACCGCCACAATGGTGGCACCACGGGCCAGATGCTGCGCACCGAGCAGCAGCACCAGCGTGCCCGACTGCAACAACTGGCGGCGCTTCATGGGCTGGCCTCATCAAGCGGCAAATTGGCGAGGCCCCTGAGCAGGGCGGCTCCCAATGCCGTTTGTGCCTTCAATGTCACAAGCCGCGATTCGTCTTCGTTCACTTCCAGGCTCAGCACCAGGTCGGCCAGTGGCAGGCAGCCCGCCGCCTTGTCTGGCCATTCTGCAATTTTGAGACCGGGGCTGGCAAAAATGTCGCGAAAACCGGCGTCCGCCCATTCACGCGGGTCGCTGAAACGGTAAAAGTCAAAGTGCCATAGGTTGAGATCGGGCAGCTCATAGGGTTCCACCACCGCGTAAGTCGGGCTTTTGACGCGTCCCTGCACCCCCAGTGCCCGCAGCAAATGCCGCACCAGCGTGGTCTTGCCCGCGCCCAGATCCCCTTGCAATTCAATGTAGGCCAGGCGCAAGCCGGGCAGCGCCGCCAGCGCGTGGGCAAAGCGCCCGGTGGCAGCTTCATCCTGCCAAAATAGGCTTTTTACAATGGGCAGGTGATCAACACCATGCAGCAACTCGACGGCAGTCAATGGGTCTCCAGAATTCAGGATTGGGGTCGGGCGTTGGGATTTTCCCAAATTGGCGTGGCTGGCGTTGATTTGGCCAGTGCAGAACCCGGATTATCGGCGTGGCTTGCGGCAGGATTTCATGGCGACATGGTTTATATGGCTGCGCATGGCCTCAAGCGCGCGCGCCCGGCCGAGCTGGTGCCAGGCACCGTCAGCGTGATCACCGTTCGCATGGATTATTTGCCAGCCGATACTTCCGGCGGCTGGCAAGCGCTGGAACTTGATCGCCTGCGTCGATCTTCAGAGGGCATTGTGTCGGTCTATGCCCGGGGGCGTGATTACCACAAGGTGATGCGCAACCGGCTGCAAAAATTAAGCGATCAGATCTCGCAGGCGATGGGGCCGCTGGGCTACCGCGTGTTCACCGACTCGGCCCCGGTGCTCGAGGTCGAACTGGCCAGTCGCAGCGGCCAGGGCTGGCGCGGCAAACACACGCTGCTGTTGAATCGCGAAGCGGGGTCGATGTTCTTTTTGGGGGAAATTTTCGTCGATCGGGCCTTGCCGGTGACCGACCCCGTGGCCAGCCACTGCGGCAGGTGCAGCGCCTGTATCGACATCTGTCCGACGCGGGCCATCATCGCCCCGTACCGGCTTGATGCCAGGCGCTGCATCTCGTACCTGACGATTGAGCACGCCGGGCCAATCCCGTTGGAACTGCGCCCTTTGATGGGCAACCGCATTTATGGTTGCGATGATTGCCAGTTGATTTGCCCCTGGAACAAGTTTGCCCGGCGCAGTGCCTTGCCCGACTTTGACGCCCGCGCCGGGCTGGCGGGCGGCCAGCTGGTTGAACTGTTTGGCTGGAGCGAGGAAGAGTTCCTGCGCTTCACCGAGGGCGGCCCGATCCGGCGCATTGGCCATGAACGCTGGCTGCGCAACGTAGCGGTGGCACTGGGCAATGCGCTGCGCGTGGCTGATGCGAATGTCGCCAAGCCGTTGCTGGCCTCACTTGCCTTGCGTGCTGATCATTCCAGTGCGTTGGTGCGTGAACATGTGGCGTGGGCTTTGGATCAGAAAAATTAATTGGGGTCAGACTCCAATTCACCTCTGGAGTCAGAACACGATAAAACATAGTTTCGCCTTACCCGCGCAGCGACTGGCTTTGGCGGCTTCCTCATACTGGAGTACCAGAAATCGTCAGCCCCCAAAGCCAGTCACTGCGCTGGACGTGGTGCGGGTACCGCCGACATGCTTTGTATTTGCCTTCAAAACCACAGCCAATCACCACATCGCGTGGTCACCGGCAGAGGTGGGTACCGATTTCTGGTACTCCAGTATGAGGTGCCCGCCTATGCCGGTGAGCGCGCGCAGCAAAGAAAAATCCGCCCCTGCCGGTTGCCATGCGAAGCACGTCTCCACAATCTGATCGCGGCAAGATAAGGTAAGGTCGCTCAATTAGGCAAAAATGACTTCCCGTGCGTCGACTAAACAGACGCCCTCAACACCCCCAGCGCCAGCGGCAAACTCAGCATGCCCAGTACGGTGGACAAGGTCACCAAGGCCGCCACATAAGCACCGTCATAACCCATGCGTGCCGCCAAAACATAACAACTCGACGCCGTGGGCAGGGCCGAGAACATCAGCAAAATGGTGGCCTGCACCGGGTTGAGCTCAAACACCAGGCACAAAGCCAGGGCCAGCAGCGGCATCAGCAAATGGCGGATCGTCAAGACCGCCAGCCCCAGCAATTTGGCATGGTTCAGGGCGCTCAGTTGCATGCCGGCGCCGGCGGCCATCAAGCCGAGCGCCAGCGACGCACCGCCAATGCGCGTTACGGTGGGCTCGGCCCAGCCCGGGATGGACAAACCGGCCAAGTTGGCCGCCAGGCCGCTGGCGGTGCCGATGATCAGCGGATTGCGCACCAGTTCGCCCAGAAATCCGCGCTTGGCGTGGCGTGCCATCGGCCACACCGCCCCGATATTCATCAGCGGCACACTGACGCCAATGATCAGCGCAATCGCCAGCAAACCCGGGGGGCCGGCCAGCCGCTCGGCCAGCGCAAGGCCAATGAAAGAGTTGAACCGGAAGGCAATTTGGGCACTGGCGGCGTGCTGGCGTGCAGCCACATGACCTTTGAGTCCCGGCCAGTACGGCACCGAGTACGCCATGGCAATACCGCCCAGCCCCAGAGCCCAGCCCGCGCCCACCAGGTTGCTCGCCGCGCTGATGTCGAGCGGGCTTTTCAAAATGGAATGAAACAGAAGCACCGGGAAAAACAGGAAATACACCAGTTGTTCGACCTGCGTCCACACGGCCCGGTTTAACGGCGTGAAGCGGCAAATCAGGTAGCCAATCAAAATCAGCGAGAAATCAGGAAAGAGGAGTTCGGCATAGTTCACGCCTTGAGAATAGCAGGCCACGTCGCGCCAAAATTCGAGTTAACGCCCGCTGGTGACAGCTCGGCATAAGATCAGCCGTCTTTTAATTGCAACCAAACCCATGCCCGAGCTTCAGCCCACGACCAACCCGGAAATTTCTGCCGCCAAAAAGGCGTCCGAGCCGGTGATCGACACCTTCATTGACGCCTTGTGGCTCGAAGAAGGTTTGTCCAGCAACACGCTGGCAGCTTACCGGCGTGATCTCACCCTGTTTGGCAACTGGCTGATGGAGCAGGGCGGCTGCCTGCTGGGCGGCACTGAGGTGCTGCTCAACAGCTATTTTGCCAACCAGCACGCCGTTACCCGCGCCACCACTGCCAACCGCCGCCTGACAGTATTCAAGCGCTTTTACCGCTGGGCCCTGCGCGAGCGCTTGGTGGGCGCAGACCCCACGCTTAAGCTGCAAGCTGCCAAACAGCCGCTGCGCATGCCCAAAACCCTGACCGAGTCGCAGGTGGAGGCTTTGTTGAACGCGCCGGATACGGCGGAAGCTTTGGGCTTGCGCGACCGCACCATGCTGGAACTGATGTACGCCAGCGGCCTGCGGGTCAGTGAACTGGTGGGCTTGAAGGTGCTCAATGTGAGCCTGAACGACAACGTGCTGCGGGTGTTCGGCAAGGGCAACAAAGAGCGTCTGATACCCTTTGGCGAGGTGGCCAGCCTGTGGCTCAAGCGTTATCTGGCGCAGCCCCGGGTCGAGTTGTTGGCTGGCCATGTCAGCGATGCCTTGTTTGTCACCCAGCGCGGCAGCACGCCGGGCACCGCCATGAGCCGGGTCATGTTCTGGATGCTCGTCAAGAAATACGCGCTGCTAGCCGGGATCACCGCGCCGCTGTCACCGCACACGCTGCGCCATGCCTTTGCCACCCATTTGCTCAACCATGGCGCCGACCTGCGGGCGGTGCAGCTGCTGCTCGGTCATGTGGACATTTCCACCACCACCATCTACACCCATGTGGCCCGGGAACGCCTGAAAGTCCTGCACGCCCATCATCATCCGCGCGGCTGAGTGCGCGCCGGAACTCACGCGGTGGCGGAGCGGGTTGAGGTGTTCAAGGCGGCAAGCTCGTCTTCTGTAAAACCTGCGGCGCGGCGTGCCGCCAGGTTGAAGGGACCCTTGAGTTGGGGCGCCTGGTAGCGCTGTGCCAGCACGGCATAGGTGCTGACGGGGTCGAGCTGGCGCGCAACGCAGAGAAAACGGTACCAGCGGTTGCCGATGGCCACGTGATTGATTTCGTCGCGCAGGATGATGTCCAGAATTTGGGCGGCGGCCTGGTCGCCCACCGACACCAGCCGGTTGCGCACCGCCGGCGTGGCATCCAGGCCGCGTGCTTCGAGTGTGCGTGGTACCAGCGCGAGGCGCGCCAGCACATCACTTTTGGTGCGCTCGGCCATGTCCCACAAGCCGTCGTGGGCGGGAAAGTCGCCATAGGCAAAGCCCATCTCATTCAAGTGGGCGTTGAGCAACTCAAAATGCAGGGCTTCCTCTTGCGCCACGCGCCACCAGTCTTTGTAAAAGTCGTCGGGCATGCCAGAAAAGCGCCAGACCACGTCGAGTGCCAGATTGATGGCATTGGCCTCAATATGGGTCAGGGCATGGATCAGCCCGGCGCGGCCTTCCGGGGTACCCACGGCGCGGGTCTTGAGTTGCGAGGGGTGAACCAATTGTGGACGCTCGGGCCGTCCGGGCAACCGGGTTGGTTCGGTGAAGGATTCAGCCGGATCCAGCGTGCACCTTGCTGCATCGAGCCCGCGCACTTGCGTGGCTTTCTGCTCGAGTGCGTTGATTTGCAGCAGGTGCAGGCAGGCAAGGCGCAAGCTGGCGGAAGAGGCAGTGGTGTGGGGCGCAATCATGTGGCGTTCGGTTTACCTACAATTCTAGGCATCTGAATCTGAAGGAACGCAATGGCAATTTATGAAGTGGACGGCGTGGTACCGCAAATCGCGGAAACCGCCTGGGTAGCCGACAGTGCCGAGGTGATGGGTGATGTGGTGCTTGGCGAGGAGGTCGGGATCTGGTTTGGCGTGGTGGTGCGCGGCGACACTGCCTGCATTCGGGTGGGGGCCCGCACCAACATCCAGGACATGAGCGTGCTGCACGCCGACGCCGGCATGCCGCTTGCCATCGGCGCCGGGGTCACGGTGGGCCACAAGGCCGTGCTGCACGGTTGCACCATTGGCGACGACAGCCTGGTCGGGATCGGCGCGGTGGTGCTCAATGGCGCCAAAATTGGCAAGGGCTGTCTGGTCGGCGCTGGCGCGCTGGTGACCGAGGGCAAGGAGTTTCCCGATGGTTCCATGATCATTGGCAGCCCGGCCAAAGCGGTGCGCCAGTTGACGCCTGAACAATTGCAGGGGCTGCGTGACAGCGCCCGGCATTACGTCGCCAATGCCAGGCGATTCAAGGCCAGTTTGCACAAGGTGGCTTAACTAGTTGGGGTCAGAGCACGTTGCTGCGCGAGTGGTCTGACCCGCAATGTTTCAAGTTTGTTGGGGTCAGAGCGCGTTGCTATGCGATTGGTTTGACCCGCAGGTGTTCTAATCAGTTGGGGTCAGAGCACGTTGCTTCGCAAGTGGTCTGACCCGCAAGGTCTCACATGTCTGAAATTCACAAATTTATCTTCGAGGGCCTGCCGGTGCGCGGTGCCGTGGTGCGTCTGACCGACGCCTGGCTTGAGATTCTGCGCCGCCGCGCCAGCAACACCACGCACGGCGCTTACCCGCCGCCGGTGCAGGCCCTGTTGGGCGAAATGACGGCGGCGGCCGTGCTGATGCAGTCCAACATCAAATTCAACGGCTCGCTGATCGTGCAGGTGTTTGGCGACGGGCCGGTCAAGCTGGCGGTGGTTGAAGTGCAAAGCGATTTTGCCCTGCGCGCCACCGCCACCGTCAACGGCACCCTCGGTCCGGACGCCAGTCTGAGTCAGATGGTCAATGCGGGCAATGAGGGCCGCTGCGCGATCACGCTCGACCCCAAGGACCGTCAG
This sequence comes from Rhodoferax sp., assembly GCF_011391645.1. Classification (GTDB taxonomy): domain Bacteria; phylum Pseudomonadota; class Gammaproteobacteria; order Burkholderiales; family Burkholderiaceae_C; genus Rhodoferax. Next base: position 6,292 of record NZ_JAABQC010000013.1, on the reverse strand, counting down.
CCGGGTCAGCAGCCCTACCAGGGCGTGGTGCCGCTGTTTGGCGACAAACGTGAAAAGCTCGAAAAGTTCAGCGATGTGTTGCAGCACTACATGCTGCAAAGTGAACAATTGGACACCACGCTGGTGCTGGCTGCCGACGACAAGGTGGCTGCCGGCCTGTTGATTCAGCGCCTGCCCATGGCCGGTTCGGGTAATCTGGCTGGCGGCACGGGCCAGACCGATGAAGACCAGATCGGTCTCAACGAACACTACAACCGCATCGCCATGCTGGCATCGAGCCTCAAGCGCGACGAGTTGCTCACCCTCGATGTGGACACCATCCTGCACCGGCTGTTCTGGGAAGAGCAACTGTTGCGCTTTGAGCCCTTGCAGGGTGAATCGGGCCCCCGTTTTGCGTGCTCCTGCAACCGTGAGCGGGTCGCCAGGATGATCTTTGGTCTGGGGCAGCCAGAGGCAGACAGCATCCTGCAGGAGCATGAGGTGATTGAAGTGGGCTGCGATTTTTGCGGTCTGCAGTACCGTTTTGACGCGGTCGACACCATTCAGATTTTCAAAGCCCCCCATCTAGTGGTGCCGCCGCCACCGCTTCAGTGAGCGGCTAGAACTCCACCGTCACGCTGGCCCGCAGGGTGCGTGGCGCGGCTGCAAACAGGTAAATGCCGCCCCAGTAGGTTGTGGGCGCTTCGCGCCAGTAGTTGCGGTTGGTAAGGTTCTCGATGTTGAGGCGCCACAGCGTCTCTTTGCCGGCGATGCGCGCCGCGTAGCCCAGCCCGGCGTCGAGTTGCCAGGCGGACGGCAGTTTAACGCTGCCATCCGCCGTGACCGTTTTGGCGCTTTCATAGCTTGCCAGTGCATTGAGCGACAAGCCCGCCAGTGCGGCGACCTTGTAGTCGGCAAACACCGAAGCTTTCAGGCGCGGCAGGTTGGTCACGCGTTGCCCGACCAGGTTTGGGTCGGCCGCCTGCGTGTACTCGGCATCGAGCGCCATCAGGCTGGCTTGCAGTGACAAGGCCGCATCCAGGCGTCCGGCAGCCGTGAACTCCAAGCCACGATGGCGCGCCGTTTTGGCGCCTTCCACGCGCAGCGGCAAGTCGGCCGGGTCAGCCGCTGGCACATCATCGGCGTAAGGTTTGTCAACGCTGAAGGCGGCCGCCGTCAGCAGCAGGCGCGGGTTGGCCTGCCACTTCAGGCCCAGCTCGGTTTGCGCGCTTTTGAGCGCCGGCAGCACCTGGCCCGCATTGGCGAATCGATCCGGCCGATTGGGCACCACCTCGAATTCCACGCCCTGTCCCCAGGACGCATACACCATGGTGGACGCGCTGGGCGACCAGGCCAGCCCGGCCCATGGCGTGGTCACGGTCTGCTCAAAAGACACCGCGCGCGAGCCGTCGCTTTGCTCGCTGCTGCGGTTCAGGCGGGTCACACGTGCGCCCACAAACGACTGCAGGCTTTGGCTCAAATCAGACGTCAGCGTGGCATAGCCTGCCAGCGCGCGCTCGCGGCTGTCGGTGTTGAGGCTGGTCAGCGCGGGATCGGCGGGCAGCGTGATCGGCGCGTAGATATTGGTGATTCCAACAAAGTTATAGGCTTGCAGCGGCGCCGGGTCGGTGCTGGCGCTGCGCCCATTCAAGCCCAATCGGGTCGCGTGCTGCAAGCCGAACGCCTTGAATGTGCCGTCGAGGCGGGCATCCCAGCTCCACAGACTACGCTGCTCGTTCTCGCTGCGGTAGTCATACACATCCACGTCGCCATTGGCGCACAGGCCCGGATAAACATAATTTGGCGCGCTGCTGCAGCCGTCCGGAAAGGCGAGTCGGTCATCAACGCGCAGGCGCTGCGTGTTGGCCGCCACGCGGGCGCTCCAGTTGGCATCAAGGCGGTGGTTGAGGGCAACTTCAGCCGTGGTGCTGCTGGACTCAAACGGCTGCGACCAGGCTTGGTTGTTCAGGTTCAGGCGCGGATTGATGCTGCCGGGCAGCGTGTCGCCAAAGCCATCCCCATTGTTGTCGAGCAGGCCCAGTCCCGGCACCGAGGGTTGACTCTTGCGGTGGTATTCAAGGTTGGCCGTCACCGAGGTGGCCGGACTCAATTCGGTGGCCAGCGCCAGACTGAGCAACTGGCGCGAACCATCGGCCTGGTCAAACTGCGGGCGCAGGGCTTCATCGACCAGGTTCAGGCGCACTCCGACAGAGCCCAGCTCCTGGTTGACATCGAGGTGCAGTTTTGCGCCGCCGCTGTCGTTGGCAGTCAGTCCCGCCGTGACGAAGTCGTCTTTCATGGGCACCTTGGTGACGTAGTTCACCAGGCCGCCGGGTGCCGACACACCCGACTGCAAGCCGGCAACGCCCTTCATCACCTCAATACGTTCCATGTTTTCCAGCGCAACCGGTGCGATGTTTGAGGTGGCCAGGCCGTTGCGGCTGAAATTGCCGCTCTGATCCAGCAAAAATCCGCGAATGGACAGGCTTTCGATGTAACCGGTGGTGTTGTAGCTGTCGGCCAGCGAGGCATCCAGCTTGATCACCTGCGACAGTGATTGCGCCGCCGTGGCGGCCAACAAATCGGCGCCCAGCACCGTCACGCTTTGCGGCAATTTGGCCAGCGGTGTGCCAAAGCCCGAGACATCCGCAGTTTCAACATCAAGCAGCGGCGCAGTCTTGCCAGTGACGGTAACCACCTGCAGGCTTGGCGGCGCGGTCTGGGCGAAAGTGGGGAGGGAAGCGCTTGCGGCGAGCGCCAGCGCGAGGGGGGACAGTTTCAAACAGAATGCCATCGAATTTCCTTTGTCGACGGCAGGGGGTGTGCCGAACCAGTCTGATACGGGATCAAACTGGTTTCAGCGACGCTTCCCTGCGCAAGTATTACCTTGATCAAGTTCCAGGGTGTTATCTCAGCCGATCCTCTTGCGAAAACCAGCACCCCTAGCGTGTACAGGACCGGAGTGCACCGATCCTGATGCGCAAAGTGTACAGGAAGCCCCACACGGTTTGGTTGGGCCAGGCTGCAGGCCGAGCCCGGGCCCGGTGCTATACTCGACCGGCTTGGCAGCCTGGTTTGTTCACCCAGTCTGGGCCGCCGAGTTAATCCGCAAACCAGTTTCATCAAGGTGTTGCTTGTAACAAGCAAAACGAACTGGATTTCAGACCTAACCTTTGGAGTTTTTTATGGCAATTACCATGCGCGAAATGCTGGAAGCCGGTGTCCACTTTGGTCACCAGACCCGCTTCTGGAATCCCAAGATGGCCCCCTTCATTTTTGGCCATCGCAACAAGATCCACATCATCAACCTGGAAAAATCGCTGCCGATGTTCCAGGAAGCCGCCAAGTTTGCGCGTCAAATTTCTGCCAAGCGCGGCACCGTGCTGATGGTGGGCACCAAGCGCCAGGCGCGCGAAACCGTGGCCATCGAAGCGCAACGCGCCGGTGTTCCCTACGTTGATTCACGTTGGTTGGGCGGCATGTTGACCAATTTCAAGACGGTCAAGACCTCGATCAAGCGCCTCAAGGACATGAAGATTCAGCAAGAAGCCGGCCTCGACAGCATGAGCAAAAAGGAGCAACTGATGTTTGCCCGTGAGCTCGAAAAGCTGGAAAAGGACATTGGTGGTATCCAAGACATGACCACCTTGCCTGACGCCATTTTTGTGATCGACGTGGGTTACCACAAGATCGCCATCGCCGAAGCCCGCAAGCTGGGCATTCCGCTCATCGCCGTGGTCGACACCAACCATTCGCCCGAAGGCATCGACTACATCATTCCGGGCAACGACGACTCGTCCAAAGCGGTCACCCTGTATGCCCGCGGCATTGCCGACGCGATTCTGGAAGGCCGCGCCAACGTGATGGATGACGTGGTCAAGGCCGTCGCTGAAAGCAGTGCCGACGAATTTGTCGAGGTGAATGAGGCTGCTGCCTGATCCATTGACGACCCCAATCCAAAGGGGGGCTTCGTTGCCCCCTTTTTTTAATTTCAATTGATAAACTGAACTGATTTCAGGAGAACAAAATGGCTGTAATTACCGCAAGCATGGTGGCTGAACTTCGTGGCAAGACCGATGCCCCCATGATGGAGTGCAAGCGCGCCCTAACCGAGGCTGAAGGCGACATGGTCAAGGCTGAGGAGTTGTTGCGCGTCAAATTGGGCAGCAAGGCTGGCAAGGCGGCTGGACGGATCACTGCCGAGGGCGTGGTGGTTTACAGCGCGGACGCCGGTATCGGTGCCCTGCTCGAAGTGAACTGCGAGACCGACTTTGTCACCAAGAACGACAGTTTCCTGGGCCTGGCCAACGCGGCTGCCGCCCTGGTCGCCAAGCACAACCCGATCGACGTGGCCGCCTTGGGCGCCCTGGCTTATACGCAGGATGGCTTTGGCCCGACCCTGGAGGACGTGCGCAAAGGCCTGATTGGCAAAATTGGCGAGAACATGAGTTTTCGCCGTTTCAAACGCTTTGCCAGCGGCAGCAAGTTGGCATCCTATCTGCACGGCACCCGCATCGGTGTGGTGGTGGAGTTTGAGGGCAGCGAGGTTGCGGCAAAGGATGTGGCGATGCACATTGCCGCGATGAAGCCCGTGGCCTTGTCGAGCGACGATGTGCCGGCTGAACTGGTGGCGCGCGAGCGTTCGGTGGCCGCTGCCAAGGCGGCCGAAGACGCCGCTGTGGCCACGGCGGCCGGCAAGCCAGTGCAGTCCGCAGAAATTGTGGCCAAGCGTGTGGAGGGCGGGGTGCAGAAATACCTCAAGGAAGTGTCTTTGCTGAACCAGGCTTTCGTCAAGAACGACAAGCAAACGGTGGAGCAAATGCTCAAGGCCACGGCCACCACGGTGAAGTCGTTTACGCTTTATGTGGTGGGTGAGGGGATCGAGAAAAAGGTGGACGACTTTGCCGCCGAAGTGGCAGCCCAGGTGGCTGCCGCACAACAGGCTGCCTGATCGGGCCGTTGCCATTTTTTGAATTTTCACAGTGTTCCAGGAGTCACCCATGTCAGATGTCAAACCCGCTTACAAGAGAATTTTGCTCAAATTGTCGGGCGAGGCACTGATGGGCGACGACCAGTTCGGCATCAACCGCGACACCATCGTGCGCATGGTTGATGAGATTGTGGGCGTTACCGAGTTGGGTGTGCAGGTGGCTGTGGTCATTGGGGGTGGCAACATTTTTCGTGGTGTGGCGGGCGGTTCGGTCGGCATGGACCGGGCCACCGCCGATTACATGGGGATGCTGGCGACCGTGATGAATTCATTGGCGCTGGGTGACACCATGAACAAGGCCGGTTTGACGGCGCGCGTGATGTCGGCGATTGCCATTGAGCAGGTGGTGGAGCCGTATGTGCGGCCCAAAGCGCTGCAGTATCTGGAAGAGGGCAAGGTGGTGATTTTTGCAGCCGGTACCGGCAACCCATTTTTTACCACCGACACCGCCGCCGCTTTGCGCGGCGCTGAAATTGGCGCCGAGATTGTGCTCAAGGCCACCAAGGTGGATGGTGTGTACAGTGCCGATCCCAAAAAAGACCCTGCGGCCACGCGCTATAGCAAGATTTCATTTGACGAAGCCATCTCGAAAAATCTGGGCATCATGGATGCCACCGCGTTTGCCTTGTGTCGCGATCAGAAATTGCCAGTCAAAGTGTTCTCGATTTTCAAGCACGGCGCGCTCAAGCGCGTGGTGATGGGGGAAGATGAGGGCACCCTGGTTTACGCCTGAGCGAACCAGGTTTGACGGCCACCGCCAAACGTCTTTTTATTTTGAACCCTGAGTGAGGAAAAACCCATGTCAGTCGCCGAAATTAAAAACATTGCAGAAACCAAGATGGACCAGTCCATTGAGGCTTTCAAACATAACTTGACCAAAATCCGCACCGGACGCGCCAACCCTGCCATTCTCGACACGGTGCATGTGGACTATTACGGTTCCATGGTGCCAATCAGCCAAGTGGCCAATGTGTCGTTGCTGGATTCCCGCACCGTCAGTGTCCAGCCCTGGGAAAAGGGCATGGGCGCCAAAATTGAAAAAGCCATTCGCGACAGCGACCTTGGTTTGAACCCGTCGTCCATGGGTGACCTGATCCGGGTGCCGATGCCGCCGATGTCCGAAGAGCGGCGCAAGGAACTGACCAAATTGGTGCGCAATGAGGGCGAGGGGGCCAAGATCGCGGTGCGCAATTTGCGCCGTGATGCCAACGAGGGCGTCAAAAAGCTGGTCAAGGACAAACTGGCATCTGAAGACGATCAAAAGCGCTGCGAATCCGACATTCAAAAAGTGACCGACCGGCATATTGGGGCCATTGACCAACT
>NZ_JAABQC010000134.1 GCF_011391645.1 Rhodoferax sp. | reverse complement strand
AAAGCCGATTTCGCCCTTGGGGCTGTTGCTGTAAATCAGCGTCATGCCGTCTTCGCTGGCAGCAACGATTTCAGGCGCCGTTTCATCGTTGGTTTCGCAAGAGGCACCCACTTGCTGGCAGACCGCAAAGGTGGCAGTGCGGTTGAAAAACATGCTGGCGTTGGGTTTGGAGACTTCCGGTGCCACGGGTGCGGGGTCATCATTGCCGCCGCAGGCAACAAGCACGGCGCTCATGATGAGACTGGCGGCAAACAGGCGAACAGGTTGGCGTGAGGTCAGATTTTTCATGTTTCAGTCAGGTTACAGGTTTGTGGAAAGACATTTGTTTGTAAACGCCGCGCGTGACAAAACGGTGACATAGCCAGCGCAAGTCGCGTGCGCTTGGCGATTGGCGGGAGATCGTGACGTTTTTGTGCAATTTCGAGGATGATTTCGTCGGAGGCGCTATCTGTGACATATTTGTGACATAAATAGCTGGCAACATCAGTGGGTGAGTGCCGCTTCCAATTCCCCTTTGTTTGATCTTTCGCGGGTCCGCCGTTTGCCACCGCAATCGGCCAAGGCTCGTCCCTTGGTGGGCGCGGCAGCGGCGCTGGCCGTCACTTTGCCGCACGCTCTTGGCATTGGGCTGATCGCCTTTGCGCCGTTTGCCCAGATGATGCCTGTCAGCGTGCTGGCACTTTGGTCGGCAGCCCTGCCGGGTGCCTTGATGACGCTGTTTGCACGAGCCAGAGGTGTGGTCTACGCGCCTTCGACCGCGGTGGCCCTGTTGTTTGGCGGCATGCTGACCCTGGTGATGAAGGCCGGTGCAGGGCAGGGCATCACGGTTGGGCAAGCGCTGGCCATCACAGGCCTGTTTGTGGCCCTGGGGTTTTTTATGCAGTGGCTGATCGGACGGGCGCGTCTGGCCGGGCTGGCACGGTTCATTCCGCTGTCGGTCACGCAGGGATTTTCTGCCGGCGTCGGGCTGTCCCTGGTGCTGACGCAGTTGCACAGCGCCAAGGGCGCTGGCGCCTGGCTGTGGCAGCCGGGGTTGGTCTGGCATGTTGGCATTGCCTGCCTGGTCTTGCTGATGAGTGCGGTGCTGCAGCGGCTTTGGCCGCGTTTTCCGTCCCTGCTCATGGCACTGCTGCTGGTGGCCGTTCCTGCCCTGTGGCTGGCTCCGTCCGGTCTGCTGCAAATGGCCGCAACGCCACATGATTTGATGCTGCCGCCGCTGCCCGACTGGCTGGACGCCCCCTGGTGGACGGTCATCAGGCAGGCCTGGGTGCCTTTGCTCACCTTGTCGCTGTTGATGGCTGTGGTCAACGGTCTTGAAGTGCTGGTGTTTCACCAGCAACTTGAATCCGAACATGGGGTGCGCGCGTCGCCCGACGAGGTGCTGCGGCGCGAGAGCGCCCTGAGCGCGTTGTGCGCCCTGTTTGGCATGATTCCGGCTTCGACCAGCACCTCGCGCTCCCGCACCGCTCTGGCCTACACCGGAACGCCCACGGTCCGCGTGGGCCAATGGCATGCGCTGGTCATGCTGGCTGTCGCCCTGAGCGGGCACCTGTGGTTGCACTGGCTGCCGCTGGCCGGCCTGGCGGGCGTGCTGGTCATGGCCGGATTTCGCATGGTGCCCGCCGAGATGTGGCATGGGCCGCAAAACGCCATACAGCGCACGGCCTGGTGGCAGAGCTGGCTGGTGGCCGGTTTGTTTGCCATCGCAGGGGGCGCCATGGCCTTGATGGCGGGTCTGGCGGTGTCCACCATGGTGCTGTTGCGAACCTCTGGGGCGCACGTCATCCGTCGCATGTATTTGCATGGCGAGCTTCGCTCGCGACACATCAGGCGTGCCGAAACCGAGGCCTGGCTGGCCGGGCGGATGAGCCGGGTGGCGGTGTTTGAACTGCAGGGCATTCTTTCCTTTGGTGTTGCGGCCCTGGTGGTTGACCAGGTCAGAAGACACCTGGCAGGGCGCCAATGCGTGATCCTGGACACCTCACGCGTGCCCTCATGGGACGAAACCGGCTACGCCCGGTTGCATACCCTGGCGCGCGAACTGCAAGAACAGGGCATTGCCCTGCTGGTCAGCGGGGTCCGTGGCGTTCATGAGCAAGCCATGGACGATTTGCACCCTTTTTCAGATATGGATCACGCACTGGAGTGGGCCGAGGAGCAATTGCTGCTGCAATACCCGCTGGAAGTCGGCCTGGCCGACCCGGCCGTCTCCCAACTTGGCGACCTGGGTGAGGACATGGCCGAGCAGGCCCGCCTTGCCCTGGAGCGCGTCATGGTCAGCCATCACTATCCAACGGGCGCCCTGATCATTCGCAGCGGTGACCAAGACCGCCGTCTGATGCTGGTGCAGGAGGGGCTGGTCACGCTCAGCACGGCCGAGTCGGCTGGAAAAGGCCTGCGACTGGCCTCTATCGGTCCCGGCGTCGTTTTTGGCGAAATGGCTTTCCTTAACGGCATTGCCCGAACCGCCTATGCCCATGCCGATGCGGGCGGAGCCCGGGTCTGCACCCTTGAATGGAACACCTTCAAGGCCTGGTCGAAAGAGTACCCAGAGGCCGCACTTGGTTTCATGAAGCAACTCGCTCGCGTGGGCATTCGCCGTCTGGGCGACACCTCGCAACAGCTGCGGGCGGCCTTGGAATAATTTTTTAAACAACTAAAGGAATACAAATGTCACGACAGTCAGACCAACTTGAGATGCTGTACAACAAGCTGCGGCACCGCTATGGGCCTGGCGATACGCTGTGCGCACAGGTGTCTGCCGCGCTGGAATCATGCCGAAAAGTTGAACCAGTCGGGGGCTTTAGGCACGATTGGTCCAAGTCCTACAGGCACACCATCGCGGCACAGCGCCAGGCGACACGCCAAACAACCCAACACTGACCTCTGGTCGCAGCCAGCACCATGAACGCATTGGCCGACAAAGTCTCGGAGTTGCTGAAAAAGCAAAAACGGGTGGCGGGCATGGTCCACAACCAGAGCATGCCGCGCCAGGCCATTGTTGAAACCCTGGTGCAACGCCAGCATCTGGCCGAGTTGCAAACGTTGCTGCAGCAGTTGCCGGTGACCGACATCGCGTCGCTACTCGATGCTTTGCCGCTTGAGGAAGGCAGGCAACTGTGGCCGCTGATTGCACAGGGTCGGCAAAACGACGTCTTGTGGGAAGTGTCGGATGAGCGGCGTGATGTGCTGGCGGATGGCCGGGAACCTGTCTTTAACGAGAGCCAGATGAATGCCTTTGTGCTGGTGGATGGCAGGTTGCAGCAAATCCCCATTGAGGGCCGCAAAAATCTGGAGGGGAGCAGCCCGATCTGGATCGACCTGCTGGGCGCCAGCAAAGCCGAGCGAAATTACGTGGGTTCGCACTTCGGGTTGGCACTGCCGGACCCGGACGAGTTGACCGACCTGGAAACCAGTGCGCGCTATCAGATTGAGGACAGCGGCGACATCCGCCTGCACTCCAACTTTTTGCTGGACCGCGAAGGGCTGTCGCGCAGCGTGCCGGTGTCGTTTATCTTGCACAAAGGGGTGTTGTTTTCGCTGCGCAACGAAGACCTGCCGGTGTTCCGGTTGCAGCGCCGTCGCGCCCGCACCCAGCCCGGCTATGTGACTGATTGCACCGATGTGTTGCTGGACCTTTTTGGCGCAGACGTCGAGTATTCTGCCGACTCGCTGGAAGACATTTACGCCACTCTGGGCAAGGTGGGCCGACAGGTTTTGAGCGAGGCCATCAGCGACCAGGAGGCCGCGGCCATTCTGGGCGCCATTGCCGAAGAGGAGGATTTGAACGGGCGCATCCGCGGCAACATTCTTGACACGCAGCGCGCCATCAATTTCCTGGTGCGAAGCAAAACCATGACACCTGCCCAACTCGATGACGGCAGTCAGATTTTGCGCAACATTGATTCGCTCAACAGCCACACCTCGTTTCTCTTTGACAAGATCAATTTCCTGATGGACGCGACCATTGGTTTCATCAACATCAACCAGAATCGGCGCATCAACCAGTTGACTGTGTTTGGTGTGGTGTTCACGCCCATCAACATTCTGGCCGGCATGGGCGGCATGTCAGAGTTTTCGATGATGACGCAGGGCATTCCCTGGCCCATTGCTTACGGTGCGTTTTTGTTGGGTGCCGCCATGATTGGTGTGCTGACCTTCACGGTTCTCAAACGTCTGGAAACCCGCCAACTCAAGCTGAAGAAATTACGCTGAGCGGGTGGCAGCCCGGACTGCACTAACCGGCAGTGCGCGCCTTGGGCGTGTGCTTCATGTAATCTTTGACCGGAAGGTCGTTTTCACTGATGTGATGGCCCATCCAGTCGGCAATCAAACCGCTTAAAACCGGTCTGTCAACGATGCCGCGCGCTACATCAGACAATAGGGTGGCAAGTTGGGTCTGCGCCGATTGGTGCACCACTTTGTGTTCTGCCAGGGTCGGGCAGCCGTTGGCTTCCAGCACGCTTTCTTCCAGCGCATCGTGCAGTCGCGACAGCTTGACGATGTCCTCCAGCGCCCCATGAATCTGGACCACTGTGGCGGTCTTGGTGTCCAGCACGCGCAACAAGTCCTGGCCCAGTTCCAGCAGCGTGATGTGCTGCTCGTCCAGTTTGGCATTTCCCACACTCAGCTTGGGCGACCATTTTGGAATGGGTTTGACACCGAGCGGCTTGGTGGGAATTTTGGGCTTTATTGCATTCATCAAAAAAATTGCTTTGTGTTCATGCGACCGGGGCTGTTGGCACAGCGAATTGTCGCAAGAAATATGAATGTGCAGTAAATACTTTAAGCATCTGTGCCCGACGGCGTCGGAACAGGTGTCAAAGTTGGCATGGTCAAGCCCCGCTTCAAGGCAGCGTTGCGCCATCCTTGGTGATCACACTCTGGTGCGAATAGTCGCCGCGCGCCAGGTGGGCAATGCTGCCTTGAACACCAAAGTCAACGTGAATCAAGGCATGTGTCAATTGAATGACAGAGCCGCGCGGTGGGTTGGGGTTTGGTATGTCATCAAGACTTCATATTGGCTGGTTACGATTTGACCGTTAGTACGAAAACCCTATGCCAAAACCCCTTAACAGGAGCTATTTATGTCAGTAATGATTCGCGATGACGACGGCGTCAGCAACCCATCCAGTAACGATCACCTACACCAGTTGATCGAGCGCGAGATTACACGCAACCCTGCTCGCCGGACGATGTTGAAGTCCGGTTTCAGCCTGGGTCTGCTCGGTATTTTCGGTGGTGCACTGACCGCTTGCGGCGGCGGAGACGACGTCGTTCTGAGCTCCACACCAGCACCAGGCAGCATCGGCTTCAAGGCCGTGACCACCAGCAGCGCCAACACCGTGATCGTCCCCGAGGGTTATACCGCCGATGTAGTTTACCGCTGGGGCGACCCGTGTGTGGCCGGCGCACCCGAGTTTGCCAAG
>NZ_JAABQC010000133.1 GCF_011391645.1 Rhodoferax sp. | reverse complement strand
AGCCCCAGACGTCGGTGACGTGCCAGTGGCTGCCGTGCAGGCCATGGTCGTCGTGGGCCAAGGCCAGGCTGGAGGTGCCCAACAGAGTTATTGCGGCAAGCGGTCTAAATTTTTTCATTTGACTGTCTCAAACGATGGGTTGGTGGACCGTGACCAGTTTGGTGCCGTCGGGGAAGGTGGCTTCAATCTGGATGTCGGGGATCATGTCGGCGATGCCGTCCATCACGTCAGCGCGCGTCAGGATGGTACGGCCAAAACTCATGAGTTGGGCCACGGTTTGGCCGTCGCGAGCACCCTCCATAACGGCGCAGCTGATCAGTGCCACGGCTTCGGGGTAGTTGAGCTTGAGGCCACGCGCCTTGCGGCGTTCGGCCAGCAGGCCGGCCGTGAACAGCAGGAGTTTGTCTTTTTCGCGGGGGGTGAGTTCCATTTGGTCTTTGATGCAAAAGCCGTGCCCGAAAACCTTGAGCTGAACCCGCAGCGCGCATTGGGTATCCAACTCCGCGAATGTCCCCCGGATCGGTCTGCGTCCGCTCCTCCTCCTTTACTTCGCTACGTTGGACACCCAACGCACGCTGCTAGACGCTGCTGGCATGGCATGAATACTGCACCGTTGTGGTGTGACTTCAGAAACCCAGCCTCAATCCAGCGCAGCGCTTTCAGCCGCGCCGTCGCAGCGCATTACGCTGGTGCGGCGCGACTACAACGCCTGGGTGGCGAGTGAAACGCTGGAGGACTACGCCTTGCGCTTTACGCCGCAGGGCTTTCGGCAGTGGTCGCCGTGGCGTGTGGCGCTCACCGCGTTGGGCGGTGCTGGCGCCTTTTTGATTCTGGAGGCGGTGGGCGCCACGCTGCTGGTCCAGTATGGGTTTGTCAATGCGTTTTGGGCGATTCTGGCGACCGGACTGATCATCTTTCTGGCGGGCTTGCCCATCAGCATTTACGCCGCCAAGTACGGCGTCGACATGGACTTGCTCACGCGGGGTGCGGGTTTCGGCTACATCGGCTCCACGCTGACGTCGTTGATTTATGCCTCGTTCACCTTCATTTTTTTTGCGCTCGAAGCGGCGGTGATGGCCTACGCACTGGAACTGGCGCTCGACATTCCACCGCGCTGGGGTTATCTGATTTGCGCGCTGGTGGTGATTCCGCTGGTGACCCACGGGGTGTCCACCATCAGCCGCCTGCAGGTCTGGACGCAGCCGCTGTGGCTGGTAATGTGGCTGCTGCCGTTTGCCTTTGTGCTGTGGCGTGAGCCCACGGCCTTTGCGGGCGTGCTGCACTATATTGGTGAGCAGGGCCGCTCGGATGCCTTCAGCTTGCCCTTGTTTGGTGCAGCGCTGACCGTGGGTGTGGCGCTGATGACCCAAATGGGCGAGCAGGCCGACTACCTGCGCTTTATGCCAGCCCTCACACCTGCCAACCGCAAGCGCTGGTGGTTCAGTGTGCTGCTGGGCGGGCCGGGCTGGGTGGTACTGGGGGTGCTCAAGATGCTGGGCGGGGTTCTGCTGGCCTACCTGGCGATTCAAAACGCGGTGCCGCTGGATCGGGCGGTCGACCCCAATCAGATGTACCTGGTCGCCTATGAGTATGTGTTTCCGCATTTTGGGTGGGCAGTGGCGGCCACGGCGCTGTTTGTGGTGATTTCGCAAATCAAGATCAATGTGACCAATGCCTATGCAGGCTCGCTGGCCTGGAGCAACTTTTTCTCGCGCCTGACGCACAGTCACCCCGGGCGCGTGGTGTGGGTGGTGTTCAATACGCTGATTGCCTTCATGCTGATGGAGATGAACGTGTTTGCCGCGCTGGGCGATATCCTGGGGCTGTATTCCAACATTGCGATTGCCTGGATGATGGCCGTGGTAGCGGACCTGGTGATCAACAAGCCCTTGGGGCTGAGCCCCAAGGGCATTGAATTCAAGCGCGCCTACTTGTACGACATCAATCCGGTGGGTGTGGGTGCCATGGCGCTGGCCTCGGTGCTTTCGGTCACGGCACACCTGGGGTTTTTTGGCCCGATGGCGCAGGCGTTTTCAGCCCTGATTGCCTTGGCGACCGCGCTGGTCACCTCACCCTTGATTGCGTGGGCCACACGGGGCAAATACTACCTGGCGCGGGTGGCAGAGCCGGTTGCTGAAGCGGGTGCTTACCCGCGTCTGCGCCTGCAACGCTGCGTGATTTGCGAGCGCGACTACGAGGGGCCTGACATGGCGCATTGCCCGGCTTACCGCGGGCCGATTTGCTCGCTGTGCTGCACGCTTGATGCCCGCTGCGGCGACCTGTGCAAACCGCACGCCAGCCTGGCCAGCCAGTGGTCGGCAACACTGCGGTGGCTGTTTCCCAAGCGCATCTGGAACGTTCTGGACAAGGGGCTGGGCTACTTTTTGCTCGTGATGCTGGTCATCGTGCCGCTGCTGGCTGCTGTTTTTGGCTTTCTTTATCAGCAGGAATTTCGCACGCTCTCGCTGGCTGAAACTGACCTTGCGGTGGTGCAAGCCCCTTATGACGCACTGCGCTCGGGCTTTATCAAGGCTTTCATGGCGTTGCTGCTGATTACCGGCCTGGTGGCTTGGTGGGTGGTGCTGGCGCACCAGAGCCGCAGGGTGGCGCAGGACGAATCCAACCGGCAAACCAGCTTGTTGTTGCGCGAGATTGAGCTGCACCGCCAGACCGATGCCGCCCTGCAGTTGGCCAAGCAGGCCGCAGAGCGGGCCAATCAGGCCAAGAGCCGCTACATCAGCGCCATCAGCCATGAGTTGCGCACGCCGCTCAACAGCATTCTGGGTTATGCCCAATTGATGGGGCAGGACACCGGTATTCCGGCGCACCGCAAGCAGGCGGTGGCCGTGATTCAGCGCGGCGGTGAGCATTTGCTTTCGCTCATCGAGGGCACGCTCGACTTGGCGCGCATCGAGGCTGGCCGGCTGACCCTCAGCTCCCGGCCGCTGGCGTTTGCCGATTTCATGCAGGATATTGCTGGCATGTTTGAGCTTGAGGCCGAGCGCAAGGCCTTGCGCTTTGTCTTTGAGGTGCAGGGCAAGCTGCCCGCCATGGTCCGGGCTGATGAAAGGCGGGTGCGCCAGATTTTGCTGAATCTGCTGGGCAATGCCATCAAGTTCACCAGCGCGGGTCAGGTGTGCCTGCGCCTGCGCTACGCAGTCGAGATGGCCCACATTGAGGTCGAAGACACCGGGCCGGGCTTAAGCGCGCAGGACCTGGCCCATGTGTTTGAGCCATTTGCCCGGGCCAGCGCGCCTGGCGTGGGCGCGCCCGGGGCCGGCATGGGCTTGACCATCGCCCGCATGTTGACCGATTTGATGGGCGGTGAGCTCACTGTCAGCAGCCAGCCCGGCGTTGGGTCGGTGTTCAAGGTCAAGCTTTTTCTGCCCGAACTGCACACCAGCCCTGCGGCAGAAGAGGGCGCCGGCGCGCAGCAGAACAAGACCCAGGCTGCCCCGGTCAAGGCTCGTCTGGCTTATCTCGGGTCGCGCCAAAGGGTGCTGGTGGTGGACAACGAAGAGGCCGACCGGGAGCTGCTGGTGCAATTGCTGCAACCCCTGGGCTTTGAGGTGCGCACTGCGGCCAGTGGCCACGACGCGCTTGATTTGCTGGCCAGTGGCTATCAGCCCCATGCCGTCTTTATGGACTTGGCCATGCCCGGCATTGACGGCTGGGAGACCGTGCGCCGGCTGCGGGTGCTTGAACATGCCACGCAGCGCCCCGCCGCGCACATTGCCATCGTCTCCGCCAACGCCTTTGACAAGGGGCTGGACAACGAAGCAGGCATTTCCGGCGATGACTTTTTTTGCAAACCGGTGCGCCACGCCGACCTGCTGGACTGGCTGTCCCTGCGGCTGGATCTGGTCTGGCAGGAGATCCAGGAGCCGATGCTGTCGCCCCCGCTTGTCGCTCCAGTGGTCGCGCTGGTTTACCCGAGCCGAACCCAGTTGGAGGCCTTGCAGGAGGTGGTCACACTGGGTTTTTACCGTGGCATTTTGAACCAGCTTGAGGTTCTCGAAACAGCCCAGCCCGAATGTGCCGCCTTTGTCGCCCGCATGCGTGAGCTGGCCCGCCAGTTCCAGTTTGAGACCATGAGCCAGCTGCTGGCTGGCATTGACCATGACCACTAAATCCAACTTCAACAAGACCCTGGACCGCACGCTGGACCGCGCCAACAGCGATGTGGTGCTGATCGTCGATGACGTGCCCGACAACTTGGCGGTGCTGCATGACGCGCTTGACGAATCAGGCTACACCGTGCTGGTGGCCCTGAGCGGGGAAGCCGCCCTGCAGCGCGCCGCGCAGGCGCTCCCAGACGTGGTGCTGCTAGACGCCATGATGCCCGGTATGGATGGCTTTGAGGTGGCGCGTCAGCTCAAGGCCGCCCCGCAAACAGCGCACATCCCGATCATTTTCATGACCGGCCTGACCGAAACCGAGCATCTGGTGGCGGCGCTGGAAGCGGGTGGTGTGGATTACGTGACCAAGCCGATCAAACCCAAAGAGGTGCTGGCGCGCATGGCTGTGCATCTGCAGGGCGCGCGTGAAAGACGCCAGGCCCGCAGTGCGCTCGATGCTTTTGGTTATGCCAGCATCACGGTTCGCGTGAGTGACGGGCGCCTGATGTGGCAAACCCCGCTGGCGCGCGACCTGCTGATGCGCTATTACGGCACCGACGCGCCCACCACACCGATTCCGGTGCTGATCTGGCTGCGTCGCCATGTGGCGCTCGGCCTGAGCGGTGTGGAGCCGCGGCGCCTGAGCACCGAGCTTGGCCCAAAACGGCTGAGCTTTCGCCTGCACCAGCAGATTGGCGACAGCGAAGGCGGTGGCGACTGGCTCATCATCATGCAGGAAGTAAGCGACGAGAGCGTGATTGAGGCCATGGCGCTGAGCTTCAAGCTCACTCCGAAAGAAGCCGAGGTGTTGTACTGGGTGATCAAGGGCAAGATCAACCGCGACATTGGCGACATCGTGGGCTCCAGCCCGATGACCGTGAAGAAGCACCTGGAGCATGTGTTTGCCAAGCTCGGCGTGGAAACCCGAACCGCTGCCGCCGCCATGGCGATGCGCCGCATCCGGCAACTGCAGCCGCAGTTCGAGGGCTAGCCGCGTCGCTTATTCCGTTTCCAAATCATTTGTGTCTAGGCGTGAAGCCGCAGGCAGTGCTACAGCACGACAAGGCGAAGCAACAACGACACGGATGATTTGGAAATGGAATTACCAGGTGCGCACGCGCCCGGTGTCGATGTGGACAAACTGGTCCCGCGGGTAATAACCCACGCCGCCCGCCTTGAGCGACAAGGCGGCGTCACGCAACTCGGCCAGCGGCACGCCGGGCAGGCGGATGTCGATGGCCTTGCCCAGCATGTGCAGGCTCTGCTTGGCCACGCCGCCGCCGCGCGTGCTGCGCAGCCGGGCATTGGTGGTGGGGCCCCGATAGCCTGAAATAATTTGGTAGGACAGTGGCACCCCGGAGCCCAGTGCCTGTCGAACATCGTGCAGCAGGTCGAAAAGCTGCGGGTCAATCTGGCCGACTTCGCCCGAGTA
>NZ_JAABQC010000132.1 GCF_011391645.1 Rhodoferax sp. | reverse complement strand
CGCCGAAGAGTCTGACCGGCTTGAGCTCTCGTTGGATCTGCTGGAGAGCCTGTGTTTTGATCCCCGGTTCAAGGGTTGGAACGGCATCGGATTTGTGGTGCAGGCTTACCTGAAGCGTTGCCCCTTTGTGATCGACCATGTGATCGACCTGGCGCGGCGCAGCGGCCACCGCCTGATGATCCGGCTGGTCAAGGGCGCCTACTGGGACGCCGAAATCAAACGCGCCCAACTCGACGGCCTGGACGGTTACCCGGTGTACACCCGCAAGGTCTATACCGACGTGGCTTACCTGGCTTGCGCGCGCAAGTTGCTGGCCGTGCCGGATGCGGTGTACCCGCAATTTGCCACCCACAACGCGCAAACCGTGGCCTCCATCTACCAGATGGCAGGGCAAAACTTTTACGCCGGTCAGTACGAGTTCCAGTGCCTGCACGGCATGGGTGAGCCGCTTTACGAGCAGGTGACCGGCACTGTGGCTGAGGGCAAGCTGGGGCGCCCGTGCCGCATTTACGCGCCGGTGGGCACCCATGAGACGTTGCTGGCCTACCTGGTGCGCCGGTTGCTGGAGAACGGCTCCAACTCGTCATTTGTGAACCGCATTGGCGACCCCAAGGTCAGGGTCGAAGACCTGGTGGCCGACCCGGTGAGCGAAGCGCAGGCCATCGAGGTGCAGGTCGGCCAGCTTGGCGCGCCGCATCCCAAAATCGCCTTGCCACGGCAGATGTTTGCCGAGTTGGGCAATCAGTCGCGGTTGAACTCGTCGGGTTTGAATCTGGCCAATGAACAGCAGCTGGCTTCGCTGGCTGCCGGTTTGCTGCGCAGCACGCAAATCACCTACGCCGCCGCAGCGACCGTGGCGGACGTGGCCCCGACGCATGCGCCAACCGCGTCGGATGGCGGCTGGCAGGCTGTGCAAAACCCTGCCGACACGCGTGACCTGGTGGGTTGGGTGCGCCCAGCCACGCCAGACGAGGTGGCCTTGGCGGCCACCCGCGCTGACCGTGCTGCGCAAATCTGGCAAGTGACGCCGCCCGAGGAACGCGCCGCCTGTTTAAATCGTGCGGCCGACCTGCTGGAGCAGCGCACACAAAGCATTCTGGGCCTGATCGTGCGCGAGGCGGGCAAATCGCTGCCCAACGCGATTTCTGAAGTGCGCGAGGCGGTGGACTTTTTGCGCTATTACGCGGCCCAGGTGGCGGCCTCGTTTGACAACCAGACGCACCGGCCCTTGGGCGTGGTGCTGTGCATCAGCCCCTGGAATTTCCCTCTGGCGATCTTTGCCGGCCAGGTTGCCGCAGCCCTTGCCAGCGGCAACTGCGTGCTGGCCAAACCGGCAGAACAAACGCCGCTGGTGGCCGACCTGATGGTCAAGCTGCTGCACGAGGCCGGTGTGCCTCTGGACGCTGTGCAACTGGTGCCCGGCACGGGTGAGGTGGTGGGCGCCGCCTTGGTGGCGCACCCGCTGGTGGCGGGTGTGATGTTCACCGGCTCCACCGAAGTGGCGCGCCTGATTGCCCAAACCCTGTCAAAGCGCCTGAGCCTGCAGGGTCGCAGCATTCCGCTGATTGCCGAGACCGGTGGCCAGAACGCCATGGTGGTCGATTCATCGGCGCTGGCCGAGCAGGTGGTGGGCGACGTGCTGGCGTCGGCCTTTGACTCGGCAGGCCAGCGTTGCTCGGCCCTGCGCCTGCTGTGTGTGCAGGAGGATGTGGCTGATCGCGTGCTCGACATGACCCGCCAGGCCATGCGCGAATGGGTGATGGGCAACCCCGACCACATGCACACCGACATCGGGCCGGTGATCGACGAAGACGCTCGGGTGCAGATTGAGCAGCATATTGCGCGCATGCAGGCTGAGGGCCAATTGGTGACGCGCATGGCGCGCGATGAGAGCGCCGGCCTCGGCCATTTTGTCATGCCAACCCTGATCGAGATCGACCGCGTCGAGCGCCTGCAGCGCGAGGTGTTCGGCCCGGTGCTGCATGTGCTGCGTTACAAGCGTGACGACCTCGACCAGGTGCTTGATGCCATCAACGCCACCGGCTACGGCCTGACCTTTGGCGTGCACAGCCGCATTGACGAAACCATTGCCCAGGTCACCCAGAAGGTGCAGGCGGGCAATGTTTACGTCAATCGCAACGTGATTGGTGCGGTGGTGGGGGTTCAGCCGTTTGGCGGCATGGGCTTGTCGGGCACCGGCCCCAAGGCCGGTGGCCCGCTGTACTTGTACCGCCTGCTGCAAGCCAGCGAGACACAAAGCAACCCGGCGCTGACCGCACTGGCGGAATCGCCCGCCTGCCGCGCCCTGGTGCCTGCCAGCGCTGAGCGGCATCTTGCCAAGCCCGCCAGCCTGCAGGCGCTGGACCTCATGCTCGAAAGCTTGCAAGGAACAGCTTTGGTGGCACCTTTGGGTGAACTGAGCCACTTTGAAGCGGTGCAGGCCAGCGCTGCCTGCGAAGCCTACCTGGCCTGCACGGTGCTGGGGAAATCCTTCAAGCTTCCCGGCCCCACGGGAGAATTGAACCGCTACCAGTTGCTGCCGCGCGGTGCCGTCTGGGCCATGCCGCAAACAGCGTCCGGGCTGTTGCACCAACTGGCAGCGATCCTGGCCAGCGGCAACCGCTGCTGGCTGGAGGCGCCGGCCGGTGACAGCGCTGTGGCGCGTTTGCTCAGCACGCTGCCGGGTGAGGTCATGCGCTTTGTGCAACTGTGCAGCGTGGAGCAATTGCATGGCGAAAAACACCTGAGTGCGATGCTGTTTGAAGGCGATGGCGACGCATTGCAAGCCCTGCTGCCCGTGCTGGCGCGGCACGAGGGCGACATTATTCGCATTGAAAGTCTGACACCCGCCCAACTGGCCGCAGGCGTCCACTACGACCTGAGCGCCTTGATGCATGAGCAGAGCATCAGCACCAACACGGCAGCGGCAGGCGGCAACGCGCAGTTGATGACGATGGGCTGAAATCGAGGGCATCAACCCAGCATGACCGGGATGCGCTGGCGACCGAAGTAACCGCAGGTCGCATCGAAGCGACCGGCCACGGCGGTGCAGCAGTCCGGGCAACAGCCCGACGCGGTGAGCCGGTAGTCGTTGATCTGGTACCAGTCGCGCACGATCAGCGGTGCCTTGCAGTTGGGGCAAAAGGTGGTGTCGCCCGCGGTGTTGTGCACATTGCCGGTATAGACGTAGTGCAGCCCCTGTTGCAAGGCGATGTTGCGGGCGCGCACCAGCGTGGCGACCGGAGTCTGGGGCACATCACCCATTTTGTAGTCGGGGTGGAACGCCGAGAAGTGCAGCGGCACGTCGGCGCCCAGCTCTTTTTTTATCCAGCCGCACATGGCAGTAAGCTCTTCATCCGAGTCGTTGCGCCCCGGAATCAGCAAGGTGGTGAGCTCCAGCCAGACCTTGGTTTCGTTCTTGAGGTACATCAGGGTGTCGAGCACTGGCTGCAGGTGCGCACTGGTGAGCTTGAAGTAAAAGTCTTCGGTGAACGCCTTTAGGTCCACATTGGCGGCGTCCATCTTGGCGAAAAATTCACGCCGCGGCTGCGCGTGGATGTAGCCCGCTGTGACTGCCACGGTCTGGATGCCCAGCGCGTGGCAGGCGTCGGCCGTGTCCATGGCGTACTCGGCAAAAATCACCGGGTCGTTGTAGGTAAAGGCCACGCTCTTACAGCCGTGCTCGCGCGCCGCCTGGGCTATTGCTTCGGGCGAAGCCTGGTCCATCAGGCTGTCCATGTCGTGCGACTTGCTGATGTCCCAGTTCTGGCAGAACTTGCAGGCCAGGTTGCAGCCCGCCGTGCCAAACGAAAACACGCTGCTGCCGGGGTAAAAATTGTTGAGTGGCTTTTTTTCGATCGGGTCAATGCAAAAGCCGGATGAGCGCCCGTAGGTGGTCAAGATCATCTGCTCGCCGTGGCGCATGCGCACAAAACAGGCACCGCGCTGCTCGTCGTGCAGTTTGCAGTCGCGCGGACACAGGTCGCACTGCAGGCGACCGTCATCAATTTTGTGCCAGTAACGGGCGGGGTAGTTGGATGCTGCCACCTTCATGATGTGCCCTCGCTTTCCTTGAATTTATGCACCGTGTAACGCTGCAGCCGAACGCCCGGCGCCCAAAAATCTGGCGACAGTCCGGCTTTTTGCTTCAGGTGGGCCATGAACAGCCTGGCGCTGGGCAATTGCTCCCACACCTGGGGCAAAAATGTGCTGCGATAACGCCCGCACTCAAAAACCACGCCATCCACGCCGGGGCGAAGTTGTGCCAGCGCATCAGCTTCGCTGTCAAAGTGCAGCGGCTGCATCGCAGACAGCACCGAAACCTCCACGGCGGTCGTGTCAAGCTCCGACAGGCTCAACGGGGCAAAGCGCGGATCATGCAGGGCAGCAGCCACGGCGTTGGCCTTGACATCGTCAAGCAGCGGGCGGCGTGCTTCGAGCGATCCAATACAGCCGCGCAACTGTCCCTGCCGGGTGAGCGTGACAAAACTGGCGCCTGGCTGCTGCAGCCCATCGGCACGCTTCGCTGGTGGGCTTGGGTGCCCCTTGGCGCTTTGCAAAGTGGCCGCAATGGCCGCGCGGGCGATCTGCAGCAGCAGTTTGCCTTGCTCCGGGGTTGGGCCTTGATCAGTGTCCATGCGCTTCCCCTTGGGTAAACGCCAGCGCCGCGTAACCCACCACACGCCCCTTGTCGCCGGCCGTGTCACCCGAATTGCACAGCCCCAGCAACTGCGGCTGCAGGTGATGGCGCCGGGCTGCCAGCAGCAGGCCGTTGACGGGTGTGGCGCCGCAAGCCTGCTGATGATCCAAAACGGGTTGCAACTGCAGCATGCTTTGCACCGTCTGGCTGTCAATCGACTGCGCGGTGGCATAAGGTAAAAAGTGCGACAGGTCAGAGCTGATCACGATCAGCGTCTCGTTGCCGCCCCAGAGTACGTCCAGCACCTGGGCCACCTCGGCCGGGGTGGCGTCCCCCACGGCGAGCGGCAGCAGTTTGAAGTCATCCAGAGCCAACTGCAGAAAGGGCAATTGCACCTCCAGCGAATGCTCCTGCGCGTGCGCGGCCGGACTCACCACCACTTGAGGCAGCGCGCGAATGGCCGCCACCGCGCCCTGGTCAATTTCGATCTCACCCAAAGGGGTGGCAAAAAATTCAGCACCCGGCAGCGCCAGACCGTGCACCGGCACCCTGTGCACCGGCCCCAGCAACACCACGCGCCGGATGGTTTGACGCACGCCAGCGAGTTGGGCATAAGCCTGCGCGGCGGTGGCGCCGGAGTAGATGTAGCCCGCATGGGGCACGATCAGGGCTTTGGGCGGCGCAGTGGTCGAAGTGGCCGAGCCGGCAGCGTCTGGTTTGGCAGCAGCCAGCATGGCCAACACATCGTGTGACAGGGTCTGGCTGCGCCCCGGGTAAAAAGCCCCGGCGACAGCAGGTGGGCGGACTTGGTGCATAGGGTCTTCCTTTGTCTAAGGATTGAATATTGAGACATATTGGGTTGGCTGCTGGCAAATCAAGTCAGATTTGGTCACCTGTCTCATCGCATATGATGCAAAAAACAATGCCAAGGCAACAGTAATGCCCAGCGTGCGCCATTCACCAAGGTCAAGCAGCGTGATCACGCTCAGTTCAATTAATATGATTCAAGCCGTGAGCGAAATTGTTCCGATCAAATGTTCTTTTTGTACTCTTCCGTCTGAGCGGATCATTGACGAAAACAGCACCGCGATTGCAATCAGGGATGGCTATCCGGTTTC
>NZ_JAABQC010000131.1 GCF_011391645.1 Rhodoferax sp. | reverse complement strand
ATGCGCTTTCCGGTATCCAGCACGGCCTTCTACCACTACGTGGACATGCTGGGCCTGAAAAGTGCGCCCTTCCCCAACCCGCTGACGCCCGCCTCGCCCAGCACCGTGATTGATCTGGAGGGCAAGACCTATTACGCCGAAAAGTTGGCCGACCTGCCCGCGATGTTCCGCGAAGTGGCTGAGGCCTGGGCGCAGGCACTGGAAGACAGCGCGCAGTTCACGCCCGTGCAGGACGCGATTCGCGCACGCGATGTGGCTACGCTCAAACGGCTGTGGAACGCGCTGATCCCGAAGTGGGACGACCGCACCTTTTACGACTTTGTCGCGAGCTCCGAGGCGTTTGCCAAGCTGTCGTTCCGCCACCGCGAACTGTTCGGCCAAGTGGGCTTTGGCACGGGTGGCTGGGACTCGGATTTTCCGAACTCGATGCTGGAAATCCTGCGCGTGGTGATGACGCAATGCGACGACCACCAGCGCCTGATCGTCGGCGGCGCCGACCAGGTTCCGCATGGCTTGTGGCGCCACGCACCTGCCGCGCTGACCCATTGGCCCGCGGGCATGACGTTGGAGAAATTGCACAGCGGTGCGACCAAGGCCGGTGTCGCGAAGATCGCCCGCGCTGCCAGCGGCAAACTGGCCGTGACCGACTACTGGGGCACCACCAGAGAATATGCGGCCGTGCTGACCACCTGCCAGAGCTGGCTGCTGACCACGCAGATCGCCTGCGAAGAATCTCTGTTTTCGCACAAGCTGTGGATGGCACTGGACCGCACCCGCTACATGCAATCGAGCAAGACCTTTGTGATGGTGGACCGGCCGTTCTGGAACGACAAGGACCCCGAGACCGGCCGTGACGTGATGAGCATGACACTCACCGACCGGCTGACACGCGGCACCTATCTGTTTGACAACGGCCCCGACAAACCCGCCGCGATTTGTCTGTCGTACGCCTGGATGGGCGATGCGCTGAAGATGCTGCCGCAGCCGGTGGAAAAGCGCGTGAAGCTGGCGCTGGACGCGCTGCAAAAAATCTACCCCAAGGTCGACATTGCCAGCCACATCATTGGCGACCCCATCTGCGTGTCGTGGGAAGCCGACCCGCACTTTCTGGGCGCGTTCAAGGGCGCGCTGCCCGGCCACTACCGCTACAACCAGCGCATGTATGCGCACTTCATGCAGGACGATTTTCCGGCCGCGCAAAAGGGCATCTTCATTGCGGGCGACGACGTGTCGTGGACGCCGGCCTGGGTGGAGGGCGCGGTGCAGACGTCGCTCAACGCGGTGTGGGGCATCCTGCACCAGTTGGGCGGCAAGACGCATGCCGACAACCCTGGCCCGGGCGATGTGTTTGCGGAGTTGGGGCCGATCGCCCTGCCGGAGTAGCACATGCAAGCGCAACTGCACCTGGCGTTGTGGCAATGTGCGCCGCTGCCGCTGAAGATGGCGGGTAATCTGCTCCGACTCGATAACGTGGCAAAGGACGCCGCACAAAGTGGGGCCGACATTCTGGTGTGCCCGGAGATGTTCATCACCGGCTACAACATTGGCGCAGCGCAGGTGCAGGCTTTGGCGCAAACCGCAGACGGCGCCTTTGCAAACGCGGTGGCCGGGATTGCCAAGCGGCACGCGATTGCCATCGTGTATGGCTACCCGGAGCGGGAGGGTGGACACGTGTTCAACGCAGCGCAATGCATTGCTGCGGATGGCACGCGTTTGCTGAACTACCGCAAGACACACCTGTTTGGCGAACTGGACCGCGGCCAGTTTTCTGCTGCGCCATTGCAATCTGCTTTGTTCGAACTCCACGGCTGGAAGATCGGGCTACTGATTTGCTACGACCTGGAGTTCCCCGAGAACATGCGCCGCGTCGCGCTGGCCGGTGCCGACATGGTGCTGGTGCCAACTGCCAACATGCCGGATTACGACTTCGTTTCGACAACCATGGTGCCGGTGCGCGCCTTTGAAAACCAGGTCTTCGTCGCCTATGCCAACTATGTGGGTGCCGAGAGCGATGTGCATTACGGCGGCTTGAGCAGCGTTGCCTCACCCAATGGGCAGGTGCTTGCGCGGGCCGGCCAGGAGCCTGAGGTGTTGTTCGCGACAGTGGATGCCAACCAGCTCATCGCCGCCCGCATGCGCAACACGCATCTGGCCGAGGCACGCGCGCGGCTGGAAGACCGCTGATGACAAGATTTTCATGGCGACCACCAGTAACCACCGGTTCACGAGGTTTTGACGCGGCCCGCCCACTGTTGCGTGACCCAGTCGCCCCCGCTCACCAGCACGATGCCGATCAGCACCGGCACGGCGCCGATCAAAAAGCTGGGCTCGATCGGTTCTGAGAGCAGCCAGGCCCCAAAGACGATGCCAAACAGCGGCGTGAGGAACGAGAACACGCCCAGGCGCGAGGCCAGGTAATGGCGCAACAGCCAGAACCACGCCAAAAAGCTGGCAAATGACACCACCAGCGAGTGAAACGCCAGGCTGGCCCAGACCTGCGGCGTGGGGTTGATGCGCGCCTGCCCGGTCATGAAGGCTCCGGCCAGCAGCATCACAAAGGCGCCGACGAGCTGGTACAGCAGGGTCTGCGTGGCCGGTGCCCTGGACAAGGTGGAGCAGCGCACCACCACCGTGGTGGCACCCCAGGCCAGTCCACCCAGCACGCCCAAAAAGTCGCCCCACAGCACATTGCCCGGCAGCGCGCCGGCCGCGGCGCTGCGCCCCAGAAAGGCCCACGCGAGGCCACCAAAAGCCAGCACAATGCCCAGCCACTGCACCCGGCCCAGCCGCTCGGCGGGCAGTTTCCAGTGCAGGCCCAGTGCGGCAAACATGGGCGCGGTGTACAGAAACACCACCATGTGCGAGGCGCTGGTATGGCGCAGGCCCTCGGCCACCAGCAAAAACTCCAGCCCAAAGAGCAGCGCCACCGCCACGCCGGGGCGCAGCGTGCCGTCGCGCAGATTCATGGGCTCCTTGCGCCACCACATGACCAGCCCCACCAGCAGCGCGGCCACGCCCGAGCGCAGCGCGATTTGCATGATGGGGGCAATGTCGGTGGCCGTGGCTTTCAGCACCACCTGCTGCATGCCCCAAATGGCGCACAGCACCACCATGAGCGTGATGGCTTTGGCGTCGGGGTCGAGGCGGGTGTTCATGGGGGCGGCATTGAAATTGGGGGAGGCTGCATTATTAGGGCAATGCGGCAAGCGAGACCGCTTTGACACCGGGTGGCGGTATGCAAAAATGGACCATGCCTCACCTCCTTAAAGCTTTTGGACCGCGTCTCGTGGTCTGGTTCGCGATCTCGGTCATCGGGTGTGTGCTGCTGGCCCGAAACGAGCTGGTGCAACTGCGTGAGGCGTTCGAGATCGACGCCCGCATCAGCCACCGGCTGCTGAGCCAGCGCGTGGTGCAGCACGAGGCGGTGCTGGCCACCCTGGCCCTGCTGCAGCCCGCTGCGCCGGATGGCAGTGCCGACTTGGCAGAGCAGCGTTTGTCGTCGGTGTACCCGCAGATCCTGAGCGTGCAGCGGCGCGACGCCGGCGCCGCTTGGCTTGGCACAGGCCTGGACGAGGCCGAGCAGGCATCACGCCAGAGCCGCGCTGCCGCGCTGGCCAACGCCGATTTCACGTCGGCCCGCGGCCGCTACCAATTGGTGCTGGCGGCGCAACCCGCCAGTTATGCGCTGCTGATCGACATCCACGGCACCATACCCTGGAACGACTGGTCGATGCCGGTGCAGACCAGCCCGGTGCGGGTCACCCTGGAGCATGCGGGCCAGGCCTTTGTGGTGCAAGCGGGTAGGGTCGCAGCAGGCGGCTGGCGCTTTGCGTTTCACAAGCATCTGGACAGCGTGAGCCAGCCCTTTGAGGTGGTCGCCATCCGTCAGGTCGGCTGGCAGGAACTCCCCTGGCTGGCCATGACCTTGTGGGCGGTCGCAGTGGCTGCTGCGCTGGCCACCTGGTCGGCCTGGCAGGGCCAGCGCAGCGCGCGCCGCCGCGCCGAGGCTTTGCTGCGCGTGGGGCAGGTGGCTCGCCTGAACACCCTGGGTGAACTAGCCGCCGGCATGGCCCATGAGCTGAACCAGCCGCTAACCGCGATTCTGGCCAACACGCAGGCCGCCAAGCGCCTGCTGCAGGAAGACCCCGGCGAACTGCCTACCGCGCTGCAGGCCATGGACCAGGCGGTGGCGCAGGCGCGCCGGGCCGCCGAAGTGCTGGGCCGTTTGCGCCGCACCGTGGAGCAACCCGCGCGCGCAGCGCCGGGGCAGACGGTGGATCTGGCGCAGGTGGTGCGCTCGGCGCTTGACCTGCTGGAGCCCGAGTGCCAGGGCCGCGGGGTGACCGCCAGCGTGCACATCGAACAAATCGCCTTGGTGCTGGCCGAGCGCGTGGCGCTGGAGCAAATTGTGCACAACCTGATCACCAATGCCTTGCAGGCGCTGGACGCGGTGCCCGCCAGCGAACGCCTGCTTGCCATCCACATTGGCGCGGCCAAGGGCATGGGTGTGCTGCGCGTGGTCGACACCGGCTCGGGCATTGCGCCAGACACATTGCCCCATGTGTTCGAGCCGTTTTTTACCACCCGTGAGGGCGGGCTGGGTTTGGGCTTGAGCCTGTGCGAAACCCTGGCCAGCGGCATGGGCGGGCACTTAAGCGCGCAGGCCAACGTGCCGCGCGGCGCCATCTTTGTCCTCAGTCTGCCGCTGGCGCCCGCCCCATGAACGCGCCGCTGTCACCGCTGATTCACCTGATCGACGACGACGACGCCGTGCGCGCCGGGCTGGCGCTGCTGATTGGCACCGTGGGCCTGCGTGTGCAGGCCTGGGCAGACCCGCAGGAATTCATGCGCAGCTTTGACCGCCAGGGTATCGGCGCCATCGTGCTCGACGTGCGCATGCCCGGCATTAGCGGCCTGACCGTGCTGGATCAATTGGTGGCGCAGGGTGTGGACCAGCCGGTCATCATGCTGACCGGGCACGGCACGGTGGAGCTGTGCCGGCGCGCGTTCAAGTCGGGCGCCACCGAGTTTCTGGAAAAACCGGTCGACGACGAGGTGCTGCTTGAGGCGCTGCAAAACGCGGTGCGCCAGCATGTGCGCTCGCGCGAGCGGCACCAGGCCGACCGGCAGGCGCGCGAGCACTACGCGCAGTTGTCGGAGCGCGAGCGCGAGGTGCTGGGGCTGATCGTCGAGGGCCTGACCAACAAGGAAATCGGCCGCGCCCTGGGCCTGTCGCCGCGCACGGTGGAAACCCATCGCGCCAACCTGTTTGCCAAGCTGCAGGTGGAGTCGCTGGCGCACCTGATACGCCATTACGCCGCACTGGCCGCCGAAGGCGATTCCTGACGCAACCAGCTCCTCCGTAGTTCTACGGAGCCCGGCGCGTAGCCGCACGAATGGCCGGCGAGGCTCTTTTTTCTTACATTTACTTCAGGGTTTGAACAGTTGCTTCAGGCCCACATTTTTTGGAGAAAAAACATGCGTTCCATTCATTGCGCCACCGCCCTCGTCCTGTCTCTTGCCACCCTTGGCGCCAGCGCCCAGAGCGTGCGTGTCGAGAAAAACATGTCGCTTGAGCTGGCCACCAAAATTGCCGCGGCCACCGTGGCGGCCTGCAGTGCCGACAAGTTCAACGTGACCGCCACCGTGGTCGACCGCGCCGGCGGCGTGCGCGCCGTTTACCGCGCCGACAATGCCGGCCCGCACACGCTGGCCGCCAGCCAGGCTAAGGCCTTTACCTCCGCCTCGGGCAAAAACACCACGCTGGCGATGTGGGAGGGTGTGCAAAAGAACCCTGCCGCTGCCAATGTCGCCATGATTCCCGGCTACCTGCTGCTGGGCGGCGGTGTGCCGGTCAAGGTCGGTGACGAAGTCATTGGCGCGGTGGGTGTGGGTGGTGCGCCCGGCGGTCATCTGGACGAAAAGTGCGCCTTGGCGGGTATTGCCAGCGTGCAGGACATGCTCAAGTAAGCGCCC
>NZ_JAABQC010000130.1 GCF_011391645.1 Rhodoferax sp. | reverse complement strand
CGGCACGGTGCGCGAGATTGACCGCTCTGATGAAATCCTGACCTACTTTGCCACCCATGAAATTGACGCACTGGTGTCGATTGGTGGCGATGGCTCGCTCACCATTGCCAACGCCCTGCACCAAAAAGGCCTGCGCGTGGTGGGTGTGCCCAAAACCATTGACAACGATCTTGACAAGACCTTCACCACCTTCGGGTTTGACACCGCCGTGGGCTTTGCCACCGAGTGTCTGGACCGCCTGCACACCACCGCCGAGAGCCACCAGCGTGTGATGGTGGTCGAGGTGATGGGGCGTTATGCCGGCTGGATCGCCCTGCACGCCGGCATTGCGGGCAATGCGCACACCATCCTGATGCCTGAAATTGGCTTTGACCTGGACAAGGTCACCACCAAGATCCGCCAGCGCGAGGCCGAAGGGCGCCAATATTCCATTGTGCTGGTGGCCGAAGGCGCGCAAGCCAAAGACGGCCATCGCGAGCTGCTGGCACCCGCCGAGGTGGGCCACGCCGAGCGGCTGGGCGGTATTGGCGAGAGCATTGCCCAGGCTTTGGGCAAGAGCACCGGCAAGGAGACCCGGGTGGTGGTGCTGGGGCATTTGCTGCGCGGCGGCAGTCCCACCTCTTTTGACCGCTTGGCGGCCCTGCGCTTTGGTGCGGCGGCCGTGCGCGCGCTGGACGAGGGCCACAGCGGCGTGATGGTGTCGCTGGGGGCCGACGGCGTGACCCATGTGGCGCTCGAAGAAGTGGCCGGCCACATCCGCAACGTGCCGATGGACTGCGACACCCTGCAAACCGGGCGCGACCTGGGCATCTGCTTTGGTGACTGAGGCTGTCCGGTTGGCGCGCGCCAATGCCGCGCCACGTTTGCTGGTGGTTTGCCTGTGCGCCGATTGGTGCGACGTCTGCCGCAACTACCGCAGCAGTTTTGAGCAGGTGCAGGAAGCCATTCAGGCTGATCATCCGCAGGCGCAGTTTGTCTGGCTGGACGTGGAGGACGACGCCGACCTGCTGTACCCGCTTGATGTGGATGACTTTCCAACGCTGTTGATCGCCATGGGTGACGCGCCGCGCTTTTTTGGCCCGCTCACGCCGCAGCCGCAAACCCTGGAGCGCCTGCTGCGCAGCACCGCCGGGGATGCCACGGCCGCGGCACTGGCTGATCCGGCGTTACACGCGGCGGTGGCGCGAATTTATGCAAACCAGCTTGCGCCGCCATGAGTCCGTGTCGGGTCCGTACGCACACTTGAATACCCATCCCTTTTTCTCCAGCCGCAAGGTGGTTTTCCTGCTGGCCTGCCTGTGCTGCTTGCTCTGGGGCAGTGCCTACCCGGCCATCAAGAACGGTTATGCGATGTTTGCCATTGGCGCGGGCGACGTGCCGTCCCAGATGGTTTTTGCCGGCTACCGGTTTGTGATCGCCGGCGCGCTGCTGTTGCTGATGGCGCGGTTGACGCATCGACCGATCTTCGATCTGGACGGCCAACAGCTGCGCCAGATCACCACGCTGGGGTTGACGCAAACTTCGCTCCAGTACATCTTTTTTTATGTCGGCCTGGCCTACACCACCGGGGTCAAGGGTTCGATCATGAACGCGACGGGCACGTTTTTCAGCGTGTTGCTGGCCCATTTCATTTACCGCAATGACCGCTTGAGCCTGAACAAGGTGATCGGCTGCCTGGTCGGGTTTGCCGGCGTGATGGTGGTCAACTTTGGCCAGGGTCTGCTGGACTTTGAATTCAGCCTGCTGGGCGAGGGTTTTGTGGTGATCGCGGCCTTCATTCTTTCTGCGGCGTCAATTTACGGCAAGAAAGTTTCGCAATCGATGGATTCTGTGGTGTTGACCGGTTACCAGTTGGCCATCGGTGGCCTGGCACTGATGCTGGGCGGGTACCTGACCGGCGGCACGCTGACCGGTTTCACGCTGGCATCTACCGCCTTGCTGTTTTACCTGGCTGTGCTGTCTTCGGTGGCCTTTGCCTTGTGGACCATTTTGCTCAAGTACAACCGCGTTGGCATGGTGACCATTTTTGCCTTTTTGATCCCGATTTTTGGTGCTGTTTTGTCGGCCATCTTTCTTGGCGAGAGCATCCTGGCGTGGAAGAACCTGCTCGCCCTCGGGCTGGTGTGCTCCGGCATCTGGCTGGTCAACAGGGAAAGCCCGCAGTCCGGATGAAGCGCCGCGTCATCCGGGGCCGCTGTGCGCTACTTTTGCAGCAGCAAACGCGCCAGCTCATTGCCTGACACCAGCGCCACGCCCTGGGCCTTGGCAAAACGCTGGGCGGTGTCACTCACCGGGGCCAGGCTGAGGTAAGTGCACTGCTGTGCCTCCTGCGTCTCTTTGGCCGCGACCAGATCGCGCAGCGCCTCGACGCCCTGGTTGGCCGCTTTCCAGCGCTTGCAACTCACCAGCGTGGCGCGGCCACCCTTGACCACCTTGAAGTCGGCCGCCGGGCTGTTGAGCCGCAGCACGGTATAGCCTTGCTCAACATAAGTTTGACCGATCAGCGCAGCAAAATCCCGCCACGACATGGCCCCCACGCGCGTCAGCATTTCCGCCACGCGCGCTGCACTGGGCGCGCGCCACTGCTTGCGCGCTGCCAGCACGCCAATCACCAAAAATGGAAAGGCGCCCATCACGCCAAACGGCACGTAAGGCGTGGGCAGCAGGGCAAATGACAGCAGCGTGAACCCGGCCACGATGAGCATGCTGATCCACCACGGTGAACGCAGCAAAATCGCAAACAGCGAGTTCTCGGACATTTTCAGTTTCATGGCAAGGGGCAACTTTAAACTTTGGGTGAACAATGGCCGCGGTGGATGGCTAAAGTGTATCGGGCAGCGCCGGACCTCTGCCAATGATCCCAGGCGAAGGGCAGGTCAAACCGGAAGTGTGTAGACCCTGGCCGCAGCCCGTTCTTCAGCGCTGTGCCCCGCCAAAGCGGCATCCCATTCGGGGCCTGTCGCCCCTTCAACAGGAATCAGCCCGGCGGTCATGGAGCCAACCTCTTCGACAGCGGCATCAAACTCGCCCACCATTTCGTGCGTGTCCAGGCACAGCCGCGCAACCATTGACCCGCCGGAATCAATGACAATGAGGTAACGCACAGGCTTGCGGTGACTTGCCTGAGGGTGCGCGCGAGGTGATTCCATTCCAAATGTTTGACTCATTCGGGAATGCTACTACCAATTTGCCTTGGCAATACAATGATGCGGTGCACAAACTCTCCACCAAGTTCTCCAAAAACCCGGCGTCTTACCCGGGCAGTGAACTGCCGCGTGGTTATTTTTGCTCGGTGACACCGCCGTAAGCAGCCGCCTGGCCTGCTTCCGTTAACGTTTTGATCAACGCCCGCAGGGGTTGATCAGCACCCAATTTCCCTCTTGCTTTTGCAGCCACTTGCCGTGGCTGATCTCCTATTCATGCTGTCAAAAACCATCCGCCAAGACTGGCTGTCCAACATCCGCGGCGATTTGCTTGCGGGCTTGGTCGTCGCGCTGGCCCTCATTCCCGAAGCCATTGCGTTTTCCATCATTGCCGGGGTTGACCCCAAGGTGGGCTTGTATGCCTCGTTCAGCATCTCGGTGTTGATTGCCTTCACCGGCGGGCGCCCCGGCATGATCTCGGCTGCGACCGGCGCCATGGCGCTGGTGATGGTGTTGCTGGTCAAGGAACACGGCCTGCAGTACCTGCTTGCCGCCACGGTGCTCACCGGGGTGCTGCAGATTGTGGCCGGGCTGTTCAGGCTGGGTGTGTTGATGCGGTTTGTCTCGCGCTCGGTCATCACCGGTTTTGTCAACGCGCTGGCGATTCTGATCTTTTTGGCGCAATTGCCAGAGCTCACCAACGTGTCATGGGTGGTGTATGCCATGACCGCTGCCGGGCTGGGCATCATCTACGGTTTTCCGTACCTCACCAGGGCGGTGCCGTCGCCACTGGTCACCATCGTGGTGCTGACCGGCGTGGCGATGGCGCTGGGCCTGGACGTTCGCACGGTGGGCGACATGGGCGAGCTGCCCGACAGCCTGCCGGTGTTTTTGCTGCCCGATGTGCCGTTGAATTGGCAAACGCTGCAGATCATCCTGCCTTATGCGACCACCCTGGCCGTGGTCGGTTTGCTCGAATCCATGATGACCGCCGCCATTGTGGATGAGCTGACCGACACCCCGAGCAACAAAAACCGCGAATGTGTTGGCCAAGGTGTGGCCAACATCGCCACCGGCTTCATTGGTGGCATGGCTGGCTGCGCCATGATTGGCCAGTCGATGATCAATGTGAAATCGGGCGGGCGTGGCCGCCTGTCAACCTTTGCGGC
Organism: Rhodoferax sp.; assembly: GCF_011391645.1. Taxonomy (GTDB): domain Bacteria; phylum Pseudomonadota; class Gammaproteobacteria; order Burkholderiales; family Burkholderiaceae_C; genus Rhodoferax. Next base: position 2,000 of record NZ_JAABQC010000130.1, on the reverse strand, counting down.
AGGCTTGTTTTTGCTGATTCTGATCGTGTTTCTCGGGCCATGGGTCAAACAAATCCCGATGGCGGCGCTGGTGGCGGTGATGATCATGGTCAGCATTGGCACCTTCAGTTGGGATTCCATCTTGAAGCTGCGCCAGCACCCGCCAAGTTCCTCTTTGGTGATGATTGCCACCGTGGTGGTGACGGTGTCCACCCACGACCTGGCCAAGGGGGTGTTTGTGGGCGTGTTGCTGTCAGGCATCTTCTTTGCGCACAAGGTGGGCAAGGTGCTGCGCATTGACCGCAGCAGCGACGAGAGCGGCCGGGTGCGCACTTACCGTGTGGTGGGCCAGGTATTTTTTGCGTCGAGCGAAACCTTTATCGCCAGTTTTGACTATAAGGAAGTGGTTGAAAAAGTGTGCATCGACGTCAGCCGGGCGCATTTTTGGGACATCACGGCGGTGAGTGCGCTGGACAAGGTGGTGCTCAAGTTCAAGCGCGAAGGCGCCGAGGTGGAGGTGATTGGCCTGAACCAGGCCAGCGCCACGATGGTGGACCGTTTTGCGGTGCATGACAAGCCTGATGCCGTTGAACAACTGATGCACTGAAGGAGCCAAAAGATGAACCGAATTTATGCCTGCATTGACGGCCAGTCCAACTCCCGGTCGGTGATTGACTGGAGCGCCTGGGCGGCGCAACGTCTGGCCGTGCCGCTGGAGTTTTTGCATGTGCTGGAGCGCCACCCCGAGCGCGCCAGCACCCAGGACTTCAGTGGCGCGATTGGCCTGGGCGCGCAAGAAGCCATTCTGCAAAACCTGAGCGAAAGTGATGCCCTGCACAGCAAGGCGGCCATCGAGGCGGGCCGACAACTGCTCTCCAGTGCCAGGGAGCGCGCTGCCAGTGCGGGCGTTGCCCAGCTCGATGGGCGCCTGCGACATGGTGAATTTGTCGCCACCGTGCAAGAACTCGAAGCGGGAGCCCAACTGCTGATACTGGGCGAGCACTACCACGCTGCCCAAACCCAGAAAGTGCATTTTGACCACCATCTGGAGGAGGTCATCCGCGCCACACGGCGGTCGGTGCTGGTGGCAACCAGGGCGCAATTTGCCCAGCCCACACACTTCGCCCTGGCGTTTGACGGCAGCAGCGCGGCGTTCAAGACCATCGAACTGATCAGCAGTTCGCCCTTGTTGGCCGGACTCACCGCCCTGGTTGTGATGGCGGGGAGTGAGTCTGCCCTGCGCGCGCGCCAGCTCGAAGAAGCCCGACAGGCCTTGCAGAAGGCGGGTTTTGAGGTGAAAACGCAGTTGATCGCGGGTGAGCCCAATGACGTTCTGCCGGCTTTTGTGAACGCGCAGGGCGCAGACTTGCTGGTGATGGGCGCGTTTGGCCACTCATGGCTGAAACAACTGATTGCGGGCAGCACCACCAGTACCTTGCTGCGCGTGAGTGATGTGCCGGTGCTGATTTTGCGCTAGGCCAAACCTTGGGTGCCGCACATGTATCGTCCTGACACCTATCGCCTGCTCGCGGATGCTACGCTGCTGCTCCATTTCGCAGTGGTCGTGTTTGTGGTCGGCGGCCTGATCCTTGTGCTGCTGGGCAACAGGCTGCGCTGGCGTTGGGTCAATGCGCTGCTGTTCCGTGTGGCGCATTTGGTCGCTGTTGGCGTGGTTGTGGTCCAGGCCTGGCTCGGCGAGCTTTGTCCGCTCACCGTTCTGGAGTCGTGGCTGCGCGAGCAGGCAGGCGAGGCGCCATACACCGCAAGCTTCATCGAGCACTGGGTTCAACGCGTGCTGTACTACGAGGCGCCGCTGTGGGTCTTCACGCTTTTGTACAGCGTGTTCGGGCTGCTTGTGGCGGCGGCGTGGTGGTACTTTCCACCCGTCAGAAAAGCCCCGCGCGTTGAATGACCGGGTGACAAAAAAGCGGCAGGGTCAACAGCGGTCCTGGCCACGGCCAGCCACTGAACGCGTGATCCGGTTTTGTCTGTATGCTTGTCCTGTCACGTCAAGTTGACGT
>NZ_JAABQC010000129.1 GCF_011391645.1 Rhodoferax sp. | reverse complement strand
TACCAGGCAGCTTGATCTCGCCGTGCAGCGGTTTGTCGCTCACGCACAGCAGGGTGCCGTAGGGCACGCGAAACCTGAAGCCGTTGGCGGCAATGGTGGCGCTTTCCATGTCGAGCGCCACCGCGCGGCTCTGGCTGAAGCGGCGCTGCGGGCCGTTGTCGGGCAGCAGTTCCCAGTTGCGGTTGTCGGTGCTGGCCACGGTGCCGGTGCGCATGATGCGCTTGAGCTCCGGCCCCTTGAGCTGCGTGACCTCCGACACCGCGCTGGCCAGCGCCACCTGGATTTCTGCCAGCGCCGGAATCGGCACCCACAGCGGCAGTTCTTCGTCAAGCACATGGTCCTCGCGCACATAGCCGTGCGCCAGCACATAGTCGCCCAGCTGCTGGCTGCTGCGCAGGCCGGCGCAGTGGCCCAGCATGATCCAGGCGTGCGGACGCAGCACGGCAATGTGGTCGGTGATGGTTTTGGCGTTGGCCGGGCCGACGCCAATGTTGACCATGCTGATGCCGCTGCCATCAGCGCGCACCAGGTGGTAAGCGGGCATTTGCGGCAAACGCGCCGGAAATTTGGGGTCAGAGCCCAAATTTCCGGTGACGACTACTTTTTCGGTCACCACATTGCCCGGCTCGACAAAAGCCACATAGTCACTCGCGGCGTCCCGCATGGCGGCATGGCCAAGCGCGATGAATTCGTCAATGTAAAACTGGTAGTTGGTGAACAGCACAAAGTTCTGAAAATGCTCGGGCCCGGTGCCGGTGTAATGGCGCAACCGCTGCAATGAATAGTCCACCCGGGGCGCGGTGAAAAGGGACAGCGGCTGGGGCTCGCCAGGGTGCGGCTCGTGGGTGCCGTTGGCAATGCCATCGTCCATCGCGGCCAGGTCGGGCAGGTCAAACACGTCGCGCATCAATTGGCGCCGCTGCGGGCTCAGGCTGCCCTCCACATGGTCGTTCTCGGCAAAGGAAAAATGCACGGGAATGGGCTGGTTGCTGGTGCCCACTTCCAGCGCCATGCCGTGGTTGTCGAGCAGCAGGGTAAATTGCTCCAGGTAGTAGCGCGCGTACAGGTCAGGCCGCGTCAGGGTGGTCTCAAAACGGCCCGGCCCGGCCACAAAGCCATAACTCAGGCGCGCCGATTCGCTTGAACTCTGGCGCGTCACGGTGGCGGTGTGCACCCGCACAAAAGGGTAGCAGGCGCGCGCGTGGCCGGGCAGGTCTTCCCCCGCCACAAAGCGCTGCATCGCCTGGCGCAGGTGGGCAATGCTGTTGTCATAAATGAGCCGGGCCTGCGCCAGGGCGGCAGCCGGGTCGGTAAAGCGCATCGGCGCAATAAAAGCAGGTAGATAAGACATGGGTCTGATTGTTTCACGGAGTCAGGGACCATACATACCGGGTCGTGCCACGGCATGACGCCAAAACTGCCATACTCGGTGCCCGCGAATCCGACACCCACCCAGTCATGCTGAAATTTACCTGTTGCAACGAAGTCCGTCAATTTTCTGAAGCCCCGCAAGCCCGGCTGCTGCGCGGCATCACCCGCGGCTATGAGCGCGAATGCCTGCGCATCGACCGCGGCGGCCAGCTCGCCAAAACGCCGCACCCCGCCGCCTTGGGGTCCAAGTTGACGCACCCCTGGATCACCACCGACTACGCCGAGGCGCTGCTGGAGTTCATCACGCCACCGTCCAGCGAGCCCGGCTTTCCGTTGGAGTTTCTAAAAGACATCCACCGTTTCAGCGCGCAGCAGCTTGAGGGCGAGTTTCTCTGGGCCGGCTCGATGCCCTGCAAGATCGGCACCGACGCCGACATTGCCATTGCCAACTACGGCCCGACCAACGCGGCGCGCTTCAAGATGGTGTACCGCGAGGGCCTGGGGCTGCGTTATGGCCGCGCCATGCAGACCATTGCCGGGGCGCACTACAACTGGTCGCTGCCGCAGGACTTCTGGCTCAGCTTGCGCGACTGCTGCGCCGGCGAGTCCAACCTGCAGGACTTCATCGACAACCGCTACTTTGGCCTGATCCGCAACTTTTTGCGCTATGGCTGGCTGGTGCCTTACCTGTTTGGCGCCTCGCCGGCGCTGTGCCAGTCGTTTCTGCAGGGGCACCCGTCAGACCTGACCGAACTGGCGCCCGGCACGCTGCACGGGCCGCACGCCACCAGCCTGCGCATGAGCGACCTGGGCTACCAGAACCACGCGCAGGACAAGCTCAATATCAGCTTCAATTCGCTGACTGAGTACAGCGCCGGGCTGGAGGCCGCGATCCGCACCCCTGACCCGTATTACGCCGAGCTGGGCGTGCGCGACGGTGCCCACTGGAAACAACTCAGCGACAACCTGCTGCAGCTGGAAGCCGAGTTTTATGCCCCCATGCGACCCAAGCGCATCGCCCCCAACGGCGAGCGCCCGGCCCTGGCGCTGCGCACCCTGGGCGTGCAATACATAGAAATGCGGCTGTTTGACCTGAACCCGTTCATTGACATCGGCATTGCGCCCGAGCAAAGCCTGTTTGCCGACGTGCTGCTGCTGATGTGCCTGTTTCGCGCCAGCCCGCCCATCACCAGCCGCGAGCAAAGCGAAAACGACGAAAACAAGCGCCGCGTGGTCACCCGCGGCCGCCAGCCCAGCCTGCAACTGCTGGTGCACAACCGCGAGCAGCCACTGCGCGAGTTGGCGCATGAACTGTTTGACGTGATGGTGCCTTTTGCCGCCATGCTGGATGTGGCTTATGGCGGGCAGCGTTATCAGGACGCGCTGCAAGACCTGCGCAAGCGCATTGACCAGCCGGAGCTCACGCCTTCTGCCAGGGTGATTGAGGCGGTCAAGCAGCACGGCGGCTACTTCCCCTTTGCTTATGAAATGTCAAAAGCCCATACCCAGAGCCTGCAGGCCACCGCGCTCAGTGCTGGCACACTGGCCCAATTCAAGGCCAGCGTGCAGCAGTCGCTGGCCGCGCAGCAGCAGCTCGACGCCACACCGCAAGGGCCGTTTGAGGACTTTGTGGCGGCTTACTTTGCCTGAACCTGTTTTGGCGGGCTCGTCATTCAACCACCTTGACCACCTGCCCCACCCTCGGTTCGCCGCCAGCATAAAAACCATTGATCAGGCGCAATTGGGCCTCAGCCTGGGGCAGCGGTGAGCTTCTGGCCAACTGGGCAAAGCCCCCGTTGGGGAACGGCGTGGTGCGCAGAGTCCAGGGCCGGGCAGCGGCGCGGTCCTGCGCCGTCATGGCGCGAAAGCTGCCCTGGGCCTGCGCCAAACCGGCTCTGGCCTGCTGCAGCGCGGTGGCATTCTTGCCGGCTGGCACCATCACAAACACCGTGCCCCTGGGGCCGGTGACCAGCGTGGCATCAATCGCCTGATCGCCCTGCTTGCTGGCTCTGCTGCCGACAAACCGCGTGGCCTGCAAGCCGTTGAGGGTCAGTCGCTCGGTGCGGCCCTGGCTGGGTTTGAGCAGGTTGCGGATCACCTCGTCATGGGAGCTGCCCGCCTTGGCCGGCGCCACCTGAATCATCAGCGCGGCATCCCGGGCGGCATTGACCAGCGCCAACTGGCTGGCCTCGTTCTGGATCTTCCAGCCCGCGGGAGCGGTGATGGCGATGCCCATGTCGGCATGGTAAAAATTCTGGCCGCGGGTCAGTCCCTGGTCGGCACTTTCGCCATAAGCCATGCCGGCAATGGCCTGCAGGTAGCGGGCGCGGCCATCGTCGGCGTAATTGCCCTTGAACTGGGCGGCCTGCTGGCTGATTTGCTGCAGCCGCTGGTCGTTGCTCGGGTGCGAAGACAGCCAGCTGCCCGATGTCGGGGCCGCACGTCCCTCGGCACGGGCCTGGTCGGCGGCAAAGCGCTCCTGGCTTTTCAGCGAATTGATCACGTTGACCATGTTGCGCGGGTCATAGTCGGTGCGCGCCAGGTATTCGGCGCCCAGGCTGTCGGCCTGCAGCTCCTGGTCGCGGCTGTAAGAGGCAATATAGCCCGAGGCCACAGTTTGCGACAGGTCACTGGCCAGCCGCCCGGCGCCGCTCACGCCCTGGCTCTCCAGCACCACGCCCAACACACTGGCGGCCAGCACCCCCAGGCCGGCGTCCTGCTGCCGGGTGGCGCGCTGGGCGCCGTGGCGCGCCGTCACATGGCCGATTTCATGGCCCACAACCCCTGCCAGCTCGGCCTCGTTTTGCAGGTAGGCCATGATGCCGCGTGTCACATAGACATAGCCGCCGGGCAGCGCAAAAGCGTTGACCTCAGGACTGTCGAGCACGGTAAAGTGCCATTGCAATTGCCCGCGGTGCGACTGTTTGGCCAGGCGCTGGCCCAGGTTATTCACATAGGCCTGCAGCCGCGCGTCCTTGACCACACCGTATTCCTGCAACACATCTTGGTGTGCCTTGGCGCCCTCGGTCAACTCCATCTGCTCGCTCATCACCGAGCGCTCGGCCTGGCCGCTGACCGGGTTCACGATGGGGCTGCCGCACGCGCCGAGCAGCGCCGCCAGCAACAGCGGCGAGCCAAGGCGTGGTGTGAGTATTTTCATCATGTCGGGTTCTCCTGGTGGATCAACAACAGGCTCCATTGTGCACAGATGGGCCAACCCGATAATCAGGGCATGACAAACACCACCGCCACGACCTTTGACACCCTGCCGCTCAACCCCGCCACGCTGGACAACCTGCAACAACTGGGCTACCTGGCCATGACCCCGATTCAGGCGGCCAGCCTGCCCACCGCACTGGCAGGCATTGACCTGATCGCCCAAGCCCAGACCGGCAGCGGCAAAACCGCCGCCTTTGGCCTGGCGCTGCTGGAGCGCCTCAACCCGCGCCGCTTTGCCGTGCAGGCGCTGGTGCTGTGCCCAACGCGCGAGCTGGCCGACCAGGTGGCGGTGGAAATACGTCGCCTCGCCCGTGCGCTGGACAACATCAAGGTGGTGACGCTTTGCGGCGGCGTGGCGCTGCGCGGCCAGCGCGCGTCACTGGAAAACGGCGCGCACATTGTGGTCGGCACACCCGGGCGCGTGATGGACCATTTGGCGCGCGGCTACCTGGCGCTGGACGCGCTCACCACGCTGGTGCTCGACGAGGCCGACCGCATGCTCGACATGGGTTTTCTGGACGACATCGTGACTGTCACCAAACAATGCCCGCCCGAGCGCCAGACGCTGCTGTTTTCTGCCACCTACCCCGAGGGCATCGAAAAACTGGCTAAACAGTTCATGCGCTCACCCGAGCAGATCACAGTGGCCGACAGCACCGAGAAAAGCCTGATTGAGCAGCGTTTTTATGAAGTGACCCGGCCCACCCGTTTTGAAGTGGTGGCCAAGCTGCTCAACCACTTTCGCCCGGTCAGCACGCTGGCGTTTTGCAACACCAAACAGCAATGCAAAGACCTTGTCACCTACCTGCAGCAGCAGGGTTTCAGCGCGCTGGCGCTGTACGGCGAACTGGAGCAGCGCGAGCGCGACCAAGTGCTGGCGCAGTTTGCCAACCGCAGCACGTCCGTGCTGGTGGCGACTGACGTGGCCTCGCGCGGCATCGACATCAAGGAACTCAGTGCGGTGATCAACGTTGACATCACGCCCGACCCTGAGGTGCATGTGCACCGCATTGGCCGCACCGGGCGCGCTGGCGAAACCGGCCTTGCGTTCAGTTTGGCGGCCATGTACGAAATGGGCGCGGTTGGCAAGATCGAGCAATACCAAAAACTCGAATCCAGCTGGCACAAGGTGGAAGAACTCACACCCACCGGCAAAGGCCCCTTGCTGCCGCCCATGGTCACGCTGCAAATTCTGGGCGGCCGCAAAGAAAAGATCCGCCCCGGCGACGTGCTGGGCGCCCTGACGGCAGACGCCGGCTACAGCCGCGAGCAGATCGGCAAGATTGTGGTGACCGAGTTCACCACCTTTGTGGCAGTGCAGCGCGACATTGCCCGCCAAGCCATGGACAAGCTCAATGCCGGCAAGGTCAAGGGGAAGAGTGTCAGGGTGCGGGTGCTTTGACGGTGCGCGCCTGCTCGGCGGCCACCATGGCGCGCACCACATCGTGCATGTGCATGCCCGCCCGCCAGCCCAGTCTTTCGGCTGCCAGGGCCGGGTTGGCCCGGCTGATTCGCATGTCGGTGGGACGCATCAGCGCGGGGTCGCTGACCACATGGTCACGCCAATCCAGCCCCAGGGCCTGAAACGCTTCGGCCACAAAATCTGCCAGCGCGTGCGTTTCGCCAGTGGCGATCACAATATCCTGCGGTGAATCCTGCTGCAGCATGCGCGCCATGGCGTCCACATATTCTGGTGCCCAGCCCCAGTCGCGGTAAATGTCGAGGTTGCCCAAATGCAGGGTTTCGGTGCTGCCTGCCGCAATACGGCATGCCGCCTTGACAATTTTTTGCGTCACAAACCGCTCGGGGCGCAAGGGTGACTCGTGGTTGA
>NZ_JAABQC010000128.1 GCF_011391645.1 Rhodoferax sp. | reverse complement strand
TCCCAGTCCCAGTGGCCGGGCGCCACCGAGCGAAAATCGCGCTGCTCCATGCCGGGCGTGAACTGGATGATGCGCGGGCGCACTTCATCCCGCAGGAAGCGGTAGACATCCAGGGGGCGTTGGGAATTGCTGCGGTTGACCACACACAAGGCGTTGAACACAATCTTGTGTTTGTGCAGCAGCGCCACGGCGGCCATCACCCGGTTGAAGGTTGGCTTGTTGCCTTTGTTGTAGCGGTACAGATCATGCAATTCAGCCGGGCCGTCAATCGACAGGCCCACCAGAAAATTGTGGGCGACCAGGAACTCACACCATGCGTCATCAATGAGAATGCCATTGGTCTGCAGATCGTTTTCGATGCGCTGACCGGCCTTTTTGTGCTTTTTCTGGATCTCGACGACGCGCTTGAAAAAATCGATGCCCATCAGGGTCGGCTCGCCGCCTTGCCAGGAGAAGACCACCTCGTCGCCCGTCTGGGCCTCGATGTATTGCCGGATATGGCTCTCCAGCATGGAGTCGCTCATGCGCGGCGCCTGCGGCTGGTGAAGCAGGTCTTCCTTGTGCAGGTAGAAGCAGTAGGCGCAATCCAAGTTGCACTGGGCGCCACTGGGCTTGAGCATGGTGTGAAACCGGTAGGAGTCACCGCCGCTGAGCTTGGGGAGCTTCAATTCGGGTTGTTGGGTCATGTCATTCGCTCGGGCTGCTGGCCAAAGTCATCGGGAAATCAACAAGAATAAAAAAAGGGAGAGACGTGTTGCTCTCCCTCTGCCCTGACCATCCAAGGCCGGTCGATTATTCGCTCTTCAGGCGCTTGGAGCCCTCGATGATCGGGTGCCAGCCGTAAACAAAGGTGAACATGAAACCATCCATCTTCATGTCGCCGGGCCCGGTGTCGTTGAGGGTTGACTTGTAGCCAAAGGTCATGTTCATGTTGTCATTGAGGGTGTAGCCCAGCGTCAGGCCGACACCCACGTTGTTGAGCTTGCTGCCTGTGACGCCGCCGATGGTGGCCTGACCACCGCTGTACCACGACGCGTCGAGCGCGCCCCACAGGTTGGCGGTGAAGTCGCGTGTCAGGTGCGCATCCAACTGGTACAGCGGGTCGGTGCTCAGCGTCTGCCCGCCGTAGTCGGTGTTGTCGCCGAACAGCCAGACGGCCGGCAGAAATTCCAGCGTGGTGCGACGGCCAGGCACCCAGTCGCCCAGTTGCCAGGTCACCGGCATGCCAAGACGGCCGTACCAGCGGTTCTGGCCGATGTTGAGTTGTTGTTTGTTGTCGTATTCGCCGATGGGCAAGGCCAGGTCGGCGAGCAGGTCAAGCGAGAAACCCGGTTGGTAGCGCAGTGCGTCGGGAATGCTCTTTTGCGCCGGTGGGCCGATCAGGTTGATGTCAAACTCAAGCATGGGGTCGCCAAAACCGCTCGCTTGCTGACCAATCGTCTTGCCAAATGCGGCACCTTCACCTGAGAGTCGGCCCATGGGGAAAATGACGGCCGCCATGGCTGAGCGATCAAACAGGGAATAGGTTTGCGCGAATCCCACCATGGCCATCGTGGCATCGAAGCTCGCCTCAGGGGTCACCGTGTGCGACGGGTCGAACGGGTTGGTGTTGCCGGACAAGGAGTTGACGATGACGGGAACACCACTGGCCCCCGACAGGCTCTTCAGGTAAAAGCGCCCGGGCACCTGCGCCATGGCCTGCGTTGCGCAAAAACTGCCGATGACCGCCATCGCGGTAAGGGCCAGCCGAAGATTGTTGATTTGTTTCATAAAGTCTCCATCAGGATTCAAAAAAGTTTTGAGTGCGGCGTGATCAGTCGCCGCCCGGGTCACGATCAGGATTTTGGCTCGGCCACCATGTCTTTGGGTGGCACAAACTGGCGCTTGTAGATCATCGGTGGGAAACCGGCATTGTCAGGCGACCTGGGTGGCAGCTGATCCTTGAGGTTCTCAAAGGGTGAACGGTCAGGAATGATGACGTTGTTGCTCTTCACGTAATCGTCCCAGGAGGCCAGCATGGCCTTCAATTTCTCCGGTTGCTTGGCGGCCAGGTCCACCCGCTCGGCCGGGTCGGAGGCCAGGTCAAACAGTTCCCAGTCGCCCTTGCCCATGGGTTGCCATTGCCAGCGCAGCTTCCAGTCGCCCTGGCGCAGGGCGCGGTTGCCAAAGATTTCCCAGGCAACGTAGTCCTTCTCGGTACGCGGCGTGTCGGCCTCGCCGGCAAGCACCTTGGTCCACGACTTGCCAATCAGCTTGGGCAACTCCTTGCCCTTGTAGGTCTGCGGGTAGGTGGTGCCTGCCACCTCAAGCATGGTCGGCATGAAATCGGCAACATGCATCAAGCCGTTGTTGATGCTGCCCTTTTGCCGCTTGACGGCGGGGCCGCTGACGATCAGTGCATTGCGCACACCGCCTTCGGCGACCCAGCCCTTGTACTGGCTGAAAGGGGTCATCGAGGCCTGTGCCCACATGGGGCCGTAGCCAACGTAAGAGCCGGGGTCGCCCCAGGCGTTGGGATGGGTCTGCGACCACATCATGGAGGCATACAGGTAGTCGCGGGTACCGGGTGTTCCGGCAATCATGGCAAAGAGGTCGGTGCCCTCGGCGCCGTTGTCACCAAACACCACAAAAATCGTGTTCTCGTACTCGCCGATGTCTTTCAAGTGCTTGACCAGCCGACCAACGTGGTGGTCAAGGTTTTCCACCATGCCGGCGTAGAGCTCCATCTTCTTGCCGAGGATGGCGCGCGCCGCAGGCGCCAGCACGATCGGGTCGGGCACAAACCACATGCGCTCGGACAGCTGGGTGCCCGCAGGCGTGATACCCATCTCAATTTGCCGCTTCAGGCGCTCCTGGCGCACGGCATCCCAACCCTTGTCGTATTCGCCAACATGCCGATTGCGCCAGTCTTTGGGCAGATGGTAAGGATCGTGCGGCGCCTGGTGGGCCACGTACGCAAAGAAAGGCTTGCCGTCGCCGCGGTTGGCGTCGATGAAGCTGATCATCTTGTCGGTGTAGGTTTTGGTGGCGTAGTAATCGTCGGGCAACTTGGTCAGGTAACGACCGTCCTCGGTAAACACCGACTTGGGCGACGCCATGGTGAAATTGCTCATGTCCCAATAGCTTCCGGCACCGTCCAGCAGGGAGAAGTCGCGATCAAAGCCGCGCGCCGCAGGAATCTGGTTCGGTTGTTTGCCAAGGTGCCACTTGCCGACCATGTAGGTGTGGTAACCCGCGTCCTTGAGCAGCGCGGGCATGGTGGCCACGCGGTCATTCAAAAAGCCTTCGTAGCCGGGCACGCCCGTCTGGTTGGGCGCCGTCCACTCGTCCATGTTGCCCAGGCCGCTGATGTGGGTGTCAACACCGCTGAGCAAGGTTGCCCGGGTTGGGGAGCTGCTGGCGTGAGTGTAAAAGTTGGTGAAGCGCACGCCGTCTTTCGCCAGCGCGTCAAAGTTCGGGGTCTTGATTTCGCTGCCGAACGACCCCAGGTCAGCAAAACCCATGTCGTCAGCCACGATCATGACGATGTTTGGCTGGCGCTGCGCACCTGCGGCTGAAACCATTGAGGGCGCCGTGAGTGCCACGGCCATACCGAGCGAGCCAATCAACAGGCTCAACTTGCTCCTTTTGCTGGATGGAAAGCTTTTCTTGAAATTCGTCACAGTTTTCATATCTTCCTCCGTTGTATTGCTTGGATTTTTCCCACTCTTAAACCGGCAATCTTGATCAGGATCAGATGTTATCGAAATTCAGAACAGGGCCATCGGTTTTTCGATCTTATTTATGCCGCTGCGCTGAATGTGGCGACGGCCCATGCCCAAGGTTCGCCCGGGCCGGGTGAATTTTGTGTCGCGGACGTCGGTCCGTCTATCGGAATTCCGCAAATATTCGCATTTCACCAGTGGTGTGCAAGCTGCGGCCATGGGCCATGGTCATAAGGCCGTGACAGTTTCTGAAGTCAATTGCGAATGTTGATTTGAGTTTGCGGAAAACCGATATCGCGACTTTGCTTGGCGCACGAAACTTGCCATCACCGACTATTTAAATCTTGAGGAGACCTTTGCATGACACGCCTGATTGACCTGACACAAACCCTGGACCCCGCCAACCGCGCCCTGCTGCCGCCCCAGCTGGCAGCCGCCGCCGTGGTGGTGTCGCCCAAGATTGAATACTTTCACCCCAAGGAAAAGGGTGCCGATGAGTTCTGCAAATACCTGGGCTGCACCCATGACGACCTGACCGACGGCGAAGGCTGGGGTTCCGAGATCTTGACCGACATGTCTTCGCATTGCGGCACCCATGTGGATGCGCCGCTGCACAGTGCCTCGCGCATTGCCGGCGCGCCGGCGCGCACCATCACCGACATCGATCTGGGCGAGCTCTATCGCCCCGGTCTGGTCCTCGACGTGCGCCCCTGGGCCAAGCCGGGCGAAGAAATCACCGTTGCCATGCTTGACGCCGCGCTGGCGGCCACCGGCACCACCATCAAACAGGGTGATGCCGTGCTGATTCGCACCGGGCAGGAGCGCTTTACCCTGAAAGATGCCGGTTATTACCAGCAGCCGGGCATGAGCCGGGCCGGCACGCTGCACCTGACCGGGCAGGGCGCCACCATTCTGGGCACCGACGCCGTGGGTTGGGACCTGCCCTTTGGGCTGATGGCGCGCAAGTACCAGGAGACCAAAGACAAGGCCGTGCTGTGGGATGGTCACAAGGCCATCGTCGAGCGCGAGGCCTTCATCGTGCAGCAAATGACCAACCTGGGCGCGCTGCCGCTGAGCGGTTTCATGGTGGGCTTCTTCCCCATCAAGCTGGCCAATTGCAGCGCCGCGCCGGCGCGTGTCGTGGCTTTTGTGGACTGATTTTTAAAGGAGACCCAAACATGGCCATGATTGACTTTTTTGACCGGGGCTGGATGATCAACCCCAACGGCCCCGCTTACATTCAGGACGAGCGCAGCTACACCTTCAACGAGGTGGGTGAGTTGTCGTGCCGCATCGCCAACGCGTTGCTGGCCACCGGGCTGCCCAAGGAAACCAAGGGCGCGGTTTGGGCCCTGAATGACACCACCGCCTGGACGTGCGCGCTGGGGCTGTGGCGCGCCAACATGTGCTGGCTGCCGGTGGGTGCGCGCAACGCCGCCGAGGACAACCATTACGTGCTTGAACAGTTCGACTGCGAAGTGCTGTTCTTTCAGGCGTACTTTGCGGATGTCATTGCCGGCTTGCAGGCGCGCCTGCCCAAGGTCAGGCACTGGGTCTGCATCGATGGCAACGCGCCGCAGGTGCAGGGTTCGATCGCCTTGGCCGACTGGATCAAGGACCAACCTGCGACCAAGCCGCATGTGCGCGTGGACCTAGACGATGTGGTGGCGGTGATGCCCACCGGCGGCACCACTGGCGCGCCCAAAGGCGTGATGAATACCCACCGCAGCTACCAGACCGCGTTTGCGCATTTCCTGATGGCCTGCCCCTACAGCGACGAAGACAAACCCGTGACGCTGGCGGCAGCGCCCATGACGCACACGGCGGGCCTGCTGTCCATTCCGGTAACTTCCCGTGGCGGCGCGGTGGTGGTGCTGGCCAAGCCCGACCCCACGCTGATGCTGGGCGCCATCGCGCGGCACCGCGTGACCGAGATTTTTCTGCCGCCCACGGTGATCTACCGTTTGCTTGATATTCCTGACCTCAACATGAAGGTCGATTTTTCGTCGCTCAAGTATTTCATGTATGGTGCTGCGCCCATGTCGGTTGAAAAACTCAAGCAAGCCATCGAGGTCTTTGGCCCGGTGATGACGGGCGGCTATGGCCAGACCGAAGCGCCCGGCTCGATCTCAACGCTGCGGGCCGACGAGCACCTGAAGGCGGGCCAGTTGGCCAGCGATGAACGGCTGGCTTCGGTGGGCCGGCCCAATCCGCTGGTGCATGTCGAAATCATGAATGATGAGAAACAAATCCTGCCACGCGGCGAGTCGGGTGAAATCTGCGTGCGCGGCGACCTGGTCATGAAGGGCTACTACAAAGACCCGGTCAAGACGGCTGAGACCATCATCGACGGCTGGCTGCACACCGGCGACGTCGGGCACATCGACAACGAGGGCTTTCTGCACATCACCGACCGCAAGAAGGACATGATCATCTCCGGCGGCTTCAACGTTTACCCGAGCCAGGTCGAGCAGGTGATCTGGGGCCACCCGGCGGTGCAGGACTGCGCGGTGATCGGCGTGCCCGACGAAAAATGGGGCGAGGCGGTCAAGGCCGTGGTCGAGCTCAATGCCGGCCAGTCGGTCAGCGCCGAAGTGCTGATTGCGCTGTGCAAGGCCAAGCTGGGCAGCGTCATGGCGCCCAAGACGGTGGACTTTGTGCCCCAGCTGCCGCGCAGCGCGGCCGGCAAGGTCTTGAAGAAAGACCTGCGCGCAGAGTACTGGAAAGACTCGGCGC
>NZ_JAABQC010000012.1 GCF_011391645.1 Rhodoferax sp. | reverse complement strand
TGGGGTAGATGGCAAACTCGCGGTGCGCCAGCGTTTCGACCATGGTGGTGAGCGACGTGGAGCGCGTGATCATGGAGGCGCAAAACAGCACCATCAGCAAAGCCGGCTCGGCCAGAAAGCCCACCAGCATTTCACGGCGCGCGCCCAGGGTGCCAAAGGCGGTGCCGACATCCATGGCCGCCAGGGAAATGAACACCCGCGCCAGTGCAAACAGCCCCACCAGGGCGATCGCGTCTGCCGCAGGCGACAGCGGCAGGTCAGTGGACAGCGTGGGAACAATGGCGCAAGCCAGCAGCATGCAGCTGAAAACAAGGTAGGGCGCGGTCCGGTAAAGCGCCGAGGCATGCTCGGCCATCAGCGATTCCTTGTTGAACAGCTTGTGCAGCATGCGGTAGGGCTGCAGCAAGCCGGGCGCTGACTTATTTTGCAGCCAAGCGCGCCATTGGTTGACCCAGCCGGTGAGCAGGGGTGCCAGCAGCAGCGCCGTCAGCAGCGCCAGGGATTGCGAAAAGACGCCCAGCCAGCTCATTGTTTCACCACCAGCAAGACCACTATCAACGTGACAAAGCTGTACATCAGGTACACCGAGATCCGGCCCTGCTGCAACAGCCCGATGATTTTGGAGACGCGCTCCACCAGGCTGGCAACAGGCAGGTAAATCCAGTACCAGAGCGGGTCTTCGACGGTGACTTTGTAGCTCGGTTGCGCATCGAAGGCGGTTGGCAGCTGTCGCTTCATGCGAAAAAATGGCTCGAAAATCTGCCGGATCGGCTGCCCAAAACCTTCGGCAGTGTCCTGCATGCGCGGGGTTTGCCATGGGTAGCCGCAGTCCCAAGGCGGCACCCGGCGCATGCGGCCGTGGTAGAGCTTGCGCACCAGCAAAAATGCCAGGCCAAAACTGACCAGCACGCCCAGCAAAAAGATCGCCGGCGCGTAGCTGGCCCGCTCAACGCTAACCGGCACCAGCAGCCAGCCGCTTTCAGAAACGGTGTGCGCCAGCCCCGTCCCGACCAGCAATCTGGTGGCGGGATCAATCAGGGCAATGACCTGGTTGGGGAACAAGCCCAGCAACACACATCCCAGCACCAGCCAGACCATGCCCAGACGTTCCCAGCGGCCGGCATCGTGCGCCCGGGCCAGGCTCTCCTCGCGCGGCTGGCCCAAAAAAATCACACCGAAATACTTGACCATGGTGTAGCCCGAGAGCGCGGCGACCAGCGCAATCAAGGCGGCCATCACCGGCACCAGCATGTCAAGGAAGGAACTGGGCAAGCCGGTGGTGAACAGGAAACTTTGCAACAGCAGCCATTCGGCCACAAAGCCGCCAAACGGCGGCAAACCAGCGCAGGCCAGCACCCCGATCAGGGTTGGCCAGGCCACCCAGGGCATGAAGCGCATCAGGCCGCCGAGTTTGCCCAGGCTGCGCTCGCCGGTGGCATGCATCACGGCACCAGTGCCGCAAAACAGCAGGCTCTTGAAAAAGGCGTGGGCCAGCATCTGGTACATGGCGGCGGTGAGCGCCAGAGCCGACAGGGCCTTCATGTCGTAGGCCAGAAACAACAGCGACAGGCCCAATCCCGCGCACATCAGGCCGATGTTTTCTATGCTGGAATATGCCAGCAAGCGCTTCATCTCCACTTGCACCGTGGAAAACACCACACCAAACACGGCGGTCACAAGGCCCAAGCCCATCAGCAACACACCCCACCACCAGATCTGCTCCTGCAGCAAGTCGAAGGCAATGCGCAAAATGCCATAGAGCGCTATCTTGAGCATCACGCCGCTCATCAGCGCCGAAAAAGGCGATGGCGCCGCCGGGTGCGCCTCGGGCAGCCAGACGTGCAGCGGCAACAGCCCCGCCTTGGCGCCAAAACCGAACACCGCCAGCACAAAAGCCAGCGAACCCCAGAAGGGGGTCAGGTGCTGCATCCGCATATTGGCAAAGGTGTAGTCGCCGGTATCGGCCTGCAACAAGGCAAAGCACAGGAGAATGCCGAGAGCGCCAATATGCGCAATCAGCATGTAGAGGTAGCCGGCGTTGCGAATTTCAGGAATGCGGTGGTTGGCCAGCACCAGAAAGAAGGATGAGAACGCCATGGTCTCCCACGCCACCATGAAGACATAGGCATCGTCAGCCAGCACCACCATGGCAATGCTGGCCAGAAAAACGTGGTACTCCAGACAGATCAGGCCCGGTGGCGTGCCCTCACCTTGGCGAAAGTAACCGGCAGCGAACACGGAGACCCCGGCAGAAACACCGCCAATCAGGATCAAAAAGAAGGCCGACAGGCTGTCCAGGCGCAAGTGAAAGGGAAGCTGCGGCAGGCCGAGCGGCAGCACCGCGGTTTCGGGGTCACTGAACACCGCGCTCAGGGCCACCGCCAGCAACAGCACCGAAAAAATCGCACCCACCGGAAACAGCACAATCGCCACCAGCCTGAAGCGCCGCAGCGCCAGCACCCCGAGCACCCCGATCAGCAACCAGGCCGCCACCACAAGCAATACCCAGTCCAGGTGGATCCAGCTTGCAGGATGGAAAAAAGAATTCATGGGCCGCGTCGGGTGTCTCTGTAGATACAGTGGGGATATTACACCTGACTTTGTCTGGCTAAAACGCTGCGTCGGCGCGCACCGTTAGAATGCCGTCACGAGGTTATTGCCATGAACATTTTTTACCGCCCCCTGTACAAATCCGATATCACCGAGTTCATCGGTCAGCTCGTTGCCAAAGACCCCGGCATCGAAGCGCGTCAGCGCGAGGGCCGCGAATTGTTGTGGGACAAACCGGTCAACCGGGAAGCCTGGCAAGAGTACCGTGCCGGTAAAGTGGCGCAAAAGCCCTACGTCTACCTGAACGAAGGAAAAGAGTAGTTTCTGCCAGCAGCCCCATCAAACTGGGCAGGCTGCGAGATCTCGCATAGCATCTCAATGCTTCAATGGTTGAAACAGCCAACCTGAATGCTGGCGGTAGCCAGGTTTTGACCGACATGCCCATGGTGGTGGACCAAGTCGCGGTGGCGCGGCTCTACGGTGAACCGCTATTTGCCATGCCACAGGACCTGTACATCCCGCCGGATGCACTGGAGGTCTTCCTGGAGGCCTTTGAAGGTCCGCTGGATTTGCTGCTGTACCTGATTCGCAAGCAGAACTTCAACATTCTGGACATTCCCATGGCAGGTCTGACACGTCAGTATCTGACATACGTGGATGAAATTCGGCACCGCAACCTGGAGCTGGCAGCCGAATACCTGCTGATGGCGGCCATGCTCATCGAGATCAAGTCGCGCATGCTGCTGCCGCCAAGGCATGTCGCCAACGGTCAGGACGCTGAAGACCCGCGCGCCGAACTGGTGCGCCGCTTGCTGGAGTACGAGCAAATGAAGCTGGCGGCAGCTCGGCTCAATACCCTGCCCCAGTTGGGACGCGATTTTTTGCGCGCCCAGGTCTACATCGAACAGTCACTCGCGCCGCGTTTTCCTGACGTGACCCTGGTCGACCTGCAGCAAGCCTGGCAGTCGATTCTGAAACGCGCCACGCTGGTGCAACGCCACAAAATCACGCGCGAAGAGCTGTCGGTGCGCGAGCACATGAGCATGGTGCTGAAAAAATTGCAGGGCCGGCGCTTTGTCGAATTCGAAGCCCTGTTTGACCCGGCAAAAGGCGCCCGGGTGCTGGTGGTCACTTTCATCGCCCTGCTCGAACTGGCCAAGGAAACCTTGATCGACATTACCCAGGCCGAAGCCTTTGCACCCATCTATGTGCGGCTGGCCTACACCTCCTCTTAACCCCAGACGGGACACTTCATGCCTGAACGCCAACCCATTTCCTCCCCCGTCACGCTGCACTTTGACGTCCTGATCGTGGGCAGCGGGCTGGCTGGCCTGAGCTCGGCCCTGTTGCTGGCCCCGCACAAACGCGTGGCCGTGATCACCAAGCGTGCCGTCTCCGAGGGCTCCAGCGGCTGGGCTCAAGGTGGCATCGCGGCGGTGTGGAGCAAGGACGACAGTTTTGACGCCCACATCGCCGACACCCTGGTGGCCGGCGCCGGCCTGTGCGACCTGGCCGCGACCCGCCGCGTGGTGGAAAACGCGCCCAAAGCCATCGCCTGGCTGCAAACCCTGGGCGTGCCGTTTTCCGAAGAAGACGGCCAACTGCATCTGACCCGCGAAGGCGGCCACAGCGCCCGGCGCATTGTGCATGTGACCGACGCCACCGGTGCCGCCGTGCAGCGCACGCTGATTGAGCAGGTGCACAAAACCCCCAACATCACGCTGTTTGAGCAGCACACGCTGGTGGACCTGATCACCACAGAAAAATTGGGGCTGTCGGGCAAGCGCTGCCTGGGGCTGTACGCGCTTGATGAGGGCACCGACCAGGTGCTCACCTTTGAGGCGCCGCAAACCATTTTGGCCACCGGCGGCGCAGGCAAGGTCTACCTGTACACCACCAACCCCGACACTGCCACCGGAGACGGCATTGCGGCCGCCTGGCGCGCCGGTTGCCGGGTGCAAAACATGGAGTTCATCCAGTTTCACCCCACCTGCCTGTACCACCCGCACGCCAAATCGTTCCTGATCAGCGAAGCCGTTCGCGGCGAGGGGGGCCGCCTGCTGCTGCCCGATGGAACCCGCTTCATGCCCGCCCATGACGCGCGCCTGGAGTTGGCACCGCGTGACGTGGTCGCGCGCGCCATCGACTTCGAAATGAAAAAGGGCGGTTTAGACTGTGTCTACCTGGACATCTCGCACCAGCCCCTGAGCTTCCTGCAAGAGCATTTTCCCAACATTTACGCGCGCTGCCTGGAACTCGGCATCGACATCTCCAAGCAGCCTATTCCCGTGGTGCCGGCCGCCCATTACACCTGCGGTGGCATCCTGGCTGATCTGGAGGGGCGCACCGACATCGACGGCTTGTACGCCATTGGCGAAACCGCCTGCAGCGGCCTGCACGGCGCCAACCGGCTGGCCAGCAACTCGCTGGTGGAGTGCATGGTGTTTGCCCAGGCCGCCGCCCAGGACATTGAGCACAGCACGCGGCAACCCACACCAAGCTTGCCAGCCTGGGATGAAAGCCAGGTCATTGATGCCGACGAGACGGTGGTGATCTCGCACAACTGGGACGAACTGCGCCGCTTCATGTGGGACTACGTGGGCATTGTGCGCACCAACAAAAGGCTGGACCGTGCCGCCCACCGGGTGGCACTTTTGCAAGATGAAATCCAGGAGTTTTACGCCCTCTTTCATGTCACCCGTGATCTGCTGGAACTGCGCAATCTGGTGCAGGTGGCCGATTTGATTGTGCGCAGCGCCCAGGCCCGCCACGAAAGCCGCGGTCTGCACTTCAGCCGCGACTATCCGCAGATGCTGGCGCAGGCCCTGCCCACCACCCTGAGCCCGAAAACCTGATCTTTGATAGCCCGGCTCTGCGTTAGACTCGCGCCACATTTTTTAGGGGAATCACCCGATGAACCAGCCTGCCACACAAAGCGCCTCGCCCTACGGTACCCTGCCGCCCGCCAGCAATCCGGCCCTGCGCAAGCCGGTGAGCCTGCCGCGCTTGCTGGAAATGCACGCCCGCGGTGAGAAAATCACCATGCTCACCGCCTACGACGCCACCTTTGCCGCAGTCGCCGATGCCGCCGGTGTTGACTGCATTCTGGTCGGTGACTCGCTGGGCATGGTCTGCCAGGGCTTGAGCAGCACCGTGGGTGTGTCGCTGGAGACCATGCGCTACCACGTCGAAAGCGTGACACGCGGCGTGCGACGGGTGCAAGGCACCGCCTGGATCATCGGCGACCTGCCCTTTGGCACCTACCTTGAGTCCAGGGAACAAGCGTTGCGCAGCGCCGCCGTGCTGATGCAGGCCGGTGCCCACATGGTCAAGCTCGAGGGCGGTGGCTGGACTTCTGAGACAGTGCGCTTTCTGGTGGAACGCGGGATTCCGGTCTGCGCCCATCTGGGCCTGACACCGCAAACCGTGCACGCCCTGGGCGGCTACCGGGTGCAGGGCAAAACGGTTGAGTCAGCCGCCATCATGAAGCGTCAAGCGCATGAGTTGCAGGATGCCGGCGCCTCGCTGCTGGTGCTTGAAATGGTTCCGGCCGCGCTCTCAAGCGAACTCACCACCGAGCTCACCCATTGCCCGACCATTGGTATTGGCGCCGGCAATGGCACGTCGGGTCAGGTGCTGGTGTTGCACGACATGCTGGGGCTGAATCTGGGAAAAATGCCAAAATTTGTGCGCAATTTCATGGCCGACCTGCCTGGCGTGCAAGGCCAGCACGGCATCAAGGAAGCCATGCAAGCCTATGTTGAAGCGGTCAAGAACGGCAGCTTTCCGGACAATGGGCTGCACGCCTGGTAGATTTTGACATCCACAATCACTTGAGGACAGAGCAACTGATCTTCGCTACGCTCAGCGAAGTTGGTCTGTCCCACAAACATCCACTAATCACTTGAGGACAGAGCAAATTTCACTTCGTGTAAATCTTGGTCTGTCCCACAAATCATCATGATTATCCTTCGCACCATCGCCGAGCTGCGCACGCACCTGGCCAACTTCACACATCCCGCTTTTGTGCCCACCATGGGCAACCTGCACGACGGTCATCTGGCGCTGGTGCGCCAGGCCAAGCCGTTGGGCGACGTGGTGGTGGTGAGTATTTTTGTCAACCGCCTGCAGTTTTTGCCGCATGAAGACTTTGACACTTACCCGCGCACCTGGGAGGCCGATTGCGAGGCACTGGAGGCAGCCGGTTGTGACGTGGTGTTTGCGCCCAGTGAAAAAGAGCTTTACCCGGAACCCCAGGGCTTCACCATCCAGCCGCCCTCAGAGATCGCCAATATCCTTGAAGGTCATTTCAGGCCGGGCTTTTTTGTCGGCGTCTGCACCGTGGTGATGAAGCTGTTTGCTTGCGTGCAGCCGCGATTTGCCCTGTTCGGCCTGAAAGACTACCAGCAGCTTCAGGTGATCAGACGCATGGTGCTGCAGTTTGCCCTGCCCATCGAGGTCATCGGCGGCCAGACGCTGCGCGCGCCGGACGGACTGGCGCTGTCCTCGCGCAACAACTACCTTAGCCCCGCCCAGCGCAGGGAAGCGGTGCAACTGTCGCAAGCCCTGCAATTCATGGCCAAAGCCGTGCAATCGGGAGCCACCGATCTGCCGGCCCTTGAGCAGCAAGCCATGGACGCCCTGACCCAGCGCGGCTGGCAGCCCGACTACCTGACCGTGCGCTGCCG
Source organism: Rhodoferax sp. (assembly GCF_011391645.1). Taxonomy (GTDB): domain Bacteria; phylum Pseudomonadota; class Gammaproteobacteria; order Burkholderiales; family Burkholderiaceae_C; genus Rhodoferax. Next base: position 34,417 of record NZ_JAABQC010000012.1, on the reverse strand, counting down.
CAGCAACCTGCAATCCCCAGCGGTCGACCAGGTGTCCCGACTGGCCAAGCAAGCTGGTCTGGTCATTCTGGGCGCCGCCAAACTGGGCAGCACCCGGCTGATTGATAACCTGGAAATTTGACAGCCATCCCGGACGTGAAATCAGTGATCCTGCCTCGGATGCTGATGTGATGTACACCGGGATTGACCCGTTCGACTGCAATAGCTGCCCCGCAGGAGAAGCCAACAACGACCCCGCTTGACGGGGCGCACCAGGCCAAAAACGCCCGCCACCGCGCCAGGTTTCACCGCAGCGCGTCCCACAGCAGTTTGCTGCCTGTCAGAAACATGCCCAAATAAACCAGTCGATAAAACAAGGCCTGCTGAATGCGCCTGGCCAGCTTCACCCCTACCCAAACGCCAATCGGCGCCAAGGGCAGCAGCACCACCGAGGTGGCAAAGTTGCGCCAGTCCAGCAGGCCCAGCCAAGCGTACGGAATCCACTTGGAAAGGTTGATGACAAAAAAGAAGAACGCCAGGGTCGCGGTGAAGCGAATAGGCGACAGGCGCATGGGAATCATGTAAGCGTTGACGGGTGGGCCACCGGCGTGCGCAATGAAACTGGTAAAGCCTGAAGTCGCTGTCAACACCGCCCCCAGCCAGCGCGGCGGTGCCGGGCTGTCGACGCGGGGCGGAAACAGCAGGCGCTGCGCCAAAAACAGCAGCGTCACGGCGCCCACAATGCCGGCCACCAGGCGCGCATCCAGCAGCTTGAACAGCAGCGCGCCAATGACGATGCCCACCAGGCCGCAGGGAATCAGAAACTTGAGCAACTTCAGGTCAAAGTCTTTGCGAAACGCGGCCATGCCCAGCACGTCCATCAGCAGCAGCACCGGCATCAATATGGCCGCCGCCTGCGGCACACTCACCGCCAAGGCCATCATCGGCACCGCCAGCGAGCCAAAGCCCGCGCCAAAGCCGCTCTTGCTCACCCCCAGCAGCAGCACGGCGGGAATGGTGACAGCGTAAAAGAAAGGGTCAGTGACGAGGGGAAAATCTTCAGGCAGGACCATGGTGTGACAATTCGGGTATGAACGGTGCTAACATTGACAACATACAACAGTGGGGCCAAACCCTGCGGCTGCTGGTCGAGCTCGCAGGCACCGCGGCGTTCGCATTGTCGGGGGTTTTGGAGGCAGCCCAAAAACGTCTGGATGCCGTGGGCGTGTGCGTGGTGGGCTTTCTGGCGGCTTTTGGTGGCGGCACGTTGCGCGACTTGTTGCTCGATGTGCGGCCGTTTTTCTGGGTTCGCCACATGGAAATGCTGTGGGGTGTGCTGGCCTTGTGCACCTTTGCCATGCTGTTCTTGCGACGCCACCATTTTGAACTCACGCGCAAAGCCATTGAGTGGCCTGACGCGCTCGGGCTCGGGCTGTTTGCCGCCACCGGCGTGCATCAGGCATTGCTCAATGGCATGCCCGCACTGGTGGCGGTATTGATGGGCCTGGCCACCGGGGTCTTTGGCGGTGTGTTGCGTGACATTGTCTGCAATCAGATACCCACCGCGTTCAGCGACCACCGCCCGTACGCCGTCTGCGCCTTTGCCGGTGGCTGGGTTTATGTGGGGTTGTGGCACCTTGGAGCGCCAGGCTGGCTGGCCCTGGTGGCCTGTGTTGTCGTCACCGCCGGCTTGCGCGGACTGGCGGTGTGGCGCAACTGGCAATTGCCGGCCTGGCGGGTGGACTGAGCGCGCAGCGGCGACAATTGACCTCATGATATTCAACCCTTCAAAAGCTGACGTTCGCGGATTTTTTTGCGCTGTATATGCCAAGGCCCAGGCGGGTCAGCCCATGGAGGCCATTGAGACCATCGCCAGCCTGTGGATAGACGAGCATCCCGAGTACCACGCTGAGCTGGCCAACGTGGAGGTGGCACTGGCCGCCATCGGGCAAGCCGAAGACCGCCAGACCAGCTGCTTTCTGCACCTGTCGATGCATCTGTCAATCACCGAGCAATGCAGCATTGACCAGCCACGGGGGATCCGTCAGGCCGTTGAATTGCTCACGCACCGGCTCGACTCCCTGCACGACGCACATCATGTCGCCATGGAATGCCTGGGACAAATGATCTGGGACAGCCAACGCAACGGCCAGCCGCCCGACGGCAACACTTATGTGGCTTGTGTGCAGCGTCAAGCCACCCGGGACTGACTGTGATCCGGCACAGCCAGCAGAATTTTTTCCTTTTCTGAGGAAAATTCGCATCAGCCTTTTCTAAACTGACAACGGCCAAATGAACTATCGAAAGCCAGTCGACCCCAAGCTTTTGGCGCCAATCCGGCAACCCTGTCCAAAACATCAAAAAGCAATGGCCGAAAAGCCCCTCAATTCACTCCAAACACCATGAAATTCCAAGGCACCCCAAACTATGTCGCCACCAACGACCTGATGCTCTCGGTGAACGCGGCCATCACCCTGCAGCGCCCATTGCTGGTCAAGGGCGAGCCCGGCACCGGCAAGACCATGCTGGCCGAAGAAGTGGCCACCGCGCTCAATTTACCGCTGTTGCAATGGCACATCAAGTCCACCACCAAGGCGCAGCAGGGCTTGTACGAATACGACGCGGTGAGCCGTCTGCGCGACTCGCAACTGGCCGATATCGATGGCGGTGAACGGGTCAAAAACATCCATAACTACATCGTCAGAGGCGTTTTGTGGCAGGCATTCACGGCGGACGAGCCGGTGGCGCTGCTGATTGACGAGATCGACAAGGCCGACATCGAATTTCCCAACGATTTGCTGCGTGAAATCGACCGCATGGAGTTTTACTGTTACGAGACTCGTGAGCTGATTCGCGCCAAACACCGCCCGCTGGTCTTCATCACCTCCAACAACGAAAAAGAATTGCCCGACGCGTTTTTGCGCCGCTGCTTTTTCCACTACATCAAGTTCCCCGACGCGGTGACCATGAAGCAGATTGTGGACGTGCACTTTCCCGGCCTCAAGGCCGAGTTGCTGAGCGCCGCCATGAAAACGTTTTTTGACGTGCGCAACCTGCCGGGACTGAAAAAGAAACCCTCAACCAGCGAGTTGCTCGACTGGCTCAAGCTGCTGTTGGCGCAAGACATCCCCCTGTCGGCACTGCAAACCCAGGACGACAAGGTGGCGGTGCCACCGCTGGTGGGAGCCCTGTTGAAAAACGAACAGGATGTGAGCCTGTTCGAAAAACTGGTGTTCATGCAGAGTCGCAACCGGTGAATGATGTTTTCCATGACGAAACAGTCTGAACCTGCGCGCCGTCAAACAACCCAAGACATTTCATGTCACCCGCGCGGCAGGCCCACTGGACGACTTCCTCATACTGGGGTACCAGAAATCGTCAGCCGCCCAGTGGGCCTGCCACGCTAGCCGCTCTGACCAAAGTCGCAGCCATGCACATAAACTTGAAAAATAACAGACTGAGAGAGCTATGGCTTTTGTCGAACCTGTCACCTTGAACAAAAACGGCATCACGCTGGAGCCGCTGACGCTGGACCACGAAGACGGCCTGCGCCAAGCCGCCGCTGATGGCCAACTCTGGAACATTCGCGTAACCTCCGTGCCCGAGCCCGAGCACACCCGTCGCTACATTGAAGATGCGCTCGCCATGCGCGAGGCAGGCAACCGGTTGGCTTTTGCCGTGCTTGACTCCGCCACCGGACAAGTGCTGGGCAGCTCCAGTTTTCATGACATCCTTCCGGCGGTCAAGCGGGTTGAAATTGGCTACACCTGGTATGCCAAAAGTGTGCAGCGCAGCCATGTCAACACCACCTGCAAGCTTCTCATGATGACCCACGCCTTTGAGACGCTGGGCTGCCGTGTGGTGGGCTGGCGCACAGACAACTTCAACTTTGCCTCGCAAACTGCGATTGAGCGCCTGGGCGCACGCAAGGACGGTGTCATCCGGGGTCACGCCTTGCGCCGCGACGGCACCATCCGTGACACCGTGATGTACAGCTTGACGCAGGGCGAATGGCCCGAGGTACGGGCGCAGTTGCAGTATTTGCTGGACAAACCACGCTGATCTGAGGCATCGTGCTGATGCACAGTATTTGATCACCATATACAATTTGTATATTGTTACTTTCTGGAGCCCATCATGACCACCACTGCCGCCGTTTTCATGTCAGGCAACAGCCAGGCTGTGCGCCTGCCCAAAGAATTTCAACTCACGTCCAAGCGCGTCACCATTGAGCGCCGAGGGGACGAAATTGTGTTGCGGGAAGCGCCGCAAACCATGAAAGAGTTTCTGGACAAACTACCGATCATCGAAGACTGGCCAGACATTGGCGACGAAGGCCCGGCGAAACCGGTAGCGGCCTGGTAGCAGACGATGACAACCACCGCCGACCGCTACTTGCTCGACACCAATATCTGGAGCGCCTTGATCCGGCGGTCCCACCCAGGGCTGATCAAGCGCTTTGAGGCCCTGGAACGTGGTCGCCTGACGCTGTCACCGATTGTTCTGGGTGAATTGCAGGTGGGCTACTACAAGGGCGACCGCACCCCCAAGCGGCTCGCAGTGATCGACGCGATTCGCACCAGTTCGGAGTTGCTGACCATCAACAGCCGGGTTGCTGACACGTACGCGCAGCTTCGCACCCAACTGGAACAAGCCGGCACCCCGATCGGTCCCAACGACACCTGGATCGCCGCCGAGGCTCTGCACCACAAGCTGGTGCTGGTCACCGACAACGTGCGCGAGTTCTCGCGCGTGCCCGGTCTCAAAGTTGAAAACTGGCTTTAACCCTTCCCATGCTGATCGACTTCTTCTACACCCTGCGCGCCGCCAAACTGCCGGTCTCGGTCAAGGAATTCCTGACCCTGCTGGAGGCGCTCAAACTCGGCGTGGTGGGGCCAAAAACACCACAGGCTGAAGGCGACGCCGCTGAGACCACCGGCTACAAAATTGATGACTTTTATTACCTGAGCCGCGCCACGCTGGTCAAGGACGAAAAGCATTACGACAAGTTCGACAAGGCATTTTCAGCCTACTTCAAGGGCATCGAACTGGTGACCGACTTCACCAAAGACGTGCCGCTGGACTGGCTGCGCCAAACGCTGGAACTCAACCTGAGCCCAGAGGAAAAGGCGGCCATTGAAAAAATGGGCTGGGACGAGCTCATGGAGACGCTTAAGAAACGTCTCGAAGAACAAAAGGAACGCCACGAAGGCGGCAGCAAGTGGATTGGCACTGGCGGCACCAGTCCCTTTGGCAATAGTGGTTACAACCCGCAGGGCATCCGCATCGGCGGCGCGGGCAAAAACAAAAGCGCGGTCAAGGTGTGGGAACAGCGCGCTTACAAAGACTATGACGACACCCAGGAACTGGGCACGCGCAATATCAAGGTGGCGCTGCGCCGCCTGCGCAAGTTTGCCCGCGAGGGGAATATTGAAGAGCTTGACCTGCCTGACACCATCCGCGCCACCGCCGCCAACGCCGGTTACCTGGACATCAAGATGATCCCGGAGCGGCACAACAACGTCAAAGTGCTGCTGTTGATGGACGTGGGCGGCACCATGGACGAGCACATTGCGCGGGTCGAGGAAATGTTCTCGGCGGCCAAATCCGAGTTCAAACACCTGGAGTTTTATTATTTCCACAACTGCGTCTATGACTTCATGTGGAAAAACAACCGGCGCCGCTATGCCGAAAAATTTGCCACCTGGGACATCATCCGCAAGTACAACAAGGACTACAAGCTGATCTTCATTGGCGACGCCACCATGAGCCCCTATGAGATTTTGCAGCCCGGTGGCAGCGTGGAATACAGCAACGAAGAAGCGGGCGTGGAGTGGCTCGGGCGCCTGACCAGCGCCTTCCCCCGGTTTGCCTGGATCAACCCCGAGCCGCAAGGCGTGTGGCAATACCGCCAGAGCATCAGCCTGGTGCAGCAACTCATGAGCCAACGCATGTTCCCGCTCACCCTCAAGGGGCTGGAAGACACCATGCGCCTGCTGAGCAAATGAAGCCGTTATTGCTGGCGGCTGCGCTGCTGATGGCCTGTTCAATAGCCGCTGCGGCAGATTCGGCTTCATCTGAGCCGCCAACGCCAGCCGCAGCGCAGGCCGGGGCGGCCTTTGTGATCGACATCCAGGCCCCTGATGACATCAAGGAGTTGCTCACGCGTCACATGGAGCTGCAACGCTACCGCGAGCTCACCGACTTGAGTGACGATGAACTCGAACGCCTGCTGCGCCTGGCCGATCAGGATGCGCGCAAACTCATTGGCACCCTGGGTTACTTTGCACCGGTGATCAGCATGGAACGCCAGCCCGCCAGCGCCAGCACACCCTGGCCGGTGGTCAAAATCATCGTCGCGCCCGGTGAAGCCACACGGGTCAGGCAGGTGACCTTTCATTTCACCGGAGCCATCGCCACCGATGCGGCGGCGACGGCCCAGCGCGAGCAGATTCAGGCCAACTGGTCTCTGCGCGCGGGCAACCGCTTTACCCAAACCGCCTGGGATGCCGCCAAACTAAAAACGCTGCGCCAGCTCACCACCCAGCGCTTTCCCGCCGGGCGCATCAGCGCCTCGCTGGCCGACATTGACCCAGAAGCCGCCCAGGCGCATTTGGAAATCACGCTCGATTCTGGTCCCGCGTACCGCACCGGCGGTCTGGTGGTTGAGGGCTTGTCGCGCTACGACGCCGAACTGGTGCAGCGCCTGGCCCGTCTCACACCCGGAGCCGATTACAGCCAGGCAGAACTGGTGGCGGCCCAGCAGCGCCTGACGGACAGCGGCTACTTTGACTCTGCTTTCATCACGATCGACAGCAGCGCCAGCGTCAGCGCCGATGCCGCCCCGGTGCTGGTGAAACTGCGCGAAGCACGCCTGCAAAAACTGGTGCTCGGCTTGGGCGCCAGCACCGACAGCGGGGCACGCCTGTCGGCCGAGCACACCCACCACAAATTGCCCGGGATTGACTGGCTGGCGGTGAGCAAACTCAAGCTCCAGCGAGATGACAGTTCCCTTGGCTCGGAGCTGACCTCGCCACCGGACACCGACAACTGGCGCTGGGCAACCTCGGTCTTGCTGCAGGACCAGTTGCTGGGCACCCAGGACGTCACCAGTGTGCAGTTGCGGGGCGGGCGCAATCAGCGCAGCCTGCGCATCGACCGCAACCTGTATCTGCAATACGACTGGTCCGATACGCTGGACGCAGGCAGCCCACAGAGGGTAATTGCCCAGTCCATCAGCGCCAACTATGCCTTTGCCGTGCGTTATTACGACAACCTGCCGTTCCCGTCAAGCGGCTGGGGCTGGGGTGCCGAGGCGGGTGGCGGCACCACGCTGGGTGGCCAGGCGCAACCCTACGCCCGCCTGCTGACTCGCTGGCAGGGTTTTTTACCGCTTGGAACGGCAGCGCCAGACCCAGGCGAAGGTCAGGCCACCCTCAACAGTGCCGGGCGCCTCTCCATGCGCGCCTCGGCTGGCGCCATCATTGCCAAAGATGGCATCAGCCTGCCCAGCACCCAGCTCTTTCGGGCAGGCGGCGACAACAGTGTGCGCGGATATGGCCTGAATGATATCGGGGTCACGCAGGCCGATGGCAGTGTTGAGGGTGGCCGCTACCTGGCCACGGGCAGTGTGGAATGGCAGCGCCCGATTCGCATCAACGGCGTCGCGAGTGACTGGGAAAGCACGGTGTTTCTGGATGCCGGAGCGGTGGCCAACCAGCCCTCCGACCTGACTCTCCAAGTGGGTGTGGGGATCGGGGCGCGCTGGAACAGCCCGGTCGGTCCACTGCAAATTGACCTCGCTTATGGCGTCGATGCCGAGCGCTTTCGCTTGCACATGAACCTGGGGTTTACCTTTTGATGAAAGCCCTGCGACTGAGCCTGAAGCTGCTGGCCGCCACGGTGATCACCGTGCTGGCGCTCGCCGGAGCCCTTTGGGTGTGGAGCGGCAGCGGCGACTCGTTGGCCGCCCTGCTAACCCGGCTGCAGCGCTTTTTGCCTGCCGACCAGACACTGGAGGCCAAAAACGTTCAGGGCTCGCTGCGCGCGGGCGGCCACATCGAATGGCTGCGCTGGAGCCGGGGCGAACTCAGTGTGGAGGCGCAGGACATCGGCGTGGCCTGGACGCTGCGTCCGCTCTTCAACAAGCAGTTGCGATTGAGCGAACTCACTGTTGGATCCATAAAAATTGATGACCAGCGTGTCAAAACTGACCCTGCACCGCTCACGCCCCCCAGCGACTTGCGACTGCCGATCACCGTGGACGTGCCTTTCAAGGTGGCCAGCATCAGCTGGAGCGGCGCTACCAGCATGCAGGCCACCGGCATCAGCGGTCACTACCTGTTCGACGGGCAATCCCATGCGCTGGAGAAAGGCCTGGGACAGATTTCTTCAGGCAGCTACCACCTCAGTGGCAAACTCCAGGCCACCGCGCCGATGGCACTGCAGCTGCAACTCCAGGGGGTGGTGGCAACCACCGTGCCGTCCAGCCAGCAGCGCTTGACGGTGGCGGCCAATGCCCGGATCGCCGGCGAATTGGCAGGCCCGGATGCCGCGCTCACGTTGCAGGCCAGCCTGATCCCCGAGTTCCCCGCCAATCCCGCCTCGCCGGCTGCCAAATCAAAAGCCATGCAAGCGGAAGTGTCAGCGCAAATTGCCCCCTGGCAAACCCAGCCGCTGACCCGGGCCAAAGCGCAGTGGCAAGCCTTGAACCTTGCCGCCCTCTGGCCGCAGGCCCCCCAGACCCTGCTCTCCGGCGAAGCCAGCGTGACCCCCGTGGGAGCAAATTGGCAAGGCAAGGTCGACCTGACCAATAACCTGCCAGGTCCCTGGAACCAGCAGCGTCTGCCACTCAATACCCTGCAGGCTGAGGTGACCTACGACCAAGCGCAATGGGTGCTAAATTCGATGCGGGCAACGGCTGCGGGTGGCAGCATCACGGGCTCGGGCCAGTTCAATGCCGGGCAATGGCTCGGCAACATCAATCTGAAAAACGTCGATCCCGGTGCTGTTGACACGCGCCTGGCCAGTGCCACCATGAGCGGCGAGTTGCAGGCACGACAAACCCCGCAAGGCCTGCGCTTTGGCGCGCAGCTTCAGGCGGCAACCGACAAGGGCAAATCGGAAAAATCAAACAAAGCCCCGGTCAGTCTGCAAACCCTGGCGCTGCAAAGTCTGCAGGTCGAAGGCATTTGGGCGGCACCCCAACTGACTTTAAGCCAGCTCCAGGTTGACGCACAAGAAGCCCGGATCGAGGGGCATCTGGCCCACAACCTCAACTCTCAGGCCACACAGGGCAAATTGGCGCTGGCCTTGCCCGGCTTGCAGGCTGAGATCGACGGGCTGCTGGCGGCCAAAGAGGGCAAGGGCACGCTGGCTGTCAACCTGACCGATGCCAACCTGGCCAGCCAATGGCTCAAGCGCTGGCCGGCCGTTTCAAGCGCCTTGCAGGGTGCCCGATTGCAGGGCAGTGCCCAACTTGACGGCCGCTGGTCTGGCGGCTGGCAGCAGCAGGGCCGCGCCCTGCAGGTCGACGCCAGCCTGCGCGTTCCACAGCTTGACTGGCGCAGCAGCCCAGGCACCCCTGCCGACCCTGCCAACGAGATTCGACTGCACGACCTGCAGGCGGAGTTGTCGGGCACCCTGCCCGCCCTCACCTTCAGCACCCAAGGCCGTGCCGACATCGGGTCGAAAAAGCTGGATTGGCAGGCCCAAAGCAACGCCGCCCTGGTCAAGGCCGGCCACTGGCAGATAAGCCTGAACCAACTCGCAATCGGCGCCCGGGACACCTCCCGGCCCGGCCAATGGTCGCTGCAGACCGGCCCGGCCAATAGCCAGCCGATCCTGCTGGATTGGCTGGCCACGGGCATGGACAACACGGTGACCGTGTCGTCTGGCAGCGCCCGTCTGCTGGGCCCACAACCGGGCGAGGCAAGCCTGACCTGGGAGCCCATGCGCTGGACTCTGCAGGGCGCCAAGGCGACGCCGCAGGCCAGGCCCAAAGCGCAATGGGAAAGCCGCGGGCAGATCAGCCAGTTACCGCTGGCCTGGCTGGATGCCATCAGCAATAAGACGATGGCTGACTTGGGCCTGAGCAGCGACCTGATACTGGCGGGCCAGTGGGATGCCAAGCAAACCGACGCTTTGCACTTGAGCGCCACGCTGGAGCGCAGTTCTGGCGACCTGCGCCTGCGCGCCGATGACAGCCGCCAGCTTTTGTTGCCTGCAGAAATGCGCGAAGCCCGGCTGGAGATCAACCTGGACGACGGCTATCTGTCGAGCAGCCTGCGCTGGGACAGCACGCGCGCCGGCAAGGCACTGATGGCGTTCAGCACCCAGCTGCAGCCGCTGGGCCAGGGCTGGACGCTGGCCACAAACGTGCCGATTGGCGGCGGTTTGCAGATTCAGATGCCACCGGTTGATGCCTGGTCGGCGCTGGCACCGCCCGGCTGGCGCCTGCGCGGCACCATGGAAGCCGACATTACCGTCAGCGGCACGCTTGACCTGCCCCAATGGAATGGCGCCCTGCGAGCGCGCGACCTGGCGGTGCGCTCTGTGGTGGACGGCATCGACTTCAGCCAGGGCACTCTGAATGCCACGCTGCAGGGGCAGCAAATGGACATTCAGGATTTCACCCTGCAAGGCGCCTCGGCTGCCAAGGCGGGGGGCGGTGGCCAACTCAGCATGAGCGGCTCGGTGTTCTGGCTTCCTGGCAGCACCGAGGCCGATTTTCTGTCGCGCCTGCGCATGGCGTTTGAAGTTCAGGCCAAGGCGCTGAATGTGAGCAGCCGTGCCGACCGACGCGTGGTGGTGTCCGGCAAGGTAGCGGCCCAACTTATCAATGCCCGCTTGACTCTGCGCGGTACCCTGGCGGCCGACCAGGCCTTGATCATCCTGCCCGAGGATACCGCCCCGCAGTTGGGTGATGACGTGGTGTTGCGTGGCTCCGCAGCCACAGCCAAACCACAGGATGTCCCGGCCCGAAAAGCCAGCGCAGGCAGCGCCAGTGCCCCGCGCCTGGTGTCCGACCTGTTGATTGAACTTGATCTGGGGCCGGACTTCAAGATGCGTGGTCGCGGTCTTGACACGCGTCTGGCGGGAAAACTGTCGCTGCGCGCCGTCGACAACGAGCGCCCCAACCTGACCGGCACCGTGCGCGCGGTGCGCGGCACCTACCGGGCCTATGGCCAGCGCCTGGACATCGAGCAGGGTATTCTGAGATTTGTCGGCCCGGTCGACAACCCGGCGCTGGCAATCCTGGCGATCCGACCCCAACTCAGCCAGCGTGTGGGCGTGCAGATCAGCGGCACGGCCCTGTCGCCCATCGTGCGTCTGTATTCCGAGCCTGACTTGCCCGAGGCCGACAAATTGTCCTGGCTGGTGCTGGGCCGCTCTGCCAGCGACAGCGGCGGCGAGGCCGCCTTGCTGCAGCAAGCGGCACTGGCCTTGCTGGGCGGCCAGGGCAAAGGGCCGAGCGCCAGCCTGTCCCAGGCGCTCGGACTGGACGAGCTCAGTTTCAAGGGTAGCGGCAAAGGCGACACCACCACGGGCGCCACAGTCACATTGGGCAAGCGACTCAGCAATGACTTTTACGTGGCTTATGAGAGCGGCCTGGCGGGCACCATGGGTGTCTTCACCATTTTTTATGACCTGACCCGGCGACTGACGCTGCGCGCCCAAACCGGGGAACAAAGCGCCATCGATTTGATCTGGACCCTGCGTTACGACTGAGTCATCCATGTCAGAACCGCGCAAGCCAGAACAGCGCAATGTTGATGCTGGCCCACATCGTGATCGCCCAGTCGCCAAAATCCGTGTTCTGGTGTATTCTTTTGCCTGCGACGAGTTGCAGTCAAAATCCGTGTCCACATCACTTAGTGAAAGCATCAAATGAGTATTTCATCTGAATTCAAAGAGTTTGCCTTGAAAGGTAATGTCGTTGACCTTGCAGTCGGCGTCATCATTGGTGCCGCCTTCGGCAAAATTGTCGATTCAATCGTCAAGGACCTCATCATGCCGCTGGTGGGCAAGGCCGTTGGCGGTCTTGATTTTTCCAACTACTTTGTGCTGCTTTCCGACCCGCCCGCGGCATTTACCGGGCCAATGACCTATGAGGCGCTGACGAAAGCTGGCGTTCCGCTCTTCGCTTACGGAAACTTCATCACGGTGGCCGTGAACTTCTTTATCCTGGCGTTCATCATTTTCATCATGATCCGCCAGATCAACCGCATGAAGAAAGAAGCGCCACCCGCTCCTGAGGCACCACCAGCCACACCGGAAGACACTGTGCTGCTGCGGCAGATTCGCGACGCGCTGTCAAAAAAATAAGGCAGCCGCCAACGTCCGGGTCGCATGACGGCGCAAAGCGCTGTCGTGCGCCAGCTATTTCAGAGCAGCCAAAAACTGAACAGCCAGGATTCAGCCCGTAAAATCAGCGCTTCTCTCCGTAGCACAATGGACAGTGCGCATGCCTCCTAAGCGTGAAATACAGGTTCGATTCCTGTCGGGGGGACCACACTCAACCGACAGCGTCTTATGCCACTGCGTCCGAGCTTTGACGCGTCAGCATGGCCAGCGTGCTGGCGATGGTCTTGCGCAATTCGCGGCGGTCACAAATCAGGTCCACCGCGCCCTTGGTCTGGAGGAATTCGGCACGCTGAAAGCCTTCGGGCAGCGTCACGCGCACCGTCGATTCAATCACGCGCGGTCCGGCAAAGCCAATCAGCGCCTTGGGCTCGGCAATCACCACGTCCCCCAAAAAGGCAAAGCCGGCGCTGACACCGCCCATGGTGGGGTCGGTCAGCACGCTGATAAAGGGCAGGCCCTTCTTGGCCAGGTGCGTCAATGACGCATTGGTCTTGGCCATCTGCATCAAGCTCAGCAAGCCCTCTTGCATGCGCGCGCCACCGGTGGCGGTAAAGCAGACAAACGGCACTTTTTGCTCGATCGCCGTGTGCACGCCGCGCACAAAGCGCTCGCCAACCACCGAGCCCATGCTGCCGCCCATGAATTCAAATTCGAAACAGGCGGCCACCAGACCAATGCCCAGCACCGAGCCTCCCATCACCACCAGAGCATCGGTTTCGCCGGTGTTTTCCAGCGCTTCCTTCAGGCGTTCGGGGTATTTGCGGCTGTCCTTGAACTTGAGCGCATCCACCGGCAGCACTTCCTGGCCGATTTCATAACGGCCCTCGTTGTCCAGGAAAGTGTTCAGGCGAACCCGCGCCCCAATCCGGTGGTGGTGGCTGCAACTGGGGCAAACGTTCTGGTTTTGTTCCAGGTCGGTCTTGTACAGCACGCTGTCGCAACTGGGGCATTTGATCCACAGCCCCTCGGGGACAACGCGGCGATCTTTGGGGTCGGTGTGCTGGATTTTCGGGGGAAGCAGTTTTTCGAGCCAACTCATATGAACACTCCGTAAGCCTTCGTTTTCGGCGGTGGCATGGATGCCGGATCAGGTCTGGCATGACAAATAAACAACATTATGAATCCAGCGCCAGGCGAATTTCGCGAAGAAATTTTTCGGCTGTGGCGGCGACCTGGTCGCGCGGCTGATCATCGATGAGCTGAATGATACGGCTGCCAATCACCACAGCATCCGCCACCCGGCCAATGGCGCGAGCAGTGGCAGCGTCGCGAATGCCAAAACCCACCCCCACGGGCACGCTGACATGCTGGCGAATGCGCGGCAGCATGGCCTCGACCGCATCGGTGTCGAGCGCGCCCGAGCCGGTGACACCTTTGAGCGACACGTAGTAGACATAGCCACTGGCAATACGCGCCACCTGCTGCATGCGATCAATGGTGGACGTTGGCGCCAGCAAAAAGATCAGGTCCAGTCCGTGCGATTTGAGCTCGGCGGCAAACTCTTCGCATTCTTCCGGCGGGTAGTCGACGATCAGCACGCCATCGACCCCAGCCGCGGCCGCGTCCTGAACAAAAGCGCTGGTGCCCTTTTTGGCATCGGGACGCCGATGCATTTGGCTGTAGCGCTCGACCGGGTTCGCATAACCCATCAGCACCACCGGGGTGCTGTCGTTTTTCAGGCGGAATTCACGCACCATGGCCAGCACCTGCACCAGGCCGACGCCGGCGGCCAGCGCCTTGTCGCCGGCTTTCTGGATCACGGGGCCATCAGCACTGGGGTCGGAGAACGGCACGCCAAGCTCAATCACATCAGCGCCTCCCGCGACCATGGCGTGCATCAGCTCGGGCGTGATGTCGGCAAACGGGAAACCGGCGGTGACAAACGGGATCAGTGCCTTGCGGCCCCGGGCTTGCAATTGGGTGAACGTGGGGGCGATGCGGCTCATTTGACAACCTTCACAATGGCTTCATCGGCGGCCAGGCCGCCCTTGACCGACTGGCCCTGGCAACTGGGTCGGCAGAAGAAATCGGCGTGACTCAGGTCGGCCACGGTGCCAATGTCCTTGTCACCCCGGCCCGAAAGATTGATCAGGATCGACTGGTCAACCCGCATGGTCTTGGCCAGCTTCATGGCGTGGGCCAGGGCGTGGCTGGATTCCAGCGCGGGAATGATGCCTTCGGTGCGGCACAGGTAGTGAAATGCATGCAGCGCCTCTGCGTCGGTGATGCCGACGTACTCGGCGCGGCCGATGTCGTGCAGGAAAGCGTGTTCGGGGCCGACGCCTGGGTAGTCGAGCCCGGCACTGATGCTGTGGGTTTCGGTGACTTGGCCGTTGTCGTCCTGCAGCACATAGGTGCGGTTGCCGTGCAGCACACCGGGGCTGCCGCGCTGGATCGAGGCCGAGTGCTTGCCACTGTCCATGCCCTCTCCCGCAGCCTCGACACCAATCAGTTGCGTGGCTTCATGGGCAATATAAGGGTGAAAGATTCCCATGGCATTGCTGCCGCCGCCGACGCAGGCCATCACCACATCGGGCTGGTCGGTTTTGCAACCCGCAGCTTGAAGCATCTCGGGCATTTGCACCAGACACTCCTTGCCGATCACGCTCTGGAAATCGCGCACCATCATCGGGTAGGGGTGCGGGCCGGCCACCGTGCCAATGATGTAGAAAGTGTTGTCGACATTGGCCACCCAGTCACGCATGGCTTCGTTGAGCGCATCTTTCAGTGTGCGGCTGCCGCTGACGACCGGCACCACAGTGGCGCCGAGCAACTTCATGCGGTAAACATTGGGACTTTGGCGTTTGACGTCTTCGCTGCCCATATAGACCACGCATTCCAGCCCGTAGCGGGCGCAAATGGTGGCGGTGGCCACGCCGTGCTGGCCGGCACCGGTTTCGGCAATGATGCGCGGCTTGCCCATCCGCTTGGCCAGCATGGCCTGGCCGATGGTGTTATTGATCTTGTGCGCACCGGTGTGGTTCAAGTCTTCGCGCTTGAGGAAAATTTGGGCGCCGCCCATTTCACGACTGGTTCGGGCCGCATGGTAAATCGGGCTTGGGCGACCAACAAAATGGGCCAGTTCGTAGTTGAATTCAGCCACGAATTCGGGGTCGAACTGGTACTTGGCGTAGGCGGCCTTGAGTTCGTTGATGGCGTGGGTGAGGGTCTCGGAGGCAAAGCTGCCGCCATAGATGCCAAAGTGACCACGAAGGTCGGGTTGCTGGTAGTCAAACATGGTCAATTCAAAGGTTGTGGAAAGTGCTCGCGCCTGTGGTGCGGGCCTGTCCGTAAATGTCGTTGATGATCTGGTCTGCACGCCGCACGGCAGCTACAAACTCACGGATGCGGGTGGGGTCCTTGATGCCTTTTTGACCCGGCACCTCGACCCCGGAACTGATGTCAACCGCGAGCGTTTTGCAGCGCGGACGCACCTGAAGAATGCCGTCGATCACGTTGGCAGCGTTCAGCCCACCACTCAAGACGAGGTGAGCGTTGACGTTTGGAGGAAGCAGTGACCAATTGAATGCGTGTCCGCCGCCGCCATACCCGTCCACTTGCGCGTCGAGCAGGAGGCCTTGGGCCTGTGAATAATCTTGGGCGAATTTTAAGAGATCAAAGTCGCGGCCGGCGTCACCGAGGGGAATTCGCGCAGCGCGCAAATACGGACGCTGGCCCAGCGCACTGGCAGCCCAGCAGTCTTGCGGCGATTCATCGCCATGGAATTGAACGATAGAGCCTGCCACGTTGTTGCAAGCAGCTATTATTTTTGAAGCCTCTTCATTGACAAACAACAGCACCGGCGTGACCAATGGCGGCAACCGGCGCGCCAGTTCAGCCGCCCGCAGTGCTGAAACATGACGCGGGCTTTTTTCATAAAGCACAAAACCTATGGCGTCGGCTCCAGCCTCCACCGCAGCATCGACGTCGGCTTCGCGCGTGAGGCCGCAGATCTTGATGCGGGTGCGGTGCTGCTCCGGCACACGCTGCGAGATGTCTTGAATCATGGCAATCCATCCAGCAAGGGAGAGTCTGCGGGCAAGCCCCAGTGCGGCTCGTAGCGCGGGCCCAGGAAATACAGCCCGTCGGGCGAAAACGTGGGTGCAGCCGCGTCGCGGTCACGGGCCGCCAGCACGGTGTTGATCCACTCTGGCGGGTGGCGCTGGTAGCCAATGGCGAGCAGGCAGCCCATGATGTTGCGGATCATGTGATGCAGAAATGCATTGGCTTCAAATTCAAAGCGCCAGTAAGCACCGCGGCGGCTGATGTCAAGACGCAACAACTGCTTGATGGGAGACAGCGCCTGGCAGGCACTGGCACGAAACGACGTGAAGTCGTGCTCGCCCAGCAACTGCCGGGCAGCCTGCAGCATGGGCTCAAGCTGCAACGGTCGATAGATCCAGCCGACGCGGCCCCGATCCACACTGGGTCGCACTGCCGACTGCATCACCACGTAAACATAACGGCGCGACACTGCACTGGCGCGGCAATGGAACGATTTCGGCACCACTTTGGCCCACTGCACAGCAATATCACGTGG
Source organism: Rhodoferax sp. (assembly GCF_011391645.1). Lineage (GTDB taxonomy): Bacteria > Pseudomonadota > Gammaproteobacteria > Burkholderiales > Burkholderiaceae_C > Rhodoferax. The sequence goes on along the minus strand of NZ_JAABQC010000012.1, from coordinate 17,532 downwards.
CAGCAAGGCATTGGGGCCGCGAACCCAGGACGGTTCCGGGCGGTCCAGCGGTGTATCGAAGTGCACCACCTGGTTCAGACCATGCACGCCGGCGTCAGTGCGACCGGCACACAGCGTCGAGACCCGGTGATTGACAAAGCGACCCAGCGCTTTCTCAAGTTGATCCTGCACGGTTTGCCGGGATGTCTGGCTTTGCCAGCCCTGGTAATGGCCACCGTGGTAGCTGACGCCCAAGGCGATACGGACCAGCGCTGGCGGTTCACATCCCATCCGTGGGGGCCATCAGATCTGACCCAGCGCCTGCTGTGCCTTGGCCTTGGTCACCCCATCAGCTTCTGAAATAACCTGTTTGATCAATTCACGCGCACCGTCATCATCGCCATTCGCCCTGAATTCTTCAGCCAGCGCCAGTTTTGCTTCCAGGGTTTCAGCGCTCACACCTGTGGCAGCTTGCGCTGCGGTGGCATTGCTGTTGTCCAAATCAAGGGACAAGGAGTCAAGATCAAACGACATCATTCCGGAGGGCTGCCGGTCAGCCGAAGACACGGGCTGGTCAACTGAAAAATCAAGATCCAGATCCATGTCCAGATCAAGCTCGTTGCCTTGGTTTGCCTCAGCGGCAGCGACTGGTGCAGCATCTGCCTTGGCTTGCGAAGAAGCGGGTGGCAGACTTGCCTGCGGCACTGATGCTGGCAAGGAAGGCGACGGACCTCCGGCCAGGTACAAAGCATTACCCGGCTCAAGGGTCAGACCCGTCTTGCAGATCTGTGTCCATTCGGGGCCGGTGCCCTGCGTCAATGCATTCGCCAGCGTCGCAATGGTCGAGTAAGCGCTGGCGTCTTTGCGCTTGGCATAGATTGACAGCAGTTTTTGATGAACCGCAAGGCGCTCAGGCTGGGCAAGCAGGGCATCCTTCAGAATCTCCTCAGCCTGAACGTCTCGGCCATAGGCCAAATAGACCTCGGCCTGCGCCAGCGGATCGACTTCATCCTCTGCCTCAAATTGGCTGGGTCCGGCGGGAAGCAGAGAACCGGGAGTCTGGCTCTTGTAGGTGTCCACGTTTTGGCCGCCACTGCTGCCAAAAAATGAGTCAGGCGACGCACTTTCCATGAAGGAACTGTCGGCAAGGGTGTTTTGCTGACGCTGGCGGGCCTTGTAAAAACCAAAACCGACCAACAGCAAAATCAGGGCAGCGGCACCGGCAGGCATCAGGGGATTAGCGATCAGGTCATCCAGAAAACTGGTCGCGGGGCGGGGAGCAGTGGCTGGGGCCGCGGCACTGGCAGGCGCCACCGATGTTTGGGCGGTGGGCTCAGAGGCGGCGGTCGCCGTTCCCTGCGCCGGGATTGATGGCGCAGCCGGCGCGGGGCGCTGGCGGCTGCAGCGCCTGAGGCCGCCATCAAAGCAGCCGCGCTTGCCAGTTGATTGAGTTGCTCTGTGTTTTGATTGATCTGGGCTGCCCGGCTGGCACTTGCTTCAGCTTCACGGGCCAGGGCGAGTTGCTCCAGGTCGGAAGCACCCTTGACGGCCCCTTTGGACAGGGTCAGCTTGTCAGGCGTTTGCGCTGAAGAACTCTTGTCATCGACCTTCGCTTGAATGGTGCCACTGATGTTGCGCTCGGCGGGCGCCTGCTTGTCAACGGCGACATTGCTGGCCAATCCTTGGCGGAAACGATTGAAATCACGGCTTTGCGCGGTGATGATTTGGCTGGCTTGCCCGGGCGTTAGCGCGCCGACTTTTTCAGCGGTCGGCAAAGACAGGATCGCACCGGCCTTGATGCGGTTGACGTTGCCTTCAATGAACGCGGTGGGGTTGGTCTGCTGCATGGCCACCAACATTTGATCCAATGAAACATTGGCTGGCTTGTGTGCCATGGCAATCCTGCTTGCGGTTTCACCGCGTCGAACCACCACCTGTTGTCCGTCACGTCTGTCAGGCACCTGTGGCTTGGCACCAACAGCCGGGGGGGCGGACTGGCGGGCGGCAGGCGCGGTTGGCGTTACAGGCGGGGGCGCAGGACGCGGGGCAACGCGCGGCAACTGGGCCACTTTGGGCTCAGGCAAAGGCGTGGCGATGGCTGGCGCTACCGGCCGCTGGCCGGGCGGGTCAAACAGCATGGTGTAGTCGCGCAGGATTCGTCCCGTGTTCCAGCTTGCCTCCAGGATCAAGTCAACAAAAGGCTCCTGCACCACGCGATCACCACTAATACGCAAGTAGGCACGCCCATCCTGACGTTTTTGCAGAACGACTCTTAAACCCGGCAGCACCGGGCTGTAGTCCATGCCAGAGGACTTGTAAGCGGCTGGCAATGCCACCTGCGCCTTCAACGAGGCTGCCTCGTCGGCCGTGATGTCAGGAATGTCGATTTCTGCCCGCAATGTTTCTCCCAGAGCAGATTGAACGGTGATCCGTCCCAGAGTCAATGCCTGTGCATTGGTGCCGACCAAAGCCAGAAGCGCAGCAAATGCCACAGCGGTGAGTTCACATCGATAAGACTTTGCAATCAATTTTTGACTCCAGTTTTCAACCTGCAAAAAACAGGAACGCACCCATGCACCCATCGCCTCAAACAACCCATCCTGAAAGCCGCCGGGGGTATCAGGTGTCAAGGGAGTTGACTGCCGATGATTCTATATGGTGAAACAAGATCATCCTCCGTCAGAATCATGGGCTGCGTGAAACAAACAACGGTCATTTTGACAAAAAGTTCAGGCCTGCAGCAAGATGCGCAACATGCGCCGCAGCGGCTCGGCAGCACCCCAGAGCAGTTGGTCGCCAACTGTGAAGGCTCCCACATACTCAGGCCCCATGGCCAACTTGCGAATCCGGCCCACCGGAATGGTAAGCGTACCCGTAACCGCGACGGGGGTCAAATCCTTGATGGTGGCCTCGCGGGTGTTGGGCACCACCTTGACCCAGGCGTTGTCGGCCGCGATCATGGCCTCGATATCCGCTGAAGGCACATTTTTTTTGAGCTTGAACGTGAGCGCCTGGCTATGGCAACGCATGGCCCCGACACGCACGCAAAAACCATCCACCGGTGTCTCGGCACTGCCAAAAGCCGCGCCCTGGCCCAAAATCTTGTTGGTCTCGGCCATGCCCTTCCACTCTTCGCGCGACATGCCCCAGCCCGGCTCGTCAGACTGTTTGCCAAGCCCAAGGTCTTTGTCGATCCAGGGGATCAGCGAGCCGCCGAGCGGCACGCCAAAGTTGGCCATCTCGGTGGCGCTCAAGGCGCGCTGCTTGGCAATGATCTTGCGGTCAATTTCCAGAATTGCAGATTTTGGGTCGTCCAACAGGGCTTTGACCTCGGCATTGAGGGTGCCAAACTGGGTCAACAATTCCCGCATGTGCTGCGCACCACCGCCGCTGGCGGCCTGGTAGGTCTGCGTGCTCATCCACTCGACCAGACCCGCCTTGTACAAGGCGCCAACCCCCATCAGCATGCAGCTCACGGTGCAGTTGCCGCCAATCCAGTTGTTGCCGCCATTTTTCAGGGCGGCCTGGATGACCGGGAGGTTGACCGGGTCAAGGATGATGACGGCATCGTCCTTCATGCGCAGCGTCGAAGCCGCATCGATCCAGTGGCCGGTCCAGCCCCCTGAGCGCAGCTTGGGAAAGACCTCGGAGGTGTAGTCGCCGCCCTGGGCGCTGATGATGATGTCGCATTTTTTTAGCGCATCAATGTCAAACGCGTCCTTCAGGCTGGTCTCATTCTTGGCCCAAGAAGGCGCTGCACCGCCGGCGTTGGAAGTGGAAAAAAATACCGGCTCAATCAGGGCGAAATCGCCCTCTGACTGCATGCGGTCCATCAACACCGAGCCGACCATGCCACGCCAGCCCACCAAACCTACCAAGTTACCAACTTTCATCACAAGCCCTTTTCAGATCAATTAATCGTTTACCAGCATTCCGGGCAAACAGCAAGCCATTTGCCCTCCTGCACACTTACTTTAAAGCCCTGACCACAGCGTCACCCATTTCAAGGGTGCTGACCCGCGTGCCGCCCGCACTGAAGATATCCGCTGTGCGCAAGCCTTGAGCCAGCACTGTCTTGACGGCGGCTTCAATGCGGCCGGCGGCGTCAGGCTGGTTCAGGCTGAAGCGCAGCATCATGGCGGCACTCAAGATAGTGGCCAGTGGATTGGCGATGCCCTTGCCGGCGATGTCTGGCGCGCTGCCGTGGCTTGGCTCGAACAGGCCCTGGTTGTTGGCATTCATGGAGGCCGATGGCAACATGCCAATCGAACCCGTCAGCATGGAGGCCTCATCACTCAGGATGTCGCCAAACATGTTGCCGGTGACCACCACATCGAATTTTTTGGGTGCGCGCACCAGTTGCATGGCGGCGTTGTCAACGTACATGTGGTCCAGCGCAATATCGGGATACTGCAAGCCAACCTCGGTGACGATGTCCTTCCAGAACTGGAAAGTCTCCAGCACATTGGCTTTGTCCACGCTGGTGACACGGCCCTCGGAACCGGCTACCTTGCGCGTGCGCGCCGCCTTGAATGCCACATGGGCAATGCGCTCCACTTCGGGGCGGCTGTAACGCATGGTGTCAAAGGCTTCCTCGGCACCGGGAAAATGTCCGTCTGTGGCAATGCGACGGCCGCGCGGTTGGCCAAAGTAGATGTCACCGGTCAATTCGCGGATGATCAGAATATCCAGACCCGAAATCAGTTCCGGTTTGAGGCTGGAGGCATTGACCAACTCTTGGTAACAAATGGCCGGGCGGAAATTGGCAAACAGCCCGAGGTGCTTGCGCAGGCCCAGAATGGCCTGTTCCGGGCGCAACGGGCGGTCCAGCGTGTCGTACTTCCAGTCACCGACCGCACCAAACAGGATGGCATCGGCTTGCTTGGCCAGCGCCAAAGTGGCCTCGGGCAAGGGATGACCGTGGGCTTCATAGGCGGCGCCCCCCACCAGGGCGGTTTCCATCTCAAAGCGCAGATCCAGCGCGTTCAAAACCTTGACTGCCTCGGCCACGATTTCGGTGCCAATCCCGTCGCCGGGCAAAACTGCAATTTTCATGATTATTCTTTACGGGTCGGAAGAGACAGGTCAGGCCAGCATGGTGTGCGCCAACCAGGGTTTTTGCGCCAGGCGCTCCGCCTCAAAGGCCTTGATTTTGTCGGCATGGCGCAGCGTCAGGCCAATGTCATCGAGACCATTGAGCAAACAGAATTTGCGAAAGGCCTGCACCTCGAACGGCAGTTCTTCACCATTGGGTCTGATGACGCGCTGGCGCTCCAGGTCAATGGTCAGGGTGTAGCCTGGAAACGCCGCCACATCGTCGAACAATTGCCCGACCTGCACTTCAGTCAGCACAATCGGCAGCAAGCCGTTCTTGAAACTGTTGTTGAAAAAAATATCAGCATAACTGGGCGCGATGATGGCGCGAAAACCAAACTGGTCGAGCGCCCATGGCGCATGCTCTCGCGAAGAACCGCAACCAAAATTTTTGCGCGCCAGCAAGATGGACGCCCCCTGAAAACGTGGCTGGTTCAGCACGAAGTCGGGGTTGGGCTTGCGACTGGCAGGGTCCTGCCCGGGGTAGCCCGCATCCAGATAACGCCACGCATCAAACAGATTTTGGCCAAATCCGGTCTTATGGATCGATTTGAGGAACTGCTTGGGAATGATGGCGTCGGTGTCCACATTTTCCCGATCCATCGGGGCAACCAGTCCCTTGAGGAGGGTAAATTTTTGCATGGTGCGTCTTGGTTACTTCTTGGCTGCGTCTTCAATGCTGGAACCGGCTTTTTGCAGGTCCTGGCCCACACCCTTGACGGTATTGCATCCCACCAGAACAAACAGTGCGGCAGTGATGAGCAAAGTGATGAATGATTTCATGAGGCTGTCCTTCAAGTTTGGGTTAAACGAATTTGCGCACATCGACAAAATGGCCATGGATGGCCGCCGCCGCTGCCATGGCAGGGCTGACCAGATGGGTGCGGCCACCCGCGCCCTGGCGGCCCTCAAAGTTGCGGTTGCTGGTGGACGCACAGCGCTCGCCCGGCTCCAGGCGGTCGGCATTCATGGCCAGGCACATGGAGCAGCCCGGCTCGCGCCACTCAAAGCCCGCCGCGCGGAAAATCTCATGCAGGCCTTCGCGCTCGGCCTGCGCCTTGACCAGTCCGGAACCCGGCACCACCATGGCCAGGCGGATGTTGGGTGCCACTTTGCGACCCAGCGTTTTCACCACGGCGGCCGCCTCACGCATGTCCTCGATGCGGCTGTTGGTGCATGAGCCAATGAACACCTTGTCCACATACAGGTCGTTGAGCGCCTTGCCGGGCTCCAGCGCCATGTAGGCCAGCGCCCGCTCGATGGCGCCGCGTTTGTTGACATCTTTTTCCTGGTCGGGGTCAGGTACCCGGCCATCAATGCCCAGCACCATCTCGGGCGACGTTCCCCAAGTCACCTGGGGCACCAGTTGCGAGGCGTCGAGATCGACCACGGCATCAAAATGTGCATCCGCGTCTGAATGCAGCGTTTTCCAGTAAGCCACGGCTTGGTCCCACTCCACGGCAGCGGCTGCCTCATTCGGAGCACTGAAGCCGGGGGCCAGCGGGCGCCCCTTGACGTACTGAATGGTTTTTTCATCCACCGCCACCAAGCCGGCGCGCGCACCGGCCTCAATCGCCATATTGCAAACCGTCATGCGCGCTTCCATGCTCAAGGCGCGAATGGCGGCGCCGCCAAACTCGATGGTGTAGCCGGTGCCGCCGGCAGTGCCGATCTTGCCGATGAACGCAAGCACAATGTCCTTGCCGGTGCAACCGCGTGGCAGAACCCCCTCGACCCGCACCAGCATGTTTTTGGCTTTCTTGGCCAGCAGCGTTTGCGTGGCCATGACATGCTCCACCTCGCTCGTGCCAATGCCGTGCGCCAGGGCACCAAAAGCGCCATGGGTAGAGGTGTGCGAGTCGCCGCAAACCACGGTCATGCCAGGCAGCGTGGCGCCGTTTTCCGGGCCGATCACATGGACGATGCCCTGGCGCTGCGACATGAACGGAAAGTAGGCCGCCGCGCCATATTGCTTGATGTTCGCGTCCAGCGTCATCACCTGCTCTTTGCTGGTGGGGTCGGTAATGCCGTCATAGCCCAGTTCCCAGCCGGTGGTGGGTGTGTTGTGGTCTGCTGTTGCCACGATCGAGCTGATGCGCCAGACTGGCCGTTTGGATTGGCGCAGGCCTTCAAACGCCTGCGGGCTGGTGACTTCGTGCACCAGATGGCGATCAATGTAGAGCAGCGCGGTGCCGTCTTCTTCAGTGTGGACGACGTGTTCGTCCCAGAGTTTGTCGTAAAGGGTGCGTCCCATGGTGGTTCCTAGGTGAATCGCGGATTTTAAACGGCTCAAGCCATCCCTCATCTGTAAAAAAACCCGCCGCTGTTGCCAGCCGGCGGGTTTTCCAAGAGGCAAGAGCTTTTAACGGTCAGCCACCGGCTTGACGTTGCGACTGACAGAGCCAGTGAACAACTGACGCGGACGACCAATTTTGTACTCTGGGTCACTGATCATTTCGTTGAGTTGGGCGATCCAGCCGACCGTACGCGCCAGCGTAAAGACACCGGTGAACAGGTTGACGGGAATACCAATGGCGCGTTGCACAATACCGGAGTAAAAGTCAACGTTCGGATACAGCTTGCGCGAGACAAAGTAGTCGTCTTCCAGGGCAATCTTCTCGACCTCTTTGGCCAATTTGAAGAGAGGGTCATTTTCCAGACCCAGTTCTGCCAACACCTCGTTGCAAGTTTCCTGCATCAAGGTGGCGCGCGGATCGTAGTTTTTGTACACGCGGTGGCCAAAGCCCATCAGCTTCACGCCGGAGTTTTTGTCCTTGACCTGCTCCATGAACTCGCCCACTTTGGCGATCCCGCCCTGGCGCTGGATATCTTCGAGCATGTTCAGGCAGGCTTCGTTGGCACCACCGTGCGCCGGGCCCCAGAGGCATGCCACACCTGCGGCAATGGCGGCAAACGGGTTGGTGCCGGACGAACCGCACAGGCGAACGGTGGAGGTGGAAGCATTCTGCTCGTGGTCGGCATGCAAGATGAAGATGCGGTCCAGGGCGCGCTCCAGCACCGGATTCACCACGTACTCTTCGCACGGTGTGCCAAACATCATGCGCAGGAAGTTGCCGGCGTAGCTAAGGTCGTTGCGCGGGTACATGTAGGGCTGGCCGATGCCGTACTTGTAGGCCATGGCCACCAGCGTGGGCATTTTGGCGATCAGGCGGATGGCAGCGATTTCGCGGTGCTGCGGGTTGTTGATGTCAGTGCTGTCATGGTAGAACGCAGACAAACCACCCACCAGCCCGGTCAGCACGGCCATCGGGTGTGCGTCGCGGCGGAAGCCACGCATGAAAAATTGCATCTGCTCGTTGACCATGGTGTGGTTGATGACGAGCTTGTGGAAGTCCTTACGTTCCTGGTCCTTGGGCAATTCGCCTTTGAGCAGCAAATAGCAGGTGTCGAGGTAATCACACTGCGTAGCGAGTTGTTCAATGGGGTAACCGCGGTACAGCAGTTCACCCTTGTCGCCGTCAATGTAAGTGATGGCCGACTGGCAAGAGGCCGTTGACAAAAAGCCCGGGTCATAAGTGAACATGCCGGTTTGGCCATAGAGCTTGCGAATGTCGATCACATCCGGCCCTACCGTCCCCTGGTAAACGGGCATGTCGACGCTGGGGCTCCCGTTACTGAACGACAGGGTGGCTTTATTTTCAGATAGCTTCATGGTGACCTTTCGGATGGTTGTTTCAACATACTTAGAACTTCGCGAACTTCGTCTTGCAATAGGTTCGAGTCCACTTGAGCCAAAGTTTTGCGCCCAAGGTGCAAGTCCAGCAAGTCGGAATCACTTAAATCCATTAGAACGTTCAGACCTTGCGCCTGCTTGACAGTAAGCGTGGTTTCAAACCTCTTGAAGAATCGTTCAATGAAAATGTCGTTCTCGAGCAAGCCCCGGCGACAGCGCCATTTGAGCTTGCTCAGCACCCTTTCGTCGATCAAGGCGTCGCGGGCGTCCATGCCAGTGTCCATCAAGACAGCCTCAGATGGCGCGACGCACCATCAGCTCTTTGATCTTGCCAATTGCCTTGGTGGGATTCAGGCCTTTCGGGCAAACGTCGACACAATTCATGATGGTCGTGCAGCGGAACAGGCGGTAAGGATCTTCCAGGTTATCCAGGCGCTCGCTGGTGGCTTCATCACGACTGTCGGCAATGAATCGGTAAGCTTGCAACAGACCCGCCGGACCAACGAATTTGTCAGGATTCCACCAGAACACCGGGCAACTGGTGGAGCAACTCGCGCACAAAATGCACTCATAGAGCCCGTTGAGTTCATCGCGCTCTTCCGGGCTCTGCAGCCGCTCCTTTTCTGGTGGGCGGCTGTCGTTGACAAGGTAGGGCTTGATCGAGTGGTACTGCTTGAAAAACAGCGTCATGTCGACAATCAGGTCGCGCACCACCGGCAGGCCGGGCAACGGCTTGAGAACGATGGTGTCTGGCAGTGTCAGCATGTTAATCAGGCAGGCAAGACCGTTTTTGCCGTTGATGTTCATCGCATCCGAGCCACAAATGCCTTCGCGGCATGAACGCCGGTAAGACAGCGTGGGGTCGATTGCCTTGAGCTTCATCAAAACGTCAAGCAACATGCGCTCGCTGCCATCGAGCTCCACCTCGATGGTCTGCATGTAGGGCTTGGCATCGGTGTCGGGGTTGTAGCGATAAATTTGAATATTACGTTTAGCCATGATTTACTTTCTTGTTCAGTTGAAGGCAGCGCCGGTGGTCTGTTCTGCAAGTTCTCAGAAGGTGCGGATTTTGGGCGGAATGGAGGCAACCGTCAGCGGCTTGAGGTTGACCGGCTTGTAGCTCAGGCTGTTACTCGCGCTGTGCCACATGGTGTGCTTGAGCCAGTTGACATCGTCACGCCCCAGCGGACAGGTCGCGTCGTCAGCCGCCCGGTCGTAGTCTGCAACACTGTGGGCGCCACGGCATTCATGCCGCGCTGCCGCCGACACTATGGTGGACTGCGCCGCTTCAATCATGTTTTCCACTTCAAGCGCCTCAATGCGCTCGGTATTGAAAATTTGTGATTTGTCGGTCAGTTTGATATTGGTAACCCGCTGACGCAATTGGCTGATTTTGGCAACGCCTTCGTCCATGCTGGCCTGGGTCCGGAACACGCTGGCGTGTTGCTGCATGATGTCGCGCATGTCGCCGGCCACGACTTGGGCATATTCGCCCGTCGTGGTCGTGTTGAGCCGGTTCAATCGCTCCAGAGAAATGTCGGCCCCGTTTTCAGGCAAGGGTTTGTGAACATCGGTTTCCTTGTTGAACGCCACAATGTGCTTGCCGGCGGCACGGCCAAACACCACGATGTCAAGCAGGGAATTGGTGCCCAGGCGATTGGCACCGTGCACGCTGACGCAGGCGCACTCGCCCACGGCGTACAAGCCCTTCACCACGGCGCTTGGGTTGCCATCGCTGGGTGCCACCACTTGGCCGTTGATGTTGGTCGGAATACCACCCATTTGATAGTGGATGGTCGGCACCACAGGAATTGGCTCCTTGGTGATGTCGACATTGGCGAAGTTGTGACCAATCTCAGACACGCTCGGCAAACGCAGGGCGATGGTCTCGGCACCGAGGTGCGTCATGTCGAGGTTGATGTAGTTCTTGTTGGGGCCGCAACCACGGCCTTCCTTGATTTCCTGGTCCATGCAGCGCGAGACAAAGTCACGCGGCGCCAGGTCTTTCATGGTCGGCGCATAACGCTCCATGAAGCGCTCACCGTTGCTGTTGCGAAGAATCGCACCCTCACCGCGGCAACCTTCGGTCAGCAGCACGCCCGCACCCGCCACACCGGTGGGGTGAAACTGCCAGAATTCCATGTCCTGCAGTGGGATGCCCGAGCGGGCCGCCATTCCCAGACCGTCGCCGGTGTTGATGTAGGCGTTGGTCGATGCTGCAAAAATCCGGCCCGCACCGCCGGTTGCCAGCATCACGCTCTTGGCACGCAAAATATGCACTTCGCCAGTCTCCATTTCGAGCGCGGTGACACCCACAACGTCGCCTTCCGCATCACGAATCAAATCCAAGGCCATCCACTCGACAAAGAAGTTGGTGCGTGCCTTGACATTTTGCTGGTACAGGGTGTGCAACATGGCGTGACCGGTGCGGTCAGCTGCCGCGCAGGCCCGTTGCACCGGCTTTTCTCCATAATTGCTGGAGTGACCGCCAAAGGGTCGCTGGTAGATCGTGCCGTCAGGATTACGGTCAAATGGCATGCCAAAGTGTTCCAGTTCGTAGACCACCTTGGCCGCCTCGCGACACATGAACTCGATCGCATCCTGGTCACCCAACCAGTCAGACCCCTTGATGGTGTCGTAAAAATGGTAGTGCCAGTTGTCCTCGGCCATGTTGCCCAGGCTCGCGCCAATGCCGCCCTGGGCTGCAACGGTGTGTGAGCGTGTCGGGAACACCTTGGAGAGCACTGCCACATTCAGGCCGGCATTGGCCAGTTGCAGCGAAGCACTCATGCCGGCGCCACCGGCACCAACGATGACGACGTCAAATTTTCGCGCTTGAAGTTTGGAGGTTGCAGTCATGATAAATATTTTTTGTCTTGATTATTGGTTACAGCACACCCCGGTAAACAGCAGGGCGTGCAAAGACTTTCTCGGTGAAAAGAAAGGTTTACAGGCGCCACAGCGCCTCGATCGCGCCGCCGGCGCAGGCGACGAGCCAGGCGATGGCAAACACGTGCATCACAAAGCGCACACCGTATGGTTTGACGTAATCCTGGAAAATGTTACGCATGCCGACCCAGACGTGATACAGCATCGACACAATGACAAGGAACGTCAGCGATTTCATCCATTGTGGCGAAAAAATACCAGCCCACAGCTCGTAACCGATCGGGCCCTTGCTGAAAATCAGTTGTGCCAGCACCAGCACGGTAAACAAGGCCATGAGAACGGCGGTCACGCGTTGTGCCAGCCAGTCGCGCATACCGTAGTGAGCGCCAACAACCAGGCGATGAGATCCGAAATTGACAGACATGAATAACTCCTTAGTAATCAGTTGAGGACAAGCCTTGCTCGCGACGTGTCGCTGCGGCCTGCCCGGCAAAATTTCAGTTTGGTTTTAGTAGAGACCGAACAGTTTGGCGCCCAGTACCACCGTCAGCGTGAGGGTCAGCACCAGCACAACCGCCGCAGTCTGGCGACCAATGTCCTTGGTCACGTGTTCGTGGTGGGTATCCATCCAGAGGTGGCGCATGCCGGCAATGAAGTGGTGCAGGCTGGCCCAGATCATGCCAAGCACCACCAGTTTCCAGACAAAGCCGGGAAGGCCCAGCATCCCTTCGTTGAAGGCTGACTTGAACTTCATGAACGAGATTTCAGAGGAAATGGAGTTGTCGAACATCCAGATGATGAAAGGCATCAGGAAAAACAGGATGGCACCACTGACACGGTGCATTCCCGACGCAAGGGAAGCCAGGGGCCATCGGTAGCTGAGCAACGATTTACCGTCAATGTTGTAGAACTCGGGACGTTTTTTTGCTGTGCTGGTCACTGAATCAGACATACTGTGCTTTCATGGTTTGGGTAACGACTTGGTAACCGCGAATTAAGGATAACGACAAATTCTATTGCAATGCATCAAATCCGAACCCTTCGGTCTCTTGATGTCCATCAACACTTCTCATCTTTTACAAGAATGACAGCTGAAACCGACTGCAGGCTGACACCATGCCCAAGTTCGGTCAACCCAGCGCGTTATGGTAATGGTGGGTGTCGGTGCGGTAGTAGCCACGCCGCAACTCCATGGGCTCGTCCCGGTAAGTGTAAGCAACACGCTCCACACTCAACAAGGGCGTCCCCGGCGCCACCTTGAGGTGCTGCACGTGCAACTCGGTCGCCGGTATGGCCCGTATCTTTTCTTCAGCGCGCACCATGCGAACGTTGAACTCGGTCTCGAACAAGGCGTACATCGGGCCCTGGTAATTGGCCAGTTGCTCGGCCGTCAGGCCCTTGAACGGCGCCGCCGGCAACCAGATGTCTTCCAGAATAATGGGAACACCGCCAAAGCTGAGCACACGCCGGGCTTGCAGCACCGTGTCACCGTTGCGCAAGGCCAGCGCCCGCGCCACGTCAGCGCCGGCGCGGCTGCGCTTGCATTCGATGATGTCGCGCTGTGCCGGACCCTCGCTGCCCCGGGTGCCACTGTCAGGCACCAACTTGAGAAACCTGAATTGCACCTGCTGCTCTGCGTGCGTGGCGACAAAGGTGCCTTTGCCCTGACGACGCAGGAGCAGATTCTCGGCCGCCAATTCGTCAATTGCCTTGCGCACTGTGCCCTGGCTGACACGGTAGCGCCCCGCCAGTTCCATTTCGCTGGGAATCATTTCACCGGGTTTCCATTCGCCGACACGCAGGCTGTTCAGGATCAACCCCTTGATTTGCTGGTACAGCGGGCTAAAGGCCGGCGTTGCCGAGGATGCCTGTGAAATGGCGACCTCTGGTGACAAGACGGCGGTCTCAATGACAGGATCAGGAAAGGTTTGCATGGTTGATTTGTCTCGATTTGCGGCAGGGCCATTTTTGTCGAATCATATCTTATATAAGACATAAGACAAATTGACGATCAGGGCTTTTCAAGAGTACACTCGACCCGCTAAAGGGTTGGTCAAGTCACTTCAGCCCTGCGCCCAATGAATTTTTTCTTAACCTTTCTGGAGATTTCAACATGAGCAAAAAGCCCGTCCGTGTAGCCGTTACCGGTGCCGCAGGTCAAATTGGTTACGCCATCCTGTTTCGTATCGCTTCAGGCGAGATGCTCGGCAAAGACCAGCCGATCGTCCTGAGCCTGCTGGAAGTGCCGGTTGAAAAAGCCCAGCAGGCCCTGCAGGGCGTGATGATGGAATTGCAGGACTGCGCGTTCCCGCTGCTGGTCGGCATGGAAGCCCACAGCGACCCCATGACCGCGTTCAAGGATATCGACTACGCCATGCTCATCGGCTCACGTCCACGCGGTCCTGGCATGGAGCGTGCCGAACTGCTGGCTGTCAATGCCGAAATTTTCACCGCGCAAGGCAAGGCGCTTAACGCCGTGGCCAGCCGCGACGTGCGCGTGCTGGTGGTGGGCAACCCCGCCAACACCAATGCCTACATCGCCATGAAGAGTGCGCCAGACCTGCCACGCAAAAACTTTACTGCCATGCTGCGCCTGGACCACAACCGCGCCTTGAGCCAACTGGCATCCAAGACCGGCAAGGCCGTTGCCGACATCGAACAATTGGCAGTCTGGGGCAACCATTCGCCCACCATGTACGCTGACTACCGTTTTGCCACCATCAATGGCGAGAGCGTCAAGGACATGATCAACGACGCTGACTGGAACGCCAACACCTTCCTGCCGACCGTGGGCAAACGCGGTGCGGCCATCATTGCCGCGCGCGGCGTGTCTTCGGCCGCATCGGCTGCCAACGCGGCCATCGACCACATGCGCGACTGGGCTTTGGGCACCAATGGCAAGTGGGTCACCATGGGCATTCCTTCCAACGGCGACTACGGCATTCCGGCAGACACCATGTTCGGGTTCCCGGTCACTTGTGCCGGTGGCGAGTACAAACTGGTCGAAGGTTTGCCGGTCGATGCGTTCAGCCAGGAATGCATCAACAAGACGCTCAAAGAGCTGCAGGACGAGCAGGCCGGCGTCGCCCACCTGCTGTAAACCAAGCTCAGAGTCAGGCTTGTGACCCACCCGCGTGACGTATTGCTGGGCCCGGCGGCGGCCGCGCCCCTGCCGGTGTGCGACCACTACTGCGGCATCGAGTCGCGCATGGTCAAAAGTCTGGCTTTGCAGGCCGAACTGGCGCAGGAGTTCGGCACCTGCGCGTTTGATGTCACCCTCGATTGCGAGGACGGGGCGCCGGTGGGCGGGGAAAAAGACCATGCCGAGATGGTTGCAGAGCTCGCGGCCAACGCATGGTCTGCCGGAGCCAACACACCGCAGCCCGGCCTCACCCGCATTGCCGCCCGGGTCCACCCGGTCGACCACCCGGCATTTGCTCAGGATGTGGCGACCATCGTGGGACGCGCAGCCGAGGCTTTGTGCCACGTGATGATCCCGAAGGTTGATTCTGTCGCTGACATTGAACTCGCCCTGCACCATATTGACCGGGCTGCCAAGGTCAACGGACGCAGCGCGCCTCTGCCACTTCACGTCCTGATCGAGTCGCCGCTGGCGGTGCACCATGCGGCGGGCATCGCCGCGCACCCGAGGGTTGAATCACTCAGTTTTGGCTTGATGGATTTTGTCTCGGCCCACGGCGGTGCCATTCCGGCAAGCGCCATGGGAACCTCCGAACTCAGTCGGGCTGAAGACCTGGACCAATTCAGTCACCCATTGGTCGTGCGCGCCAAGCTGGCCATCGCCGCGGCTTGCCACGCTTTCGGCAAGACCGCCTCTCATTGCGTGGTGACCGAGTTTAAAAATATCGTCAGGCTGCAAGCGGCTGCCCGGTACGCCTCGCGCGCCCTCGGCTACGGCCGGATGTGGAGCATTCACCCGGATCAAATTCGCCCGATCCTGACGGCATTTTCCCCCGGGGCCGATGAAGTCGATCAAGCCAGTCGCATCGTCTGTGCTGCGCACGCTGCAGACTGGGCACCGATTTCAATCGACGGCCATTTGCATGACCGTGCCAGTTTCCGCTATTTTTGGCAGGTCCTGGTCCGTGCCCACCAAACAGCCAGACTGCAAGCCCATGATCCCGCCCATGTTTTTTTCTCTGCCCAATGATCGAGTCGTTCTTTTTTGGCCGCCTGACTGTGGCTCATTCGTGAGCCGCGCAAGCCTGTTCTGTTACCGCTGATTGCATTTTTTTGATTTAAAAGGAGTTCACCATGCTGCAAAATTACCGTGCCCACGTCGCCGAGCGCGCCGCCCTCGGCATCCCCGCACTGCCCCTTACGGCACAGCAAACTGCTGCGCTGATTGAGCTGCTCAAGAACCCGCCCAAGGGCGAAGAGGCAACTCTTCTTGACCTGATCACGCACCGCGTGCCAGCCGGCGTCGATGATGCTGCCAAGGTCAAAGCGAGTTACCTCGCAGCTGTGGCGCATGGCACTGAGAAGTGCGCACTCATCAGCCGTGAAAAAGCCGCCGAATTGCTCGGTACGATGCTGGGCGGCTACAACCTGACCCCGCTGATCGACCTGCTCGACGACGCCGCCGTGGCCGGCGTGGCCGCTGAAGCCCTGAAGAAAACTCTGTTGATGTTCGACCAGTTCCATGACGTCAAGGAAAAGGCCGACAAGGGCAACACCCACGCCAAAGCGGTGCTGCAAAGCTGGGCCGATGCCGAGTGGTTCACCAGCCGCCCGGAAGTGCCGCAAAGCATCACCCTGACCGTGCTCAAGGTCACCGGTGAGACCAACACCGACGACCTGTCGCCCGCCCCTGACGCCTGGAGCCGGCCCGACATCCCGCTGCACGCGCTGGCCATGCTGAAAAACAAGCGCGACGGCATCACCCCGGAAGAAGACGGCAAACGCGGCCCGGTCAAGTTCATTGAAGACCTACGCGCCCGTGGCAACCTGGTCGCCTATGTGGGTGACGTGGTCGGCACGGGTTCCAGCCGCAAATCAGCCACCAACAGCGTGCTCTGGTTCACCGGTGAAGACATTCCCTTCGTGCCCAACAAGCGTTTTGGTGGTGTCTGCCTGGGTGCCAAGATCGCTCCGATTTTCTACAACACCATGGAAGACGCAGGCGCCCTGCCCATCGAACTCGACGTCAGCCAGATGAACATGGGCGATACCATCGAGCTGCGCCCCTATGACGGCAAAGCCCTGAAAGACGGCAAAGTCATCGCCGAGTTCAAGCTCAAGAGCGAGGTCCTGTTCGACGAAGTGCGCGCCGGTGGCCGCATCCCGTTGATCATTGGCCGCGGCCTGACCGCCAAAGCACGGGAAGCCCTGGGCCTGCCCACATCCACCCTGTTCCGCCTGCCGCAAAACCCCAAAGCCACGGGTAAAGGTTTCACGCTCGCGCAAAAAATGGTGGGTCGTGCCTGCGGCCTGCCTGAAGGCCAGGGCGTGTTGCCCGGCACCTACTGCGAACCCAAGATGACGAGCGTGGGCTCGCAAGACACCACCGGCCCGATGACCCGCGACGAGTTGAAAGACCTGGCTTGCCTGGGCTTCAGCGCCGATCTGGTGATGCAATCCTTTTGCCACACCGCGGCATACCCCAAGCCAGTGGACGTCAAGATGCACCACGAGTTGCCCGAGTTCATCAGCAACCGCGGCGGTATTCCGCTGCGCCCGGGTGACGGCATCATCCACAGCTGGCTCAACCGCATGCTGCTGCCCGACACCGTGGGCACCGGCGGCGACAGCCACACGCGCTTTCCGATCGGCATCAGCTTCCCGGCAGGCTCCGGTCTGGTGGCGTTTGGTGCTGCCACCGGCGTCATGCCACTCGACATGCCCGAGAGCGTGCT
>NZ_JAABQC010000127.1 GCF_011391645.1 Rhodoferax sp. | reverse complement strand
CCAAGCGCGCGGTGGCTACCAGGCCTTGCGCAAAGTGCTGGGTCTGGATGGTGGTGCCGGGTTGACACAAGACCAGGTGATCGCCACGGTCAAAGAATCCGCGTTGCGCGGGCGGGGTGGTGCGGGTTTTCCGACCGGCCTTAAATGGAGCTTTATGCCGCGCCAGTTTCCTGGCCAGAAATACCTGGTTTGCAACTCGGATGAAGGTGAGCCTGGCACCTGCAAAGATCGCGAGATCATGCAGTTCAACCCGCATATCGTGATCGAAGGCATGATCATCGCCGCCTATGCGATGGGAATCTCGGTGGGTTACAACTACATTCACGGCGAGATTTTCCAGACCTACCAGCGTTTTGAAGAAGCCTTGGAAGAGGCTCGCGCTGCCGGTTTGCTGGGCGACAACATCCTGGGCAGCAACTTCACTTTTCAGTTGCATGCAGCCCATGGTTTTGGTGCCTACATCTGCGGCGAAGAAACCGGCTTGCTCGAGTCGCTTGAAGGCAAGAAGGGCCAACCCCGCTTCAAGCCGCCGTTCCCGGCCAGTTTTGGTCTCTATGGCAAACCAACCACCATCAACAACACCGAAACCTTTGCGGCGGTGCCCTGGATCATCCGTAACGGTGGCCAGGCCTACGTTGAATGCGGCAAGCCCAACAACGGCGGCACCAAGATTTATTCGGTCAGTGGCGATGTTGAATTGCCGGGTAATTTTGAAGTCCCGATGGGAACGCCCTTTGCCGAGCTTCTGGCGTTGGCCGGGGGGGTCCGCAAGGGGCGACAACTCAAGGCGGTGATTCCCGGGGGCTCGTCGTCCCCGGTGTTGCCAGGCGCGGTCATGATGGACTGCACCATGGACTATGACTCCATTGCCAAGGCCGGCTCGATGCTGGGTTCCGGTGCCGTGATCGTGCTGGACGATTCGCGCTGCATGGTCAAAAGTCTGCAGCGCCTGAGTTACTTTTACATGCACGAGTCCTGTGGTCAGTGCACGCCTTGCCGTGAAGGCACGGGTTGGCTGTCGCGCGTGGTTGATCGCATCGAAACGGGTCAGGGCCGGATGTCTGATCTTGAGCTGCTGAACTCGGTGGCTGAAAACATCCAGGGGCGCACCATTTGCGCGCTGGGTGATGCCGCCGCGATGCCGGTGCGCGCCATGCTCAAGCATTTCATGCCTGAATTTGAATACCATGTGGCCCACAAGACCTGCATGGTTCCTGCTTACGTTTGAGCGAGTCCCACGATGATTGAAATTCAACTCGACGGCCGAAAGGTAGAAATCGCAGAAGGCAGCACGGTCATGCATGCGGCTGAGAAAGCGGGTACCTTTATCCCCCATTTCTGCTACCACAAGAAACTCAGCATCTCGGCCAATTGCCGGATGTGTCTGGTGGACATTGAAAAAATGCCCAAGCCCATGCCGGCCTGCGCCACGCCCGTGACGCAGGGCATGATCGTGCACACCAAGAACGACAAAGCCATCAAGGCGCAGCAGTCGGTGATGGAGTTCCTGCTGATCAACCATCCGCTTGACTGCCCGATCTGTGACCAGGGCGGTGAATGCCAGTTGCAGGATATTGCCGTCGGTTATGGTGCCTCTGCCTCGCGTTACGAGGAAGAAAAGCGCATTGTTGCGGTCAAGGACGTTGGTCCGCTGATTTCCATGCAGGAGATGACGCGCTGTATCCATTGCACCCGTTGCGTGCGTTTCGGCCAGGAGATTGCTGGCGTGATGGAGTTGGGCATGTCCCAACGCGGTGAGCATTCAACGATAGAGACTTTCCTGGGTGAAACCATCGATTCCGAGCTGTCGGGCAACATGATCGACATCTGTCCGGTCGGCGCCCTGACCAGCAAGCCTTTCCGCTACAGTGCCCGCACCTGGGAACTGTCGCGCCGCAAATCCATCAGCCCGCATGATTCGACTGGCGCAAACCTGATTGTCCAGGTGAAAAGCAACCGCGTCATGCGCGTCGTTCCATTTGAGAACGAGGCCGTCAATGAATGCTGGATTGCAGACCGTGACCGCTTCTCCTACGAAGCCCTGAATGGCGACGAGCGCCTGACCACCCCCATGATCAAGCAAGGTGGTCAATGGAAGTCGGCAGACTGGCCGACCGCACTGGAGTATGTGGCCAATGGCCTCAGGCAGATCAGCGCCGAGCACGGTGCCTCCAGCCTCGGTGCTCTGGTGAGTCCGCATGCCACGCTCGAAGAATTGCACCTTTCGGTCAAGCTCATGCAAGGGCTTGGCAGCACCAACATCGACCACCGCTTGCGCAATGCCGAGTTTCCTGCGCCAGAAGGTGCACGTTATCTGGGAACTGCCATTGCTTCCTTGTCAAATTTGCAAAGTGTGCTGGTTGTCGGCTCTCATTTGCGCAAGGAGCATCCCTTGTTTGCCCAGCGCATCCGGCAGTCGGCGCGCAAGGGCTGTATCGTCAGTTCCATCGCCTCCGGCCACGATGATTGGGCCATGCCCGTCGCACATCAGATCGAAGTGCCAGCAGCGCAGTGGGTGCAAGCCCTGGCGTCCGTGGCAGCCGCCGTCGCCGCAGAGAAGGGCGTCCAGGCGCCCGTCCAAGCGGTGGCAGATGACACTGCTGTTGCCATTGCGCAGGCTTTGATGGCTGGTGAACACAAGGCAATTTTGCTGGGCAACGCTGCGGCACACCATGCACAGGCGTCCAGCTTGCTGGCGCTGGTCCAGTGGCTGGCCGATCAAACAGGTGCCAGTTTTGGTTATTTGACCGAAGCGGCCAACACGGTCGGTGCCCAACTGGTGGGGGCACAGCCCGCGCCGGGTGGCTTGCATGCCGGCCAAATGCTTGGTGGCGCGCTCAAGGCCGTTGTCTTGTTGGCGACCGAACCTGAGTTCGATTCGGCAGCCGGGGCCCAAGCGGTTCAGGCACTGGGCAAGGCGCAGATGGTGGTTTCCCTGAATCCGTTCAAGGCCAACATGGCGTTTTGTGATGTGATGTTGCCGGTGGCGCCTTTCACAGAAACCTCGGGCACTTTCGTCAACGCCGAAGGACGCGCCCAGAGCTTCCACGCGGTGGTTCAACCGCTGGGGGAAACACGTCCAGCCTGGAAAGTGCTGCGCGTTCTGGCCAACATGCTGAATGTGCCAGGCTTCGACTTCACCTCATCCGAAGAAGTTCGGCAAGATATAGCCTGTCTCGTGTCTGGCGAGACCCTCCTGGTGGCACCGGATCGGCTCGGAAATCGCACCACTGCGACGATCAATCCGGGTGGTCATGCAGGCGCACCAGTAGTTGCCGGTATTTATCAACTTGATGGCATCGTGCGCCGCGCTCCCGCGCTCCAGCTCACGGCCGATGCCCGGCTCACTGGGACCCAGGAGGTGGCAGCATGAGCGATTTTGTCTTTTCTTTTGGCCAGGGACTGCTGGCGGCGCCCTGGTGGACCGCCACTGCCTGGCCCATCATCTGGGCCCTGATCAAGGTCACCGTGGTTTTGATGATCGTGATGGGTGCTGTGACTTACGCCACGCTATGGGAACGCAAGTTGCTGGGCTGGGTTCAGATTCGACTCGGGCCGAATCGCGTCGGACCCTGGGGGCTGCTGCAACCCATTGCCGACGCCTTGAAGCTGATGACGAAAGAGATCGTCCGCCCGGCCAATTCTGACAAGTTCCTGTTTTACCTTGGCCCCGTCATGACCGTCGCACCGGCCTTGACAGCATGGGCCGTCATCCCTTTTGGTCCGGAAATCGCCGTGGCCAACCTGAATGCGGGCCTGTTGTTCTTCATGGCAATCGCCTCAATGGAGGTCTATGGTGTGATTATTTCCGGTTGGGCTTCCAACTCCAAATATGCATTTTTGGGTGCGCTGCGCGCCTCGGCGCAAATGGTGAGTTACGAGATTGCCATGGGTTTTTGCCTTTTGATTGTCCTGATGGTGTCATCAAGCCTGAACATGTCGGATATTGTGATGGGGCAGGGCCAGGGATATTTCGCTGATATGGGCCTGACCTTCCTGTCCTGGAACTGGTTGCCGCTGCTGCCGATTGTGGTTGTTTTCTTCATCTCCGGCCTGGCTGAAACCAACCGGACACCGTTCGATGTGATTGAGGGTGAGTCGGAGATCGTGGCGGGCCATATGGTCGAATACTCGGGCATGTCCTGGGCCATGTTCCAGATGGCCGAATACGCCAGTATCTGGATTCTCTCGATCATGTCTGTCACGTTGTTTTTCGGTGGCTGGATGTCGCCGATCGACAGTGCGTTCTTCAACTGGATCCCGGGCTGGATCTGGCTCGGTCTGAAAACGTTTTTCATGATGACCCTGTTCATCTGGGTGCGTGTGACTTTCCCCCGTTTCCGCTATGACCAGATCATGCGCTTGGGCTGGAAAATCTTTATTCCAGTGACCCTGGTGTGGCTGGTGGTGGTTGGGGTGTGGATGCAGACCCCCTGGAACATTTGGAAGTAATTCGAGCTGTTTATGTCTACCCCAACTTTAAATACCGCTAAATCCCCTGCCGGGCAAGCCTTCTCCTTGAAGGACTTCTTGTCGAGCTTCATGCTTGTCGAGTTGCTCAAGGGCATGCGACTGACGGGCAAGTATGCTTTTCGCAGCAAGATCACGCTTGAATACCCGGAAGAAAAAACGCCGTTGTCACCGCGTTTCCGCGGCCTGCATGCTTTGCGGCGCTACGAAAACGGTGAAGAGCGTTGCATCGCCTGCAAACTGTGCGAAGCAGTTTGCCCGGCGATGGCAATCACCATCGAGTCCGAGGTGCGCGACGATGGCTCTCGGCGCACCAGTCGCTACGACATTGACCTGACCAAGTGCATTTTTTGCGGCTTCTGCGAAGAAAGCTGTCCAGTCGATTCGATCGTTGAAACCCATATTCTCGAATACCACGGCGAAAAGCGGGGTGACCTTTATTTCACCAAGGAAATGCTGTTGGCTGTCGGCGATCGTTTTGAGAGCGAAATTGCGGCCAACAGGGCTGCAGACGCCAAATACCGCTGACCACTTAGAAAGATAAATTAACCATGGATGTCAAGACGGGTCTGTTTTATGTTTTTGCGGCCGTGCTGTTGCTGGCAGCGTTTCGTGTGATTACCACGCGCAACCCTGTGCATGCGGTGTTGTTTCTGGTTCTGGCATTTTTTCAGGCGTCCATGATCTGGATGTTGCTTGAAGCCGAATTTCTGGCAATCACGCTGGTGCTGGTGTATGTGGGTGCCGTGATGGTGCTGTTCCTGTTTGTGGTGATGATGCTCGACATCAACCTGGATGGGGTGCGTGAGGGCTTCTGGAAGAATTTTCCGCTGGCTGCTTTGGTCGGTGTGGTCATCATTGTCGAAATGTCGGCGGTGTTATTGGCTGGCTTCCCGCTTAGCGACGCACCGGCTGCGATGAAAGGCCTGGGTCAGACCCCTGTTGATGCCTCCAACACCAAGGCGCTGGGTATGCTGATGTACACCCATTATTTGTACCCGCTCGAGGTGGCCGCCGCTATTTTGCTGGTGGGCATGATCGCGGCCGTTGCGTTGACCTTGCGGCATCGCAAGGACGTCAAGGCGATTGATCCCGCAGATCAGGTTCGTGTGAAGTGGGCTGACCGCCTGGTGGTTGTCAAGCAGGCCCCCACCCAAGCTGCGCCACCGGCGCCTGCCGCGCAGGCCACGCTAGAGGAGAAAAAAGCATGACGCTCACCTTGGGTCACTTTTTGTCGCTGGGAGCGATATTGTTTGCGCTGGCTGTGATCGGGATTTTTCTAAATCGAAAGAACCTGATCGTGCTGCTGATGTCCATCGAACTCATGCTGCTGGCGGTGAATACCAACTTCGTCGCGTTTTCGCATTACCTGGGCGACCTGAACGGACAGATCTTTGTCTTTTTCATCCTGACCGTGGCAGCGGCCGAAGCGGCCATTGGTCTGGCCATCCTGGTACTGTTGTTCCGTCTTAAATCCAATATCAATGTGGACGAACTCGATTCGCTGAAGGGTTAACAAAAATGAGTCAAACCCTTTCCTCCTCAACTCTGCTGGTTGTTGCCCTGGCCCCGCTGGTGGGTGCCCTTGCCGCCGGTGTTCTGGGTACCAAGTTCGGTGGCAATGTGATCGGACGCCGCCTGACCCACTCGATCACCATTCTCGGCGTGCTGCTGTCCTTTGTGTTGTCAGTCATGACGCTGCAAAGTGTGGTGGTCGATGGCGCCCGTTTCAACGAGACCATCTACACCTGGATGGTGGTGGGCGACCTCAAAATGGAGATCGGTTTTCTGATCGACGGCCTGTCTGCCATGATGATGTGTGTGGTGACCTTTGTGTCACTGATGGTGCACATCTACACCGTGGGTTACATGGAGGAAGACGAAGGTTACAACCGCTTCTTTGCCTATATTTCCCTGTTCACTTTCTCGATGTTGATGCTGGTCATGAGCAACAACATGCTGCAGTTGTTCTTTGGCTGGGAAGCCGTGGGCCTGGTGTCTTATTTGTTGAT
>NZ_JAABQC010000126.1 GCF_011391645.1 Rhodoferax sp. | reverse complement strand
GTGCGCGGCCTGACAGCTCTGTTTATTGGTCTGGCGGCCGGCCTGGTGGGTATGGACCAGATCACCGGCCAGGTGCGCTACACCGGCGGTGTGCCGGAATTTTTGGACGGCATTGAGATCGTGCTGGTCGCAGTGGGCCTGTTTGCCGTGGCCGAAGCCATGCACGCCGTGCTGTTTGAGGGCAAGACGGTGGAGACCGAAAACCGCATGACCCGTGTCTCCATGACGATGGCTGACTGGCGGCGCTCTTTTCCGGCCTGGATGCGCGGCACCGCCATTGGTGCGCCGTTTGGCTGCATTCCTGCCGGTGGCACCGAGATACCAACCTTTTTAAGCTATGCCATGGAGAAAAAGCTGGCCAAAGGTGAGCACCAGGCCGAATTTGGCACCAAGGGTGCGATTGAAGGTGTGGCGGGCCCGGAAGCCGCCAACAACGCCACGGTGACGGCGGCGCTGATTCCACTGCTCACGCTGGGCATTCCGACCTCCAACACCACGGCGATCATTCTGGGCGCATTTCAAAACTACGGCATTCAACCCGGGCCGCAGCTTTTCACCAGTTCAGCTGGGCTGGTGTGGGCGCTGATTGCGTCGCTCTATATTGGCAATGTGATGCTGCTGGTGCTCAACCTGCCCATGATCGGGCTGTGGGTGAAACTGCTCAAGGTTCCCAAGCCGCAGTTGTACGCCGGCATTCTGATTTTTGCCACGGTGGGCGCTTACGGCATGCGCCAAAGCGCGTTCGATTTGTTTTTGCTGTATGGCATTGGCCTGGTCGGGCTGGTCATGCGGCGCTTCAACTTTCCAACGGCGCCAGTGTTGGTGGGCATGATCTTGGGCCCGCTGGCAGAGGCCCAGTTGCGCAATGCCATCTCGATAGGCGAGGGCAGCGCAATGGTCTTTTTGCAACGTCCGATGTCTTTGACTCTGCTGGTCGTCATTGTGCTGATCATGGTGCTGCCGCGTTTGCTGAAAAAGCGCGCCTGACGACCGGACAAGCATCCGGCAGCGCGGCTGACCGCGCTTGGGCGGGCTGCTTTATTGCCTGGCACCCAGCGCGAGTGCGGCGGCTCTGGAGGCGGCCAGGGCTGCCGAATCCGGCGGTGTCTGGGTCGGCCAGCCTTGCAGGTGTTGCTGGGTGATGTCGCACAGTGCGGTGATCCAGGCCGGGTCGTCGTTGAGGCAGGGGACGTAATGAAATTCCTTGCCGCCCGCGTGCAGGAAAGTCTCGCGCGCTTCCATGTTGATTTCCTCCAGCGTTTCCAGGCAGTCGCTGGTGAAGGCCGGGCACACCACATCGACCCGTTTGACACCGGCCTTGCCCATTTCAATCAAGGTCGGCTCGGTGTAGGGCTGCAACCATTTGGCCCGGCCCAGGCGCGACTGAAAACTCACCTTGTACTGCTCTTTGGACAGGCCCAGCTGCTCGGCCAGCAGCCGTGCGGTCTTGAAGCATTCGCAGTGGTAGGGGTCGCCCAGCTGCAGGGTGCGCTCGGGCACGCCGTGAAAGCTCATCAGCAGCACATCGGGGCGGCCGTTGTCCTGCCAATGGCGGCGCACCCGGCCAGCCAGGGCCGCAATGTAGCGCGCGTCGTCATGGTAGTGGTTGATGAAGCGCAGCTCGGGGATGTTGCGCACCTTGCCAGCCCAGTCATAGACAGCATCGAACAGGCTGGCCGTGGTGGTGGCCGAATACTGCGGGTAGGCCGGCACGATCAGCACGCGGGTCGTGCCCTCGGCCTTGAGTTGGTCAAGCTGCGAGGCAATCGACGTGCTGCCGTAGCGCATGGCATATCGCACTTGCACGTTGTGGCCGCGCTGGCCGAGCCAGCCGTGCAGCATCTTGGCCTGTTTCTCGGTCCAGATTTTCAGCGGAGAACCCTCAGGCAGCCAGATGCTGGCGTATTTGGCGCCCGATTTGGCGGGCCGAAAGCGCAGGATGATGCCGTGCAGGATCAGCAGCCAGAGCAGCCGGGGCACCTCAACCACCCGCGGGTCGCCCAGAAATTCGCTCAAAAAACGCCGCACATCGGGGGTGCCCGGCGAGTCGGGCGTGCCCAGGTTGCAGTACAGCACGGCGGTGCGCGGGGTTTGGCCGTGCTGAAACGGCGGCTCTTTGGCGAAGGGGGAAGTGAGTAGGGTCATGGCTGTATTTTCACCGACCCGGCGTGATTTTCGTCGCCGTTCAACAAAGCCACCACAGCGCGGCCACTGCGCACGGCGCCCTCCAGCGTGGCGGGGTAGGGACCGGCCACATAGTCGCCACAGGCCAGCAAGCCCGGCGCAATGGTGGGCGGTGGGCGCTGCAGGCCTGGGGTGCAGGCAAAGGTGGCACGTTTTTCCACCACCGTTTGCACCGCCTGCAAGGCCAGCCCGAGTTGTTCGAGGCCCTGCGCCAGCACCTGCGCCTGCAGCGTGGCGCGCTCGCCCCGCGCGGCGCTGACCACAAAAGCCAGCAGACCCGCCGGACCTCCCAGTTGGCCGCGGTCAAAGACAAATTGGGCCGGGTGCTGCGTGCTGCTGCGCAAGGCCAGCATGGCGATTGGCAGACTGGCTTGGGGGGCCCAGGCATAGACCGTGGCGATGGCTTCATGCTGCAGCGCCCGGGCGGACTCGACCCAGTGCCGCACCTGCTCTGCGTGGGGCGCGGGCATGTCCGCAGTGCTGAGGATTTGCGCTGCATGGGGTGCCGGGGTGGCCAGCAGCACCGCGTCGAACAGTTCTGCCTGCACCCGCCATTGCTGGGCTTGTTTGTGCAGTGCGTCAATGCGCTGGCCCAGCCTGAGCTGGCCGCCGCGTTCAAGCAGCCAGCGTGCCGCCGCGTCAGGAAACAACGCGCTCAGGTCGACCCGAGGCAGCAGCAGGCGCGAGCCGGCCTGCACGCCAAACAGGGCGTCACGCATGACGCGCAAAAACACCTGGGCGCTGGCTTGTTCGGGCGGGGTGTTGAGCGCCGAGACACACAAGGGGTCGATCAGCTCGGCCTTGATTTTTGGCGTCAGGCGCTGGCACAGATCGGCCACGGACAGGCTGGCAGCACAGGCAAATCCTCTGAATTGCCAGCCCAGTGCCGCCCGCAGCAGCGACCACTTGTCAGCCAGCGTCCAGCCGCGCGCCTGCAGGATGCCGCCCAGCGCGTCCAGTGGTGTCGGCCACGCGGCAAATTGCAGGCCTCGGCCGTCAGGGAAGCGCAGTGTCATTGGCAGATTGAGCAGCGCGGTTTCGGGCGAAAGGCCGACCAGGCGCATCAGTGCCAGGGTTTCGGTGTAAGCCCCGATCAGGATGTGCTGGCCATTGTCGAGGGGGGCCAGCGAACCGTCCGGCAAGGTCTTTGCGGGCTTGGCGGCCAGGGCTCTGGCGCGGCCACCGATGGCATGAGCGGCTTCGAAAATGGTGACATGGTGGCCGTCCTCGGTAGCCTTGACGGCGGCAGCCATGCCGGCCCAGCCGGCGCCGATGATGGCAACCCTCACAGCCTGCCCAGCGCCTGCACTTTCCAGGCCAGCCAGAACTTGCGCAGCGGTGTCAGGCTGATGCGCTGGTGCAGCACGGCAAAGTTGTCGCGCTCGATCTCGCGCAGCAGGGCACGGTAAATGCTGGCCATCATCAGACCCGGTTTTTGGGCACGGCAGTCGGCTGCGGGCAGCAGCACCAGAGCCTGGTCGTACTTGCCCTGGGCGCGCTCGACCTGAAAACGCATCAGCGCGGTAAACCGGTCTGAATACGTGCCGTTCAGAATCTCCTGCGCCGTCACGCCGAACTGTTTCAGGTCGCTCGCCGGCAGGTAAATGCGGCCGCGCCGGGCGTCTTCGCCAACGTCGCGAATGATGTTGGTGAGTTGCAGCGCCTGCCCCAAGGCGTGCGCATATTGGGTGGTTTTGGGATCGGTCTGGCCAAAGATCTGCGCCGCCACCTCACCCACCACGCCTGCCACCAGGTGGCAATAACTTTGCAGGCCCGCGAAGTCGAGGTATCGGGTCTGGTTCAGATCCATTTGGCAGCCTTCGATGACGGCTTGCAGGTGGCGCTGCTCGATCCGGTAATCGGCCGCCAGTGGCATCAGCGCCTGCAGCACCGGGTGGCTGGGCGTGCCGGCAAACGCCTGTGCCACCTCGGCGCGCCACCATTGCAGCTTGGTGGCGGCCACGCCAGGGTCCACCATGTCGTCCACCACATCGTCCACTTCGCGGCAAAAGGCATAAAAAGCGGTGATGGCAGCGCGTTTGGGCGCTGGCAAAAATAAAAAAGCGTAGTAAAAGCTGCTGCCCGAGGCGGCGGCTTTTTGCTGGACGTAGTCTTGGGGGGTCATGGGCGGCTTGTGAGTTGCGTCCGAGTTTAAACAGGTCGGGTATGGCTCTTCATCGCAAGGGCTCGCCACAGCATCACCGGCACATCCCAGGCTGTGAGTTTGGGCCGGGTGCGCCAGGTGGCAAAGTCGAGCGCCTCGATTTTGTCCAGAATACGCAGGCCGCCTTGCACCACCAGCCGCAGCTCCCAGCCGGCACGCCCCGGGATGCGGCAGGCCAGTGGCGCGCCGGCTTGCATTAGCGCGCGGGCTTGCGCGGCGTAGGCGGCAATCATTTGCCTGGCGTTGTCACTCTGGCTGCCAGGCTGCAGATCCGCATCCAGCACGCCATGCAAGGCCATGGCCTGCTGTGAAGGGTACCAGCGCCCGCGTGCCACGTCCACCGACACATCCTGCCAGAAGTTAATGAGCTGCAAGGCGCTGCAAATCTGGTCGCTCTGCGCCAGGGACGCAGCGTCGGTGACGCCATACAGGTGCAGCAGCAGGCGCCCCACCGGGTTGGCCGAGCGTGTGCAGTAGTCCAGCAGCTCCGCGTCATCACGGTAGCGGCGTTGGTCTGCGGTGTAACGCACGTCTTGCGCAAAGGCATCCAGCAGGTCGGCCAGCAAGGGAACGGGCAGCTTGAAGGCGCACAGTACCTTGCGCAGCGGCTCGAACACCTGTGGCCATTGGCCGCTGTGCGCCTGGCCGCCGGCAACAGCCAGCAGGTCCGCCCGGTACCGCTCCAGCGCGTCCAGCCTTGCTGCGTCGCTGGTATCACCTTCGTCGGCCAAGTCATCGGCGCTGCGGGCAAAGTGGTAAATGGCGCCAATGGCCGGGCGCAGGTGCGGCGGGCACAAAAAGGACGCCACCGGAAAGTTTTCGTAGTGGTCAATCGGGGGGCTGGCAGGGCGGGTGTTGGCTGGCGGCGTGTTCACATGGGTCGGCGGTGAGATCGCCAGTTGACCAAGATTATGGGTAACTGTAGCAGGCGCAGGCTTGAAAGCCGCCGCAATGGCCTCATCTCCTGAACAATCCAATTCGAAGGGAACTCTCATGCGACAAGATAAATTGACCACCAAATTCCAGGAAGCCCTGGGCGACGCGCAAAGCCTGGCGCTGGGCCAGGACCATGCCTACATCGAGCCGGTGCATCTGCTGGTGGCCATGCTCAAGCAGGCTGACGGCCCGAAAGCGCTGTTGCAGCGCGCCGGTGTCAATGTGGCGGGCTTGCTGACCGCCGCCGAGGCCGCCGTGAAACGCCTGCCACAAGTGACCGGCCAGGACCAGGTGCAGGTCAACCCCGAGCTGGCCAAGCTGTTGCAGGCCACCGAAAAGGAAGCGCTCAAGCGTGGTGACCAGTTCATTGCCAGCGAATTGTTTTTGCTGGCGGTGACGGATGCCAAGGGCGCCCTGGGTGACATGGCACGCGCCAACGGCCTGACGCGCAAGAGCCTGGAGGCCGCCATCGAGGCAGTGCGCGGCGGCCAGAACGTGGACAGCGCCGACGCCGAAGACCAGCGCGAGTCGCTCAAAAAATACTGTCTGGATCTGACCGAACGCGCGCGCCAGGGCAAGCTCGACCCGGTGATTGGCCGCGACGACGAAATTCGCCGCGCCATTCAGGTGCTGCAACGCCGCACCAAGAACAACCCGGTCTTGATTGGTGAGCCCGGCGTTGGCAAGACCGCGATTGTGGAAGGCTTGGCGCAGCGCATCGTGGCCGGTGAGGTGCCCGAGTCGCTCAAGGGCAAACGTGTGCTGAGCCTGGACATGGCGTCCCTGTTGGCCGGTGCCAAGTTCCGAGGCGAGTTCGAGGAGCGCCTGAAAAACGTGCTCAAAGACCTGGCCAAGGACGAAGGCCAGACCATTGTGTTTATCGATGAGTTGCACACCATGGTCGGTGCCGGCAAGGCCGAGGGCGCGATGGACGCCGGCAACATGCTGAAACCCGCGCTGGCGCGTGGCGAGTTGCACTGCGTGGGTGCGACCACGCTCGACGAGTACCGCAAATACATTGAGAAAGACGCCGCGCTGGAGCGCCGGTTCCAGAAAATTCTGGTCGGCGAGCCCACGGTGGAAGCGACCATCGCCATCCTGCGCGGCCTCAAAGAGCGTTACGAAAAACACCACAACGTCGACATCACCGACCCGGCCATCGTGGCCGCCGCCGAATTGAGCCACCGCTACATCACCGACCGGTTCCTGCCCGATAAGGCCATCGACCTGATCGACGAGGCGGCGTCCAAAGTGAAGATCGAGATGGACTCCAAGCCTGAGGTCATGGATAAGCTCGACCGGCGCCTGATCCAGCTGCAGATCGAGCGCGAAGCGGTCAAAAAAGAAAAGGACGAGGCCTCGCGCAAACGGCTCGATTTGATTAACGAGGAAATCACCAGCCTGCAAAAGGAGATTGCCAACCTCGATGAAATCTGGAAGGCTGAAAAAGCAAGCGCC